>NZ_JBXAOE010000041.1:0-63623 GCF_058802485.1 Cupriavidus sp. GW822-FHT02D05 | reverse complement strand
TCAACGAAATTCAACGAATTTTAAGATACTGGAGAACATCATGACCAAGACCTTCGCCCTCAAGCTCGCTTCCACCCTCGTGCTCTCGCTCGCCGCCATCGGCGCCGCCCAGGCCGCTTCCGCCAAGGACACCCTCGCCGGCGACAAGTACGGCTATGAATTCCGCACCTCGGTCCCCGCCGACAAGTATGGCTACGACTTCCGGTCCACCGACACCTTCACCGACGGTGCGCGCAGCGGCAAGCTGGATACCTTCACCGACGGCGCCCGCATCGCCGGCCTGGACCGCTCGGGGGTTTCGGCTTCGCCGGCCCGCGGATTCGATGCCTACACCGACGGCGCACGTGCCGGCAAGTTTGACCCGTACACCGATGGCGCGCTGGTTGCCGGCCTGGATCGCACCGGCGTCTCGGCTACACCGGCCCGCAGCTTCGATGCCTACACCGACGGCGCTCGCAGCGGCAAGGTCGATGTCTTCACCGAAGGCGCCAACGCCTGATGCATCCGTTAGCAAGAGGTTTCACCGCGCGCGGTGCCGGCTGACAGCCGCGCCGCGCGCTTTGCCTTGAAGCGAGATGGAACCGGTGAGCTAACGGCTAACGGCTAACGGCTGGATTGCATTTCGCCGTCCACCCGCACCGCAAGGCCCAGCGGATTGCCCGCGCGCAGCGCTTGCGGCAGCAAAGCCGCGGGCATGTCCTGGTAGCAGACCGGACGCAGGAAACGCGCGATCGCCAGCGAGCCAACGGAAGTCGAACGCCCGTCCGACGTGGACGGATATGGGCCACCGTGCACCATGGCGTGGCTGACTTCCACACCCGTGGCGAAACCGTTCACCAAGATCCGGCCCACGCGCCGCTCCAAGGCTGGCAGGAAGCTGCGCGCGGTGTCGTAATCGGCTTCATCGACGTGGATGGCGGCGGTCAATTGCCCTTCGAGGGATTCCACCACGCGCTGCATGGTGGCCAGGTCCGGGCAACGCACCACCAGCGACGCCGCGCCGAAAATCTCCGCGCGCAGGGCCTCGTGTTCAAGGAACGCTTGCGCGGTGGTGGAGAACAATGCGGCCTGCCCCTGGTATCGCACACCCCCCTGGCCACGCGCTACGGTGTTCACCTGCGGATGGCAGCCGATGGTTTCCACCCCGGCGCCGTAAGCGCGGTGAATGCCGGGCGTGAGCATGGTTGAAGCCGGGATCTGCGCGATCGCCGCTTCGGCCGCTGCCAGGAAGCGCTCCAGATCCGGGCCGTCAACGGCAAGGATCAGGCCGGGATTGGTGCAGAACTGGCCCGCGCCCAGCGTCAGCGAGGCAGCGAATGCCTTGCCGATGGCATCAGCGCGGTTGCCCAGCGCGTGCGGGAACAGCAGGACCGGGTTGATGCTGCTCATTTCCGCGTAGACGGGAATCGGCTCGTTGCGGGCCGCGGCAAGCTGCATCAGCGCGGTGCCGCCGGCGCGCGAGCCGGTGAAGCCGACCGCCTTGATGCGATGATCGCTGACCAGCCCCTGCGCGATCTCCAGCCCGGAGTCGAACAGCAGCGAGAACGTGCCCTCGGGCAAGCCAAGTTCTTCCACCGCCCGCTGGATCGCACGGCCGACCAGCTCCGAGGTACCGGGATGCGCCGGATGCGCCTTGACGACGACCGGGCAGCCGGCGGCGAGCGCCGACGCCGTGTCGCCACCCGCCACCGAGAACGCCAGCGGGAAATTGCTGGCGCCGAACACGGCCACCGGGCCCAGCGCGATGTGGCGCAGGCGCAGGTCCACGCGCGGCAGCGGCATGCGCTCGGGCTGCGCGGGATCGATGCGCAGGCCGAGGAAGTCGCCCTGCCGCACCACGCCGGCAAACAGGCGCAACTGGCCCACGGTGCGCCCCCGTTCGCCTTCGATGCGGGCGCGCGGCAGGCCGCTCTCGCTGACGCAGCGCGCAATCAGCGCGTCGCCGAGCTCCAGGATATTGGCAGCGATCTTCTCGAGGAGCGCAGCGCGTTGCGCGAGCGGCGTTTCGCGATACACATCGAACGCCTGCGCGGCCAGCGCGCAAGCCTGGTCCAGTTGCGAGCGCGTGGCGCCGCCAAAAGCCGGTGTCAGGGTTTCGCCGGATGCGGGATCGATGGCCCGGATCTCGCCATGGGTGCCGCGCACCGACTGGCGGCCAATGAGCAGTTCGCCTGTGAGGTTCATCTTGGGTCCTTGAAATGAAAAAGCGGCGCGTCAGCGGCGCCGCCAGTCGTTCGATATGGGTTAGGAGATAGGGGATAGGGGTTAGCGGCTCGCGTCAGCCACGGCTCGCCTCACTTGCCCCAGCGCAGCACCATCGGATCCAGCCGGCGCGCGATCTGCAGCAAGCCGGCACGCGTGGCCGGGTGCATGGGCTGCAAGGGATGGCGCAGCGCGTCGGAGGCAATCACGCCGCCCTCCTTCATCAGCGCCTTGGCGGTTGCCAGCCAGCCTTGCCGGTTCTCATGGTTGATCAGCGGCAGCCATTGCTGGTAATGCTGCGCGGCCAGCTCCGTGTCGCCGGCCTGGTAGGCATCCACGATCTTGCGGATGCCATCGGGGAAGCCCGCGCCGGTCATCGCGCCGGTGGCGCCGGCATCGAGGTCGGCCATCAGCGTGATGGCTTCCTCGCCATCCCACGGGCCGACGATGGCGTCGCCGCCAAGCGCGATCAGCTCGCGCAGCTTTACCGCGGCTTGCGGCACCTCGATCTTGAAGTACGAGACGTTGGCGATCTCCTTGGCCATGCGCGCCAGGAACGGCGCCGACAGCGTGGTGCCGCTGACAGGCGCGTCCTGGATCATGACGGGGATATCGATCGCCGCCGAGACGGTCGCGAAGAACTCGTAGATGGCGCGCTCGGGCACGCGGATGGTGGCGCCGTGGTACGGCGGCATCACCATCACCATGGCGGCGCCGGCATCCTGCGCGGCACGGCTGCGCTCGGCGCAGATGCGCGAGCTGAAATGCGTAGTGGTGACGATCACCGGAACGCGGCCGGCCACGTGCTCAAGCACCGTGGTCATCAGCAGGCTGCGCTCATCGTCGGTGAGGACGAACTGCTCGGAGAAGTTCGCCAGGATGCAGATGCCGTTGGAGCCTGCGTCGATCATGAAATCGATGCAGCGGCGCTGGCCGTCGAGGTCGAGGCCACCCTGCTCATCGAAGATGGTGGGGGCCACCGGGAATACGCCACGGTAGGCGGGATGGATATCGGGCATGGTGTCTCTCTCCTTGTTATGGCTGGGCGACTTGCGGCAGGGAATGAATATACGGCGCGCCATGCCACGCTGTATATTGAAACCTTTCCATCTCGTGATCGCTTTTACGACTCACATGGCCGCTTCACATGGCCGCTCACATGACCGTCATCCTTCCGGAACCAGAACGCACATGAAAGCCACGCTGGACGTGCTGATGTCCCGCCTGCGCATGAAGCAACTGCAATTGCTGATCGCGCTGGACGACCACAAATCGCTGCACCAGGCCGCGTCGGCCATGGCCATGACGCAGTCCGCGGCCAGCAAGGCCTTGCAGGAACTGGAAGGCATGCTCGATGCGCCGCTGTTCGAGCGCTCCAAGACCGGCATGCGGCCGAACCAGTTCGGCCACTGCGTGATCCGCTATGCCCGCCTGCTGGCAACGGACCTGACGTCGCTGTGCCAGGACATGGCCGAGATCCGCTCGGGCCGTGGCGGGCACCTAGCCGTGGGCACCATCATGGGCGCGGTGCCGCAGGTGCTGGTGCCGGCGCTCGATGCCATGCAGGCCGACCAGCCGAACCTGTCCATCGAGATCGTCGAGGACACCAGCCTGCGCATGCTGACGCTGCTCGACGATGGCCGGCTGGACCTTGTCATCGGTCGTGCGCTGGTAAGCGACCAGCCCGCCAGCTATCACTACGAGCCGCTGGGCGACGAGCCGATCTCCGTGGTGGTGGGCTATGCCCACGCGGCGCCGCGCGGCCGGGAACTGGGCTTTGCCGACCTTGCCGGCTACCGCTGGATCGTTTATCCCGGCCAGATGCCCATGCATGCCCTGCTGCAGCGGGAGCTGGACATGGCGGGACTGGGCATGCCGCCCAATGCGATCTCCACCTCGTCCACCTTTGTCACGGTGACCATGCTGCAGCGCAGCGCCAGGCTGGTATCGCTGCTGCCGACCAGCGTGGCGGAGCTGTTTGCCCGGCAAAAGCTGCTGCGGATCCTGCCGGTGCGGATGCAGTCCCGGCAACAGACCTTCGGCATCGTGACCCGGCGCGGGGGCACGCTGTCCGCCGCGGCCGGCCAGCTGATCAAGCTGCTGCGTGCCGGGTGCACGCCAGCCTGAAAGGGCGTTCAGGCTGGCCGCAGGGCGTGCAAGAGACACCGGGGGGCTCCCCCATGTATTCCCACAGGTAATCACCCATTCAATAAACATCATTAGTCAGATATCACTCCCATCCCTATAGTCTGGCTATCCGCGCATCAGCACATCAGCGCAGGCCCATAACAATGATGGAGACAACGATGAAACGATGGATGTCCGGCGCCCTCGCCGGCTTGCTGGGAATTGCCGCCGCCATGACCTGCGCCTACGCGCAAGACACCCGCCCGGTACGGTTGATGGTGGGTGCCGCGCCCGGCGGCGGCACCGACGTCATGGCCCGCATCGTCTCCGACAAGCTCGCCGCCATCCTCAAGCAACCCGTGGTGGTGGACAACCGGCCCGGCGCTTCCAACACCATCGCCGCCGACATTACCGCCAAGTCCGCGCCCGATGGCAATACGCTGCTGATGGGTGTGGTCACCTCGCAAGCCATCGCGCCGCACCTGCTCAAGCTGCAATTCAATCCGCTCAAGGACCTGGTGCCGGTGGCGCTGGTGTCGTCGGTGCCTAATGTGCTGGTGGTCAACAACCAGGTGACGGCGCGCGACGTCAAGTCGCTGGTGGCGCAGATCCAGGCCAATCCCGACAAATTCCGCTATAGCTCCTCCGGCGTCGGCAGCACCCAGCACCTGGCCGGCGCGGCGTTTGCGCACCAGATCCATGGCAAGTTGCTGCACGTGCCCTACAAGAGCAGCAGCAGCGCGCTGGTGGACCTGATGGGCGGACAGGTCGACATGAGCTTCGAGACCATGCCGTCCGTCATCAACCATATCAAGGCCGGCAAGCTGCGCGCGCTGGCGGTCACCGCCGACCAGCGCTCGGCGCTGTTGCAGAGCGTGCCCACGCTGGCCGAAGCCGGCGTGCCGGGCATCCAGACCAATGCCTGGTACGGCGTCTACGCCCCCGCCGGCACGCCACCCGCCACGCTGCAAAAGCTGGGCGCCGCGCTAGCCACCGTACTCAAGGATCCCGACACCGTGCGCCGCCTGAACGACGTAGGCGCGCTGCCAGGCACGCTCAATGCCGCCCAGTTCGATGCCTTCTCGCGCGCCGAATATGCACGCTACGGCAAGATGATCGCCGAGCTCGGCGTCAAGCTGGACTGAACCAATATCTCCCGATCACTCTGAGAACCCCATGACCCAACGACCCAGAATCGCCATGGTGCTCGGCGACCCCGCCGGCATCGGCCCCGAACTGATCGCCAAGCTGCTCGCGGACCCCGATACCGCGGCGCGCGCCGATATCCTGCTGATTGCCGATCGCGACGAATGGCGTCACGGCATGCAGGTGGCCGGTGTTGACATCGCACTGCGCGAAACCGATGCGCTGGTGTTCGCCGGCAATGACAGCAACAATGCGGCGCGCCTGTTCCACTGGCAGCTCGACGGCAAGCCCGCTTACCAGCGCGGCGTGGCCAGCGCCGAAGGCGGCCGCTACAGCCTCGGCACGCTGGCACTGGCGCTGGAGCTGGCCGACGCCGGCAAGGCCGATGCCATCCTGTTCGGCCCGCTCAACAAGAGCGCGCTGCATGCCGCCGGCATGGGGCATAACGACGAGCTGCACTGGTTCGCCGAGAAGCTCGGCTACCACGGCGCCTTCTGCGAGTTCAATGTGCTCGATGGCCTGTGGACCTCCCGCGTGACATCGCACGTGGCGCTCAAGGACGTGCCCGCAATGATCAACCGCGCCAGCGTGGGCGACGCCATCGACCTGATCGACCAGGCCCTGCGCGGCGCCGGCATGGCCCGCCCGCGCATTGCCGTGTGTGGCCTGAACCCGCACAACGGCGACAACGGCGCCTTCGGACGCGAGGAGATCGACATCATCGCGCCGGCCGTGGCCGACGCGCAGGCGCGCGGCGTGGCGGCCGATGGCCCGTTCCCCGCCGACACCATCTTCCTCAAGGTGCAGGGTGGCCCGGCGCAGCGGCAGTTCGACGCCATCGTCACCATGTATCACGACCAGGGCCAGATCGGCATCAAGCTGATGGGTTTCTCGCGCGGCGTCACCGTACAGGGCGGCCTGCCGGTGCCGATCACCACGCCGGCCCACGGCACCGCCTTCGATATCACGCAGCAAGGCCGCGCCGACCTCGGCGCCACGCTGCAGGCTTTCCGCATTGCCTGCCAGATGGGCAGCAGCCGCGCAGCCCGCCAAGGCCAGTAAGCCCACTAAGCCCGCCACCCATTCGCCACTGGCAACCAAACCCACGGAGACTCTCTTGAAAATCACCAGCATTCGCACCCGCGTCTTTGAATGGAAGGGCAAGACGGTGCCCCCGCAGGCCCACTTCTGCACCAACGCCACCGACATCCTGTTCGAGCGCGGCGACGCCATGGGCTCCTTCCGCTTCCACGGCTGGCTGGTGGTGGAAGTCGAGACCGACACGGGCCTCGTCGGCATCGGCAACTGCGCGCTGGCGCCGCGCGTGGCCAAGGAAATCATCGACCAGTACCTGGCCCCGATCGTGATCGGCCAGGACCCCTTCGACAATGAATATCTGTGGCAGAAGATGTATCGCCGCACCCATGCCTGGGGCCGCAAGGGCATCGGCATGGCAGCGATCTCGGCGGTCGACATCGCGCTGTGGGACCTGATGGGCAAGGCCGTGGGCAAGCCGGTGTTCAAGCTGCTGGGCGGGCGCACCAAGGAAAAGCTCTGGTGCTACGCCTCCAAGCTCTACAACAACGACGACCGCGACGCGTTCCTGGCCGAAGCCCAGAGCTATCTCGACCAAGGCTTCACCGCCATGAAGATGCGCTTTGGCTATGGCCCGAAGGATGGCCCCGCCGGCATGCAGAAGAACATCGAGCAAGTGCGCCTGCTGCGCGAGCTGGTGGGCGACAGCGTCGACATCATGCTGGAGTGCTATATGGGCTGGACGCTGGAGTACGCCCGCCGCATGATTCCGCGCCTGGCCGAATTCAACCCGCGCTGGCTGGAAGAACCGGTGATTGCCGACGACATCGAAGGCTACGCCGAACTCAAGAAGATGAGCCCCTTCCCCATCTCCGGCGGCGAGCATGAGTTCACCTCCTACGGCTTCAAGGACCTGCTGGAGCGCCGCGCGGTGGACGTGATCCAGTACGACACCAACCGGGTTGGCGGCATCACCGCCGCGCAGAAGATCAACGCCATGGCCGAGGCCTGGTCCGTGCCGGTCATCCCGCACGCGGGCCAGATGCACAACTACCACCTCACCATGGCCTCGACCGCATCGCCGATGTCCGAGTTCTTCCCGGTGCACGACGTGGAAGTGGGCAATGAGCTGTTCTATTACATCTTCAAGGGGGAGCCGGCGCCGGACAGGGGGTACCTGCAATTGGACGATAACTTGCCGGGGTTGGGACTGACGTTGAATGAAGCGTATTTCGGGGAGTTCGAGATTATTGAGTGAGGCCGAAGCCGTCTGCGGCGCCCGAGCGCATCGGACAGGGCCGGCGGCGCCATGCGACAGGCGCCGCCGGCCCCGTATTCGCTGCCTGCATCCGGACGAACGGCTTGCGCGCTCCGGCAAGCCGCGGTTGCGAGCGATGCATCAGAAAACATGCCGAAGCCCGACCATCGCACCCACCTTGCCACCTACCCTTCCTTGCGACTTGATCAGCGCGTATCCGCCAGTGATGCGGTTGTAGTCGGCTTCGAAATAGACATCCGTGCGCTTGGATAAACGGTAGTCGGCGAGAAGATAGGCGGCCGAGCGCCGGCCGCCCGGGTCCTTCTGCTCATCGTGAAATGCGCCCACGCCGACCAGCCAGGCCGGTGACCACTGATAGCTGACGCCGCCGATGATGACTTCGTTTCGGGTGCCAGTGGCGCTGTAGCGGTTGGAGAGGTATCCGGCAGTCGCTTTCAGGCGGCCGCTCGCGTATCCGGCCGTAGCGCCCACGGTCTTTCTTGCCTGCGCGCCATTGGCACTTCGGGCCTGCTGGTAAGACGCACTCGCCTGGAATTTCTTGTCATCGTAGCCGAGGCTGATCCCGGTACCGGCATTGGCGCGCGTGTTGCCGGGCACTTCACCGAAGGCGTGGTGCGCGGCCAGCTTCCAGCTGCCGGCCTTTCCTTCATATTTGACCGCATTGTCTTGCCGGCTACCGGTATAGACGCGAGCGATCGCCAGCGTGTCCAGGTTCGGGTTGCCGAAGATCTGCGCGCCTGCCATCGCCTGATAGGCGACGCCATACTGGCGGCCCAGCGTGATCGCGCCGAAACGGCTTTGCATCCCGACAAAAGCCTGCCGGCCGAACAAGCGCCCCGTGCCACCGGATGACGCTTGGCCATAGCCCGCGACGGATGACTGCAGGGCGCTTCCGGTGCCGAGGTCAAAGCCCGCTTCCAGCACATAGACCGCTGCAGTCCCTGCGCCGAGATCCTCTCTACCCCGCAGTCCGAATCGCGACCCGTTCAGCGCGCCCTCCGATAGTTCGAGCTTGCCGTCCCTGGCCGTATTAGCGTTGGTCGCGTACCGGATGCCGGCGTCGACGATGCCGTACAGCGCCACGCTGGATTGGGCATGCGCGGCGCACGCCATCAGTGTAGAGATCGCACCGAGCGAAGTGTGCTTTGCGACGCGAATGGCGAGCCGGTATTGGTTCATTTGTCCCCCGTGGTCAGGTTTTGTGAGGCCATGTTGCAAGGCCATGCTGTGAGGCAAGGGCGTGTGCGAATCGCGCGATGCACCGAGCTTGACTGGGCTGGCGCCGCACACCGGGAATTGCCGGAGTCAGTCCGTGGTCATGCCGGCCGCCTGAACCACCCGCTTCCATTTGGCGAGCTCGGCGCTCACGAGCGCGCCGAGTTCCTGTGGCGTGCTGGTCTGCACGTAGGCGCCTTGCTCCGCGATCTTGTCCGCGACCTCCTGATCGCGCAGCGCTGCATTGAGTTCCGCATTCAGCCGGGCGACGATCTCCGGGGGCGTGCCCGCGGGGGAGAACATGGCATACCATTGATCGACCGCGACATCGATCCCCAGCTCGTTCAGTGTCGGCGTGTCCCTCAGCAGCGGCGTGCGCTTGCTGCTGGCCACGGCGAGAACGCGAACCTTGCCGTTGCGGATCTGCGGGTAGGCGGTGAACAAGCTCGGGAACATGATCTGCGTATTGCCGGCGATCGTATCGACCAGCGCCGGCGCGGATCCCTTGTAGGGCACGTGCACCATCTGCGTCTGCGTGGCCTGCCTGAATAGTTCCGCGGCGGCATGGGGCGCGGTGCCATTGCCCGCGGAGGCGTAGTTCAGGTTGGCATCCTTGGAGCGCGCCAGGTCGATCAGCTGCTTCATGTCGCCGGCTTTCACCGTCGGGTTGACCACAACCAAGGTGGGGGAACTTGCGACCATGCCGATCGGCGCGAAATCCTTTACCGGGTCGTAGCGCAGCTTCTGAAGAGCCGGGTTGATCCCATGCGTCGCGATGTATCCGAACAGGATGGTATGCCCGTCCGGCTTGGCCCGCGCGACATACTCGGAAGCGATCGCGCCGTTGGCGCCGGCACGGTTTTCCACAACCACCGGCTTGCCGAGCGACACGCTCATGCGCTGGGCGATCACGCGCGCCATGGCATCGTTGCCGCCACCCGCCGAGGTTGGAACGACGATCGTAATGTTCTTGTCGGGGAAGGCGTGCGCCACGCCGACAGTGAGGGCCAGCGCGATGGCACAGGCGTGCCTGAAGGTACAAGCCATGATGGTCTCCTGGTGTTTTTTTTCGTGATGCGATGCAGGTCGAAGCACCCTGGGCGTCAGCCCAGCACTTCGTCGGGAACGGACAGCATGCCTTTCATGATGCGTCTGGCGGTGCGCACGAGCCCGATACGCCGGAAGCGCGGCGGGCCGCCATCACGCTCCAGCTCGACGTGGACTTCGATGCTGCCGGCAGGGTGATGCACCACGATGCGGCCTTCCGGCGAGGGCGTCGAAGCAAGCCCGTTGGCCACTGTCCCAGGCACGCAATATGCCGCCGCAATGCCGACTGCACCGGTCACGGCGTGTGCCGCGTGGCAATGCGAAGGGGTGAAATAGCGTGACGTGATCTCATTCGCCCTGCCGTAGCGGCTGACGAGAACGGGCTTGGGAATGACGCTGTTGCTGACATCGCCCAAGCCCATCCGGCGACCAGCCTCCCTGCGCATCGACTCCAGCCGCGCGAGCATCTGCGCATTGGCATCGAGCGCCGTGGGTGTTTCGTCTCCACGCACGCCGAGCGACACCGCATGAACGACAACGAGAGGCATGGCGGCATCGATACAGGTAACCGGGACCTCGTCGATCACGTCGATCGTGTTCCCGGTCGGGAACATGGCGCCGGTCACGCGCCCCCATGCATCCAGGAAGTTCAGCATGATCGGGGCTGCTGTCCCGGCAACCCCATCGATCCGCGTATCGCCGGCGTAGGTCACCTGACCGCCCGGGGTCTGGACCACGGCTTCGACGACTGACGAGGTATTGACGTTGAAGATGCGGATGGTAGTCGCGCACTGGCCGGCCCGGACCAAGCCCTCCTCGATGGCGAATGGCGCCACGGCGGCGAGCATGTTTCCACAGTTGGGACGGGTGTCTACCCGATTCCTGTCAACCGCAACCTGCGCAAACAGATAATCTATATCGCATCCTGGCCGAAGCGAACACGATACGATCGCCGCCTTGCTGGTCAGCGAACTGCCACCGCCAAGCCCATCGACCTGCAAGGCATGGGGCGAGCCCATCGCCGACAGCAATACCTGATCCCGCCTGGCCGGGTCCTCGGGCAGCCAGTCCGCACGGAACAAGGGTCCGCGGGAAGTGCCGCCACGCATCAATACACAGGGAATGTCTTTGCTCATGCATTTATGATGTCCTCAAGGTAATCATTTGTATATTGCAATCCCAGGAGACATCGTTGCATGGCACGCATCAATTTCGATTTGCAGGAACTGCAGGCATTCGTGGCCGTAGCAGACCGACTGTCGTTCCGCGCGGCCGCGGACGACCTCCACCTCTCGCCGCCGGCACTGAGCAGGCGCATTGAAAAGCTGGAAGGCATCCTGGGTGTCAAGCTGTTCGAACGCAGCACGCGCCACGTTGCATTGACGAACGTCGGACGCCTGTTCCTGGATCACGCACGGGCAGCACTCGAGGAGCTTGAGGGAGGGGTGCTGAACATCACGGACCTTGCCGCGCAACGCAGCGGCCTGGTGACGGTGGCCTGCGTGCCGTCCGCCGCCTACTACTTCCTGCCATCGGTGATCCTGCGATTTGCGCAGCACTACCCGCGCATCCGTGTCCGTGTACTGGATGAAAGCGCCAACACCGTGCTGAATGCCGTCATCACCGGGCGCGCGGACTTCGGCATCAACTTCATCGGAACGCAGGAGCCGGATGTCGCCTTCGAAGGGATCTTCAGCGAGAAATTTGTGCTAGCCGTTTGGCATGCGCATCCGCTTGCGCGCCGCAAAAGCGTAAGGTGGTCGGAGCTGGCCGACGAGCGGTTCATGACCGTCGACCGCTCCAGCGGCAATCGCGTGCTGATTGACTCGGCATTGGCAAACTGCGAACGCAGGCCGACAAGTTTCTTTGAAGTGGCCCATGTGTCGACGCTGCTCGGGCTGGTCGAAGCCGGGCTGGGCGTCGCCGCGGTGCCGCGCCTGGCCCTGCCCGTGAAGGGGCATGCCACGTTGCGTGGCATCCCGCTGGTCGAGCCCGAGGTGTCGCGGACCCTGGGCCTGATCACCCGGCACAGCGTACCGCTCTCGCCCACGGCCAAGGTGTTTCGCGACATGGTGCAGCAAACCGCCAGGCGAGCGCTATAGGGCGGCAGGCCATCCACACGATGGCCCACCGGCACATCATTGTGCGCGCACTAGCGCGCATCAACAGTGCGCTGTGTCCGATGCGGCCACGACGTAGTTGTTCGATTCGGTTTGTTCGCAGTGCACTGTTAATGCAAAATACATACCTAGTATCTGCATGGAGATCGTCGCTCATGTCCGAAACCACCTTCACCTTCCGCGTTGACGATGCGCTAAAAGCACTTTTCACCGAGGCTGCGAAGGCCCATAACCGGCCCGCATCATTGTTGCTTCGTGATTTCATGCGCGACTATGTCAAGCGCAGCCAGGACGAGGCGGCTAACCATGACGCTTGGTTTCGCCAGCAGGTGCAGGCCAGTCTTGAAGACGCGCGTCCAAGCGTCGAAGACGATGAGGCTCGCCGGATTTTCGCGAAGCGTCGTGATGCGCTGCTTCGCAGGACCAAGGCTACCGGGTGATGCGGCTACGCTGGCAGCCAGCGGCGCTTGAAGATCGAGCGGCAATCATGGATTACATCGGTGAAGACAATCCTGTTGCCGCGGTGGAGTTGGATGAAGCTTTTGAAGCCCTCGTGGATCAGGTCCAGCAGCGGCCGGAGTTGTAGAAGGCTGGCAGAGTCGGCGGCACCAGAGAGTGCGTGGTGAGATCGAACTACATCATGGTCTACCGCATTGCGGACGATAGCGTGGAGATATTGCGTGTATTGCATGCCGCGCGACGGTGGCCCAACACGACAGACCGTGGCGGCGTGCGATAGCCGCGGATCCATGGATCGATCAGCCCTTTAGGCGATCAGACGCGAAAGCGACGTCCATCGAGATACTGCAAATCTGGAGGCGCGCGCATTGACCCTGTGCCGGCCGTCTCCCCTTCAGCCTCCCGCCTTCACCCCCACCGCCTCCAGCAACGCCCGCACCAGCGCCTGCAGCGGCTCGCTATGCTCCGTGCGCCGCAACCACATCGCGCCCACCGCGGGCAGGTCCCACGTCAGCGTATGCGGCAGCACAGCCGCGCTGCCGGTGGCCGCGAGCTCGGCCGCCACCGCGCGCGGCACGATGGTGATGGCGCGTGGCTGGTTGCGCATCAGCGTGGCGATGGTCTTGATCGAATAGGTTTCCACCATTGGCGTGGGCGGCACCGCGCCGGCGGTGGCGAACAGCGTGTTGATGGTGCGCCGGATCGGCGTGTGCGCGGGCGGCAGGATCCAGTCCAGCGCCGCCAGGCGCTGCCAGTCCAGCTTGCCGCGCGCGAGCCGCGCGGCGGCGTCGTTAGGCACCACCAGCGCTGGCTCTTCGCGGTAGAGCGGCGTCTGCGCGATGTCGTCGCCGGGCGCGTAGAAGGACCGCGCGATCACGCAATCGAGCTCGTGCGCGCGCAGCGCCGCCACCAGTTCATCCGTGGTGCCCTCGCGCACCAGCACCGCCACGCGCGGCTGCTGCAGCAGGCCGTGCGAGCAGGCCGCGTCCAGCACCACCGGCGCCACATAGGGAATCACGCCGATGCGCAGCCGCCCGTGCAGTCCGGCGCCGATCACCGCCAGCTCCCGCCCCAGCGCCTCCGTATCCGCCATGGCCAGCCGCGCGTGCGCCAATACCGCCGCGCCGGTGCCCGTCGGCTCCAGCCCCCGGCGCGAACGCACGAACAGCGGCACCATGAAGATCTCCTCGATCTCCCGCAGCGCCTTGGTCACGGCAGGCTGGGTCAGGTCCATCTCGGCCGCCACGCGCGAGACCGAGCGCTGGCGGTCCAGCGCCAGGAGCAGCGCGAGGTGCTTCAGGCGCAGGCGCGAGATGAGGTTGTGCTGGAGTTTGTCGACTGGTGAGGGCAATGAAAGTCCTGGGCCTGTGCGCATTGCAAGCCTTTGATTTTACAAAGGCACTTTTGAACCACCGGCACCGGCAGCGTACGTGCGGTAACGCGCGGACCGCGGTGGTGACGTTGTAGCACAATGTTTGGCGGATCCCGGCCGGACCTCAGCGCCGAAATCATCACTTCTATGAGAAGACACGATGAACAGGGTCACAGGCCACCTGGCCGTCCTCCTCGCATTGAGCCTGTTTGCCATTCCTGGTGCGCAGGCGTCCGACATCGTCTGTAAAACAGCGCCCCGTGCGGCCCCTGCCGGCTGCCAAGGCCCGGCGTGCGCGCGGCAAACAGACAAACGCCCGCGCGCGGCGCGGCTCATCTGCGATTACGCCCTTCTGTCGATTGGCTATGAGCGCATCTATGCCGACCAGCAACGGCTGCTCCACGCAGGTGCAATTCGCAAAGCGGACATCGTAGCCTGGCGCAAGAAGCGGGACGCTTGCGACTCCGTGCACTGTCTTGACGGTGTCTTCGCGCAATGGCCGCAGCACGATGCCAGGCCGAAGTCAGCCCGGGACGCCGATCGCTCCGGCAAGCAGCGCGAGAGGCTGGAAGCGCATAACAGTCCACGACGCGGCGAAGCGGCAAGGCCAATGCCGCTCAGACAGAATCCACCAGCACCGGCGCAGCCGATGGCCGCGCTGCACAACGCGCCACCGGCCATGATCGCCTCCACGACGGACACGTCGTTCCTCGCTTCGCCGGCTGTCGCCGCTGCGCCCCCACTCGCTAACAAGGCGGCTTCCAGCCCCAAGGGCACTCTTGGCAACCTGGCCTGGTTTGGCGCGTTCGGCATGAGCCTGGCCTACCTGCTCAAACGCGGACGGGACAAGCGCTTGCGCAAAGTGGTTGCGCAGTGCCGGAGCACGCCGGCGCCCATGCTGGTGTTGTACGCGTTAATCGTTGTGAATGTCCTGCTTCTGCTCTTCGCGTTGGCGAAGGGGTAGTCCGAGTGCGGCCATGGCCCGTGCCATGCATAACCAATCCGTTATGCAACGATAAATTATTGACCAAAAGCGGTTATCCGGTGACCTTATACTCCCAGGCACCAACCCCACTCGGCTTGCGTTGCGCGCTTGAGCGCCAGCGCGTTTCGCCACCCTGCCCGATCCGCCACGGAGTCTCCATGTTCACCACCCGCCCGGAAATCGTCGGTACCTTTGGCGTGGCCTCGTCCACCCACTGGCTGGCCTCGCAAACCGCCATGAGCGTGCTGGAGCGCGGCGGCAACGCGTTCGACGCGGCCGTTGCCGGCGGCTTTGTGCTGCAGGTGGTGGAGCCGCACCTGAACGGACCGGGCGGGGAGGTGCCCATCCTGCTGTGGAGCGAGCGCGAACGCGCGGTGCGCGCCATCTGCGGGCAAGGCCCCGCGCCCGCGCTGGCCGACCCGGCCGCGATGCGCGCCATGGGGCTGGACCTGGTGCCCGGCATCGGCCTGCTGCCCGCCACGGTGCCCGGCGCCTTCGGCGCGTGGCTGACCATGCTGCGCGACTATGGCACCTGGACGCTGGCGGATGTGCTGGCCCCCGCCATCGGCTATGCGCGCGACGGCTTCCCGCTGGTGCCACGCATCTCGCAAGCCATCCTGGCGGTGCGCGAACTGTTCCAGAACGAATGGCACAGCTCGGCCGATGTCTGGCTGCCTGACGGCCGCGTGCCCCGCCCGGGCAGCCTGCATACGGTGCCTGGCGTGGCACGCACCTATACACGCATCGTCGAGACGGCCGAAGCCGCCAGCGGCACGCGCGAGCAGCAGATCGACGCCGCGCTGGATTGCTGGTACCGGGGCTTCGTCGCCAAGGAAATCGACAGCTTCTGCCGTACCCAGGCGGTGCGCGACACCACTGGCGAGCGGCATAAAGGCCTGCTGCGCCATGAAGACATGGCGCGCTGGGTGCCCACCGTGGAAGCGCCCGCCACGCTGGATTTTGGCCGCTATACGGTGGCCAAGTGCGGCATCTGGAGCCAGGGCCCGGCATTCCTGCAGCAACTCGGCATGCTGCGCCACGCCGATCTCGCCGCGCACGCACCCACCTCGCCCGAGTTCGTGCACCGCATTGCCGAGGCGGCCAAGCTGGCCATGGCCGACCGCCTGGCGTGGTACGGCGACCCCAGCTTTGGCGATGCGCCGCTGGCTGGCCTGCTCGATCCCGGCTACCTCGCCGCACGCGCACGCCGGATCGGCGAACGCGCCTCGCTCGACATCCTGCCGGGCACGGTCGGTGGCCGCGCGCCCCGCCTGCCCGACCTCGGCGCGGCGGAGCGCACGCTGCGCCGCGCCGATGTGCGCTTCGGCGTGGGCGAGCCCACCTTTGCGGCCATGCCGCCGGTAGCGGAATGGGCCGAACGCGAGATCTTCGTCGGCGACACCTGCCACATCGACGTGATCGACCGCGAGGGCAACATGGTCGCGGCCACGCCATCGGGCGGCTGGCTGTCGTCCAGCCCGGTGATTCCCGAGCTGGGCTTCGCGCTCAATACCCGCCTGCAGATGACCTGGCTGGAGCCGGGCCTGCCCAACACGCTAGCGCCGGGCAAGCGCCCGTGCACCACGCTGTCACCCTCGCTCGCGCTGCGCGACGGCGAGCCCTATATGGTCTTCGGCACCCCCGGCGGCGACCAGCAGGACCAATGGTCCGTCGCTTTCTTCCTGCGCCACGCCGTGCACGGCATGAACCTGCAGGAAGCCATCGATGCGCCTGCCTGGCATGTCGATCATTTCCCCGGCTCGTTCTGGCCGCGCTCGGTGGTGCTCAACCGGCTCAGCGTGGAGTCCCGGCTGCCCGAGGACACCATCGCGGCGCTACGCGCGCGCGGCCACGAGGTCAAAGTAGGCGAGCCGTGGTCGGAGGGGCGGATGTCCGCCTGCACGCGGGAGCGCGATGCGCAGGGGCGGCTGGTGCTGCGCGCCGGCGCCAATGCGCGTGGCATGCAGGGATATGCAGTGGGCCGCTGACGGTGCATTGGCTCACTGGTCCACTGTCTGCTGGACCCGACTTGCAGGATCGAATCAAACCGGATCGCACCGTGCGGTTCGCATAGCCATCGGAGAAGGAAAGAGATGAAAGCCGTTTTGAAGCACTGCTTGCTGGGCCTTGCCACGTTCTCGCTGTTTGCCGCCGCCTCGGGCGCCGGCGCCGCCGATCCCTTCCCGCAAAAGCCCATCACGCTGATCGTGCCGTGGGCCGCTGGCGGCTCCACCGACATCCTTGCCCGCGTGCTGTCCGAGCACCTGACCCGCTCGCTCGGCCAGCCGGTGATCGTCGACAACAAGCCCGGCGCCTCCGGCAATATCGGCTCTGCCATGGTGGCGCGCGCCAAGCCAGACGGCTACACGCTGCTGGTCGGCTCCATGAGCACGCACGCGATGAACCCCGCGCTGATGCCCAACATGCCCTTTCGCGGCGTGGAAGATTTCACCCCGCTGGGCCTGCTGGCCTTTGTCACCAACACCATGGTGGTCAACCCATCGGTGCCCGCGCACAACGTCAAGGAGCTGATCGCCTACGCGCGCGCCAACCCCGGCAAGCTGGCCTATGCCAGCGCCGGCCCTGGCTCCACCAACCACCTGAGCGCGGTGCTGTTCGAGAAGATGGCCGGCGTGCAGATGCTGCACGTGCCCTACAAGGGCGGCGCGCCCGCCGTGGTCGACACCGTGGCCGGGCAAACGCAATTGCTGTTCTCCGCCGGCACGCAGACCCTGCCCCACGTCAAGGCCAACAAGCTGCGCCTGCTCGCCGTGACCGAAGCCAAGCGCTCGCCGCTGCTGCCCAATGTGCCCACCGTGGCCGAGACCGTGCCCGGCTATGAGCTGTCCGTGTGGTACGGCGCCTTCGGCCCGGCCGGCATGCCACCGGCGCTGGTGGCGCGCCTGAACCAGGAGATCAACCGCATCATGTCGCTGCCGGACGTGAAAGAAAAGATGAACGCCATCGGCGTGGAAACCGCCACCTCCACACCCCAGCAGTTCGGCACCATCCTGCGCCGCGACGCGGACCGCTATGGCAAGTTGATTCGGGACCTGGGCATCAAGGGGGAGTGAAACCGTGACCGATATCGTGAATGACGCCGCGCCCTGCGTCGTGACCTTGCCTGTGGCGCTGCTAGCCTCGCTATGCGACACGCTGGCGCGCGCAGCCAAGCCCGCCATCGCCTTCGATGCGATCGGCAGCGCCACTGCCGCGCTGCTGGGCCCGGGGCTGCTCACCATCAACGCCTACCGGCGCGCCAGCTCCGAAGTGGTGCGGCTATGGTCCTCCGACACCGCCGCCTACCCAGTGGGCGGCCGCAAGTACAAGGCTGATACGCCGTGGACACGTTGCGTGCTGCATCAGGGCGAGGTCTTCGTGGGCGAGGGGGACGCGGCGCTTGAAGCCGTGTTCGACGATATCTCGACGATTCGCGGGCTTGCGCTTTCGGCCGTGGTCAATGTACCGGTATGTGAGCGCGGACAATGCGTAGGGACGTTCAACTTCCTTGCGGCGCGCGGCGCGTGGACGCAGACCGAGGTGGCCGTGTTGCGCTTGCTCGCGCAGATGGTGGCGCCGGCGGTGATGGCGGCTAGCCCGGCGGCGCAAGCAGAGCGCTGAGACGGGACGTCCGGCATCCGCCTTGCCGGCCAGCGAAACGTCTACTGTCGGCATTCCGGCGCTTTGCAGGGACCTGACGGAGATCCCTGCAAGGCGCCAGAAGCCGGATCATGCTCCAGTCAGTTAGCTGCGACCAGCTTCTGATAGGCAAGGAACAGCTCGTCCGCGGTAGCAAAGCCATCGATCCGCAGCCATGGATTGCCCGGCGCCGCACGCAGGAATACCACGGGACTGTGGTTCATCTTGTCCTCGTGATAGACGTTGAATGCGCGCTGCGTGGCAACGCTCGCGGCGACAGCGCCGGTGTAGTGCTGCCATTCGGGACCCGCTCCGAACTTCGTCGCATATTCCCGCAGGCGCGACGGCGTGTCCTGCTCCGGGTCGATCGAGATCGACACCATGTGCACCTTGTCCCTGTTCGGGCCAAGCTCGCCCTGCAATTGCGAGAGCGTCTGGCTGATCACCGGGCAGACGGATGTGCAAGTGGTATAGATGAACGTCAGGACCACGGGGCGGCCATCGTCCAGTTCATCCTTCAGCGACACGGTACGGCCATCGTCTCGTACCAGCGTCACGGATGGCAGTGAGTAGGCCGCGGTGGATGTGCGCGTGTCCCGCATCATGTGGTGATGCGCATGCGGATCGGCGCCATCGTGCGCCAGCGCATACGGCATCACCGCCGCGATCGTGCTCCCCGCCGCAAGGGCCGATACCAGCGCCCTGCCCCATCGTTCTTTGAACGCGCTCATGGAAACCTCCTTCAGCAATTATCGACACGCTGCGCTAGCGGATCTTGGCAATCCGCACATCCCTCCGGATGGACCTTCACCTGGATGCTTCGCTACGGCACCGTCCACTCCCCGTCCACGGTCAGCCGTGTATGCTCAGGCTCCGCGAACCGGACGATGTATCCCCCTTTGGAAGCGAAACGCTGGCCCGGCCCAAGCGTCAGGCGTGGATAGTAGCCGGTGATGATGCGGCGCTCTATCATGTCGTCCATGCGCTCCACCAGATAGTCGCGCGCAAACGCGTCGACCATGTGGCTCAGCGTCTCGGCCAGCAGGCCACAGGCAAGAAACGTGTCCGCCTGCGTCTGCTCGGCGACGACCGGGATACGCCGGATCGCAAACCAGCCCAGCGCATAGTCCACGCGCACACGCCGGCGCTCCGGCAGGTCGACGGGATAGGCGAGGCGAGTCACACCGCGCCAGCCCGCAGGCAACGGCGTGCGCTCGAGCCCGCCCATCAGGCCAGACATGAACACGTCGGCGCGCGGCGGCGGCGCGTTGCCAAGCGCGGCGATGTCGCCAGGCCGCAGCCACAGCATGAGCGCGTCCGCGCCCGCTGCGCCGCGCAGCGCTTGAGCCACGCTCTCGCCGTTGGCGAGAGCGTGGCTGGATACCGCGACGCCGTGCCCCTTCAGCTTGACGGCGAGCGCCTTGGCCGCCGGCTCCCCGCTGTCGCCGGCACGATAGAACTGGCGCACCGACTTCGCCACCTTGCCACTGCCCGCATCCAGGATCTTCTTCGCGATCAGGTCCGCTTCCAGCAGCACGCCGCTGGAGAAATACAGGGAATAGAAATCGGTATCGCTGTTGACTGGCACCTCGATATTCGGAAACAGGCATGGCACGGATTCCTGCTCGCAGAAAGCATGGACCGGCGCCCAGTTCCTGCCACCGAGCCCGGACACCACGGCAAGGACAGGCTCCGCCGCCAGATGCCGCTTGAGTTGATCCAGCCAGGTCGCTTCCGGGCCGGTGAGTTCCCAGACATGCAGTTGCCAGCGGCGATTGACCATGAACATCATCTTGCGCGAGGTACGTAGCGCAGGGGTCGGCCCGAGCGGAAACGTGTTCTTGTCGGCGAAGTAGTGGTCCAGCACATCCAGCATGCCGCGGCGCTTCACGGGATCCGCATCGGGCGTGATGATGGTAGCGAAATGGAGTACCGTGTCCGTGACCCCCGGCGGCCTGCGTTGGTCCATCCGCTTCAGGTATGCGATCAGTGCGGCCATGTCGGCATCGTTCAGCGCGAATTGCGGCATCAGGTAATTGAGTGGCCTGCCTTCCGAGTCCAAGCCCTCGCGGATGGCTCTGGCAACAGTGTCATCGGTATACGGATCGCGATCGGCCCGCATGCCCTCGACGTATGGGAGGTCGAGGTCCTCGAGGCTCTTGGCGCGCGGGTGAAAGAGATAGCGCCCGGTGATCGGCGGCACGGTGCCAAAGCCCTCCTTGGCGCCGAGCCCGCTGCGCCGATGGCAATTGACGCAGGCCGCGGCGGCCCCCTGCATCCGCATGCCGCCATCGCGGATCGCGTCGAGCGGCGCCCCCGAAGGCAGCTCGCCACGCTGGAAAATCGCTTCGCCGGCATCCGTTGCCGAAGCGCCGCTGGCTTGGCCGCCAAACCCCGTCAGCGCAGCGGCGACGAAGCCCGCTGCGAGCGCCCGCAGGGCGGATAGTCCCCGGCTCATCGCTATGGCGCCGGCCGGGCCATATCGCCCGGACCTGGCCGCGCCTGGGCATCGATCGACACCGGCTTATCCTGCCTCGGCGTGCCGGGCTTGGCGAACATCCAGTCGCCCAGCGAGGGGTTGAACGAGACTTCGTCGATCACGAGCTTGTCCGTTGCCTGGGCCGTCGCGACGCCGCTTTCGATCGTGCACGGAATCTGGAGCCCGTCGATTGCCCTGTAGTCGCGATAGAAGACAGTGACTGTGTGCGACTGTCCCAGGACATTGCGAGATTCGCGGTCGTATTTGAGTTCCAGGAATGTCTTCGCGTCGATCCACAGGCGGCGGCTCCCGCCCGAAGGTAGCCGGATGCCAAGGCGGTATGCCTTGTGCCCTTCGACCTCATCGACACCTTCGAGCGTCACGGCGATACCCTTGGCCTCGTAGTCCATGAGCGGCCCGTCGATCACCTGCTCGTCATGCGCGAACTTCACCTCTTCCATCGAGTAGGGTTGCAGATTCGGCTTGCCGCCCTGGGTCGGGTGGAGCTTCCAGCCATGGCTGCCATCAAAGACGCGCACGGCCATCTGATTGAGCGCGGTGATCTCGAAGCGAGTCTTGTTGGGACGCTTCATGGCCAGCAAAAAACGTGCAGGCGCATTCGCGCTCTCCACGTGTCCGACCCAGACCATGGTCTGGATCTTCCGCCAGGCCTCAAGCCCTCCCCGTGCCGCGGCGTTCTTCTCCACGATCTGGGCCACGCTCAAATCGGGCGACGCCGATGGCTGCGCCGCCAACACCGCCAAAGCCGCCATCGCCGCCATCGAGACACAAGCAGCGAGAACCCCAAGGGCGATCCGTCTTATCGTCATAGCCCCCCTCCTTACTTGCCGGGCAACCTGGCCGACGCCAACTGCGGTTTCGCAAACACGGCATCGTCCACCGGCGGGTTCATCGCCACGTGCTCGACGGTCATCCGGTGGGCCTTCTTGACACCTTCGACAGCGGTCTCCATGACATGCGGCATCTTCAGCCCGCCCTCCGTCTTGTAATCCCGGTAATAGACGGCAACGCTATGCATCCTGCCGTCCAGCTTGCGCGGCTCGCCCTCCATCTTCAGTTCGAGAAAACTCGTTGCGTCGACCCACAAGCGCCGCTCCACGCGGTCTTTCATCGTCAGCTTGAGCTTGTAGGCCTGGTGCCCCTCCACGGACTCCATCCCCAGCAGTTCGACCTTGGTGCCTTTCCTGGCGTAATCGACCAGCGGGCCATCCAGCTCCGCGGCTTGCGCGGCGATCTTGGCCTCGGCTGCGCTGTACGGCTCGACCTCATCGCGCCCCAGGAAGGGCCTGACCTTCCACCCTTGCGCCCCGTCGTACACCTGCAGGGCCGTCTGGTCCTGGAAGCGAAGCTCGAAGCGGCTCTTGTGCGGCCGCTTCATCGTGGCCACGTACGGCAGCATCACGTCCTTCTTGCCGCCGACATCGATCTGGCCCGACATGGTCAGACTGTTTACCGCCCGCCAGGCTTCAAGCCCGCCGCGGGCAGCCACATTCCGGTCGGCGATCTGGGCGGCCGTCAGCCGGCTCCCCGATGCGCTTTCCGTCGCCGCGCCGGCTGATCCCGCCAGAGACACCAGGCCCAATGCCAGGAAGAGAATTCGGTTCATGAGCACACCCCCCAATCCATGCCTCAAAGATCGCGCCCGCGCGCGTTCATTCAACCACCAGGCCGTCGATATGAAAGGAACCGATCATCACGTTGACGCGGTCCCCGGTTTTAATCAGGTTGCCTTTGTTGGAAAACACCATCCAGTATTCCTGGCCAACCGCCAGCGGGCCCGATTGACGAAGCTGGCCGATCTTGTCCATGACCGGTATCTGGAGAAGCGCCTGGCTCCTTCGCCCGAACAGGTAGGGCGTCGCATTCTTGTCGCTCAGCATCTGGGCGATTCTGGGGTCGGTCACGCGATAGCTAAAGCGGATCAGGTTGCCCGATGCGGTCTGGCGCACGTGCAGATCCTCGACACCTCTGTAGAGATCGTAATAGACCTTCGCGTGTTTTGGCAGCTTCACCGGCGCATACGGCGAGGTCCTGGCCGGCGTCGTCGCGGCACGGACTGGCCCCGCCGGGGGCCCTTCCTGCGGGAAGGCCCATTCAGCCAGGGCGGTTCCCCCCCAGATGCAGCCGGCAAGCAGCATCGAGATCCTCGTCAAGTTCCTTGCATGACTGGACATGTTCGCACGCCACTCCCGGATGGCCACTGGTTCCTGCTTCTTCGACATTGGGGGGGGGCGACAAGTGCCGCGCCCCCTTCCCCCTTCGCGCCTCGACTTCGCGCTCCCACCCATTCCTAACGAACTGCCACCCCCTTCAAGGCCGACGTCTGCGTACCGGAACTATCGGTAATGCTGAGCGTGCCGTTCTGCGTGGAATTTGCTGCATCCCGGCCGGCAGGCCTGAACTGCACGGCGATGGCGCAGGTGCCGTTCGGAGCCAGGCTGGTGATCCTGCTGGCCCCGGTTGGGTTGACACTGCCACACGTCGTCTGCTGCGCAACAATGAAGAAGTTCGTGTTATCCACGGTGATCACCGGGTTCGCAATACCTGTCAGCGGTACGCTACCCGTGTTCTTTAGCGTGAAGACATGAACCGGCCCCGCATCGCCCCGCGCGACGCTGCCGAAGTCCTGGGTCGACAGCGTCAGGGTCGCGCTGGGCGAGGCGCCTGCCACGAACTCAACCGCTCCGATATCGAACTTGCCGCCTTGCGGCCGGACGGTACCGAAGAAGTCGTGATTCGGGGCACCCGCGTCGGTCGCGGTATTGATTGCCGGCGAACCCGACGTGATCGCGTAGTTGCCAAGTGGCACGTTGTAGCCCGGGCTGCCAGACGAGATGCTGGCGTTGAACAGGGAGAGCGGTCCGTAGGACATATTGATCCACTGATTGCCTTCATCCGGGGTCGCCGTCGGCATCAGGCCGAAGAGCGGGTTGGGCAAGACTGTATCCGAGATACCCGGCGGCACGGCGAATCCGACCCCTCCACCTTCCGGCGGAACCCGCGAGCCATTGCAGTACTGGCTGACAACAGCGGGGTTGGAACCCAGGTTGCTTGCCCCCTGGTAGTCGGCGGCGTCAGTCAGGATCGAGAATTGCGGGCTGAGCGTCAGGCCCGACTCATGCTTGCTCGGTCCGGAGTCGCCAAAGGCGCCGATGTCCCAGTAGATAGCCTTAGGGTCGCAATAGCCCGTCGTCTTCCCAGCTTGGTTCAGCGTCGGATTCAGCGTCACCACGTTCTGCAAGCCAGGGATCGACGGATTGAGGCCGCCCACCGTGATGTAGAACGAACGGTTCTGCCAGAACAGATTGTTGGCCATCACCGGGTTCGAGAACGTCGTGCAGGCAGAGGTTCCAACCGGGCAGGTGACCCCTGCATTGCTGAACGCTGCGATGAAGTTCGGCGTGTGCCGCGCCGTCTCGAGACCAGCCGGCTGGTAGGTCGACGTGGTGATCGGATCGCAAGTCGTTTCCGCGCCCACCGTGGTGCACTTCGTCGGCGGAGGTACATTGGACTGAGCGGCCGCGGGCGTGTTGAAGAGCACGCCTGCCGACGCCGTCGCGTCGTTGGAAACGATGGTGTTGTTGATGAAGTTGACGCCCACCGCATCCTGGATCGACACACCGCCCCCTGCCCACCCCGCGACGTTGTTCGCGATGATGTTGTTGGTGACGGAAACCCGGTACCACTTCGACGCGTCATTGGGACTGCGCTGTACATCGGTGCCGTTGATGCCCTGCAGCCGCAGACCACCGCCTTTACCGCTCTCCGCCGTGTTGCCGATCAGGAGATTGCCGTCGATCGTGAGGCCCGGGCCTGCGCCGTCGGACAGCTGCGGTGCGCAATCGACATCGACGGTCTGGTTCTCGCAGAAGGTGCCATCCGGCGGTACTCCCTGGGCGATGATGCCGCCCCCGTAGGTAGGTAGCGTCGGGTTGTTGCTCTGGTTGAAGAGCACCAGATTGTGCGAGATGTCGCCGTTATAACTGAAGCCGAAGTGGGCCACGCCGCCGCCGTCACCACTACTCATGTTGCCGCACACCCAGTTGTAGTTGAAGTGGTAGTTGTCGGCTCCCGAGCAGAAGGTCACGCCGCCGGCCGCCGATGGCGTGGTCGAATTGATTTCATCACCGTAGGAAGCGTTGGAGGTGACCGCGTTGTGATGCACATTCACGTTCATGTTGAAGCCGAACGGAATCTGCGTCACGCCGTCCGCACCGATGGTCCCGTCCGGTACCTCGACCTGGCCGATCGTGATGCCGCCCGTGAGCGTGCCGGCATTGCCGAAGACGCGGTTATTGGAGATCTCCATGTTGTGGTTCCAGCCGTGCAGGAAGATGCCACCGCCACCTTGCGAGCTGTTGGTGAAGGTGATGCCATCGATACGCGACGGATTGCAGAGGAAGTTGCTGGGATTGTTCGCGCAATCCGCGGCACTTGCCGTCAACGGCGTGCAGATGCCGTTCGCGGTGCAGTTCGGGTCGGGCTGTCCGTTGACGTCTTGCACGCCCTTCGCCAGAACTGTAATGGCCGCGCCTTCGTACGCGCCCATCAGCGTGGGCTCGATCAGAAGCTCGCCCAGGTTGCCGTTGAGCGTGCTGTCCCAGCCGAGGGTGGGCTCGAACGGTATTGGGTCGATCCGCCGCTGCATGGCCAGCGGATCGGTTGCCAGGCCCGTGGGACAGCTATAGGTGTTGGTCGGGTCGAACGGATTGGTCGGCGAGATCACCCCACCGTTGCGCGACATGCCAAACAGGCAGCTGACCTGCGCCCGCCACGGGTCCATCTTGCCAGACGGGTGCGTATTCGCGTTGACAGTCACCGAGGCAGCGCCAACGCCCTGCAGTCGGACCGGCTTCCACATCAGCAGCATCTCCTGGTAGACACCCGGGCCGACGATGATCAAGTCGCCGGGGACGGCCTTGTCGATCGCCGTCTGGATGGCGTTGCCGGTGGCGTTTTCGCCAGCGACGTAGGTCGGCGCCTTGCCGCCGATGCTGACGCTGACGGTGTCGACGGACTTCTTGCCATTGCCCGCGGTGATCACCAGTTCGCCATGGTCCGATGACAGCGCAGGCACCGTGACAGTGATCGACTGGTCGGTCCACGCCGTGATCTGCGCAGGCGTGCCGCCGATGGTTACGCTCGAAGGCACAGTGCAGGCGCCTCCGACGCTGGTACACCAGCTCCCGAAACCATAGTGGCGCGTGATGAACTTCTGATTGTAAGGGACCTTGCTCGCCCCTGGTCCACTATAGGCATGGTTGGTTACCTGCTGGTCGCCCAAGGCACTAATGGTCAAAGTGTGGCCCGCAGCGCTGACCCACGGACCGGCACCGCCGTTGCTGGCATCGCCTACGACCTTCGAGATCGCAGGCGTGGCATCCGGATACGCGCAGTCAGGCTGGTTATATCCATCCGCGAAGGCCTGCACCGGCACCACCGGCGTGTCCATGTACTGGGTCTGTCCTGGCATGAAGGGAATCTCGTAGCAGAACTGGCTGTACGCGGGGTTGTACATGGGATCCCTGATGGTCTGCCCGGGGTGCGCGGGATCCGGCATGTCCGGGTCGTTCATGCATGCGACCATCATGGTCGGCGCATAGCCGGTCGGATTCGGCGGATTGACTTCCCAGGTCGAATAGTTCAGGCCATTGAAGATGCCCCACTGGTCGGAGTACACACGGGCCACTTCGTTGCCGCCGAAATCCTTCATCGACACCGGCACGTTGGGTACGGCGAACTTCTCGCCGAATTGCGGCGAATACGGGTCGAATTCCGAAGAGAAGTCGTCCAGCATGAAGCCGGTGAAGTGCGCAGCGACGTGGGTTGAGCTGAATACCCAGAACTTCGCCAGCACCGTCATCTGATCGGTAAGCGTGACCTCCTTGCGGTCGCACAGGTGCCGCGACGCACCGGCGAACGGCGCCACCTCCTGCGAGCCCGGGAACAGGCTGATATAGTCGGGAACGATGCGCAGCGCACCGACGCAGGGCCAGAAGGTCTCGACGCTCCCGGTATCGCCCTCATGCCTGGGCGTGGATCCCAGATCCGTGGTCGGGTTCTGCGGATTGTTGGCGTTATAGGTGGCATTCACCGCCGCCTGGTCGGGCAGGATGAAGATACTGCCCAGGCCAGCGAACTGCTGGGTCACCGGCGCGATGTAGTTGTCGCCAATGAGGATGTTCTTGTCCTCCTCCTTCACCAGTTCGTAGCCCGGGGGCACAACCACCTCGACCACATACTTGCCGGGGGGCAGCATGGGCGTTCCGGCCTCAAAGACTCCGCCACCCGCGGGATTCGGCACGCAGATGCTGCAGTTGGTACCCATCGGCCTTCCGGTTTGCGGATTCCTGCCTTTCACGCTGGGGAATTGGTACATCCCATCGTAAGGCGCGGGCTGCAG
This sequence comes from Cupriavidus sp. GW822-FHT02D05, assembly GCF_058802485.1. Classification (NCBI taxonomy): domain Bacteria; kingdom Pseudomonadati; phylum Pseudomonadota; class Betaproteobacteria; order Burkholderiales; family Burkholderiaceae; genus Cupriavidus; species Cupriavidus sp. GW822-FHT02D05. The sequence continues at coordinate 36,094 of NZ_JBXAOE010000041.1, read as the reverse complement.
CTGATTGAACATATGCATGCCGTCATAGCACTTGAACTGGGACTTTGCCGGCAAGGCAGTGTGCTTCGGATCGAGCCACTGGGTGCTGTTCTGCAGTGTGAAGAAGTACGGGTCGGTGGTTTCCTGGCCCGGACAGTTCATATTGGGCACGCCGTCGCTGCGGAAGCCCTGCGCCCAATCGTCCCAGCTGCTGGTCGTGGTGGTATCCACCAGGGTCAGGCTGGGCGTTCCATCCTTAGCAGTGCCCTCCTGATACAGGTTGACAGTCACGTTCGGCACGTTGGGCGTCCAGCTTGTGTGGATCAGCAGCGCGGGGTCGTCAAACGGCCGCGTGGAGGCATAGATCACCTCACCCTTGATGCCACCGTTCTCGTTTGCGGCGAACGGCGTCTTGCCGAACTCGATGAACGAGCTCTGGCCCGAGAAGCCTTGCCAGCCAAGGGTGGTCACCGACGGCGGATCGATCCGGCCGGTCGACGGGTTGGCGGCACTGTGGCCGGGGTGCAGGATCGAATAGCCAGTGCAATCCGCGTTGTCGCAGTACACCGCGCCGGGGACCCGTAGCTTGTCTGGCAGATGTGCAGTCGCGGATTCCGTTGTGTTGGCAAAATTCGCCGCAATGCTCGACTTACCGCCGCCAGGCGTGCCATCCGGCGGACCGCCGGCATCATAGACCACGTGCACACCCGTCTGCTTGAAACGGGTCGTATCGGCTTCCACCACATACCAGTTGAACAGCGGGAAGATCTCGTTGAACGCGGCGTAGCCGTTGAGGTCGGTATTGTTGAAATTGGAATAGCTGCCGTCGCGGAAGCGGATGTTGGTCGGCACCAGCGTGAGGCCAGGCTCGCCGTCCTGCGAGACGCCGTCACGGTTCAGATCGATGAATGATCTGGTATAGAGATTCGTGTGCCATTGCAGGACCGCGAGATCCCCGACATTGACGCTCCTCGCGTTAGGTCCAAGCTGTACCGCCGTGGCAAGGCCATCGACGATCTGATCGTTCCACTGGTCGAAGACCGTTAGCCTGAAAGTGCCATCGGGAATACCGGAAAAGCTGAACTCGCCTTTGTCGTTGCACTTGGTGAAGGCGATGTCCTCGCCGTCCGGATCCCCCAGGCTCACATAGCACTGCGTGAAAGCCAGGGAGTCGCGCGAGCCGCTGCCGTAGAGATGCTGGTTGGGCGGCCGGCTGTAGTGCAGGTTGGTGATTCTGCCATTGACCGCATTGGCGCACGAGGCTCCGGAACGGTCGCATAGGCCAGACTTCGCGGCATTGGTCCTGCGATCATTGATGATCTTCGCGTTGGCGAAGCCGACGGAGACGTGAAAGCCGGCCGGGCCAAACTCCTGGAAGTACGCCGGGCCGCCTACCTTGATGAAGGCATCATGGGCTTTCTGTCCATCGAGCGTATTCGTCTGGAGCCACTCCTCGCCCTTGGCAATTCTGTCGGCTGCCGGCGTTGCGACCACGCCGTATCTGCCGGGCATCAGATTGGCGATGATGGCCTGGCCGACCAGCGGGGACAGTGTCGTGCCATCGGATTCATATTTCGGACAGGTGGGAATCATGCCGACCAGTCCGTCTTTCGCCGACTTCGGCGTTGGCGAGATCGGGCACGCATTCAGGTGCGTGATCGGATCGATCATCCCCTGCAGCGAATTGGAAAGCGGCATGTTGAACATGTCGTACGTCATCTGTCCGGTCGGATCGCCCGTGCCACCGGCGTCGTCGAATAGCTTGATCTCGAAGCCTCCCAGTCCCGGCTCCCGGGACGTCCCGAAGCCCTCGGTGCCGCCGCTGACGTCGACTTCGCCGTTAAGCGGTGCATCATCCTCGAACACGAACACCGAGACCTTCGCCGTCGCCAGCGGCGTTTGTTGCAGCGGTATGTTGACCGTCTTCTGTGCAGGCGCGATCGGCGCGCCGCCCATGCCGTGGCCACAGGTTCCCGTTCCGGGGGCGAAATCCGCGACCGACGGGCAGTCCTTGGCAATACTGAAAGGCCTCTGCAACCCCTGGGGCTTGGCTGGATCGACCGGCTGGGGAGCGCCCGCGCCCGCAGCGAAGGGGTTGCCGGCATCGCCGGGCAAGATCGAAATGTAGTAGTGCTTGGCCGGGTCGAGCGCTACCTGGCTCGGGTCGACCGGGGCCTGCTGCGCGGAGTCCGTGCGACAGACGCCATTGCCAACATCGCACACGGCTGGCATGTGCGAATTGCTCGCTGGGTCGAAGACTGTCTGCCCCGCCTCGCAAGCAACCTGACCGACACAGCCCGCGGCAATGACAGGCATGTAGCTGGTATGGAAGCTGGTCCCCAGGCTCGGCACCGGCAGCGGCGGGCAATTGGCCGGCCGCGTGGCGGAGTTCACCTGGCATGCGAGGTCGATCTGGAAGGTGCGGTCTTCCTCGATGATCCAGCGGTAGTCGGTGATCTTGACCGGCGTTGCCCCCGGTCGCACGCTCGGCGCGTCAAATACGTTCACGACAAGGCCACTGCCGCCCTTGAACGTCACCGTCACCGTGGCAGCATTGCTCGATGTCTTCTGCGAATTCACCGCCTTGTACTTGAAGGTCACGCTAGCCGTCGTTGCGGGGCCCGGCGCAGCCGTGGGTATTGCCGTGAACGAGCCGTCCGCGTTCAGCATGACCGTGCCGCCCGTGGCGCTGCCGGCGACCAGCGCGGCAGTCAGCGGAAGCTGTGAAGGATCGCTATCGTTCGCCAGCACGCCGGGCGCGCCGATCTGCAACCGCGATGCAATGTTACTGAGGAAGCTGTCGCCGCCGGCTGTGGGCGCCCCTCCCTTGCAATTACCGGTACAGGCGGCCAGCGTCACCTTCGCCGTCAGCGCGGCGTTTCCGTTCGCCTGGTACGTGAAGCTGTCGGACGCAGTGCCAGTATTGGGCACGTAGGTAAACGTACCATCAGGATTCAAGGTGACCGTGCCGCCCGTGGGTGCTGTCAGCAGCTTGACGCCGTAGACGCCCACGTCGTTGGCGACCACGCCCTTGGCAGGGTCCGCCACCGTCAGGCTATTGCCCGAAACCAGGAAGTAGGAGTCGGGGTTGGCCTTCGCGGTCACCCCGCTGGCGGGCAGTGTGGCGCCATTGGCACCGATATATGCCATCATGCCGCCGTCGCGCTGATTGTTGGTGGATAGGCTCAGCTGGCGATCAAACACCGCCAGGGCTGCTGGCGCGGTCGCCGGAGCGACAGCCACGGGGGCATTGATCAGTACGTCATACGTCTTGCCTGCAGCCAGGAATACTTCATTCTGCACTCGCCGGGTCCCCGGGAGGAGATTGCCGTCCTCCGCTAGCAGCGACAGTCCCGAAACCACCTTGGGCGTACCCGAACTGTTGTCGGTTGTCAGCGCCCCTACGATGGACGGTACGTGCATGCGCAGACCAGCGTTGACGAAGCGCACCAGGACACTGCCGGTGGCGTTGGCAGGGTTCGTCGAGAATAGCGAAGTGGCGGTCTTGGTCCTGTCGAAAGCGATGCCATTGATAAGGTAGTAGCGCGGATCGTAGTTGACAGCAGGCGGATAGCACGCGGCTGCGCGGTCGCTGCAAATCACGCCAGTCAAGGTCAACGCCGCAACGACCTGCGCCCCGGTGCCGGTGGTACTCGTTACCGTAACGTCGGGAACGGCGTAATAGCCCGTCCCGGCACTGTCGACCGTGATACCAGTGATAGCGCCGGTGCCGTCCACGCTTGCGACATGAGCCGTCGCCGCTACCGAAGCGCCGCCACCGGAGAACGCGACGAAATCGCCAGCCTTGTAGCCAGTACCCGCGATGGGGTTGCCGGCGGAGTCGAGCGCCACCGAGATGGAACTGACAGAGTCCCTGAGGACGCGGGAGGAGGTTTCGCTGAAATTCGCGGTCGACACAGCCGTAGCCACGGCGGCATTTTGCGTGGCATCGATTTCACTGAGCAGCAGAGGAACGTCCGCGTTGTAGGTGACGCCCGGATAGGCGGTGCCCAGCGCGGGCACTACGGGAGCGGTGGTAACCACCAGCACGCCATAAAGACCCATCGGACCCTGGATGGACGGGTGGGTTCCCGATTCGATCAGGTAAGTACCGGGCTTGAGATTGCTCCATGTCAGCGCCGTTGGGCTTGCGCCTGTGGCCGTGGCCACTTCGGTTGCAAAGGACTGGACCCGGGGCCCCTGATTGGGCGGACTAAAGGTAGCGCCATTGCTATCCCCGGCGATCGGCCAGGTCACGGCCTGGACCGCATGGTTCGGGCTGGGCATTGTTGTTCGCGCCGCGCCCAAACCGCCGCCCAATTGACCCACGATCACCAGCGACGTGGGAATTCCCGAGGTGGCGCCCGGAGGCACCGGCAGATTATTGGTAAGGTTGATCGTCAGATTGCCAGGAGGGACGGTAATCACCACTGGCGTCCAGCTCGTCCCGGCATTCGGATTCAAGCCCTTGCAAGCGGCGGGCGCAGCGGCGCCGGTGCAGGTGTAGCCCCACATCGGCACAACTTGTCCGTCGGGCAGCGTGGTACTTGTCGCGCTCGCGGTCAGGTTGACACTCTGCGCGAACGACGCGCAGCTCGCCATCAATAGAATCGATGCAGCGAGGCCTGTCTTGACCAAGTCGAAGAGGCTCGCCTTGAACTGATTGGATCTCATCGCGTTTCCCCTGACCTCTAATTGGCTTCGTTGATCGTGAAGGCTTGTGGATCGACAAGCATCATCATCATCATCCCGCCCGGGAAGATATTGTTCGTGGTGATCTCACGCTCATTGTGCGAGTGCCACATGAAGGCGAACCCAGCTTCGCTCGTCGGAGGATTCGCGATCGTGCCCGAGGGCGGCGTAGTGCCCGTAGGCCCAACAGCGCGGACCGTCGCATCGGGCCCCAGATAGGGACTGCCGCCATACCAGGTACCGTTCGTCAGGATGTTCGCATCGGGTAGCGTTACAGGGCCGCCACTGCCGACCTGGCCGAACGGATGGGTCTCGAGGGCCTTGTTATGATCCTGGCACCACTCGTAGTAGTTCGGCGCCATCGGGTCTGCCGTGTAGTAACCGTTTGCGTCCGGGGTGCATACCACCGGCTTGCCGAGGTATGCAGGGAACGCCGGGTCGGTGTACAAGCCACCGTCGACATGGCCATACACGTCCCAGTTGAGACCTCGGCCCGTCCAGTAGAAGATGCCATCCATCGCCACGCCAGGTGTGGTCGTCGTAGTGAACAGCAGCGGCCCGGCAGGCGAGACATTGTCGGTCTGGCTGAGTATCAAATTGCCGTCGCGGGCCAGCACCCGCACATGATTGCCGTGCTCATGGAACGGATGCTGCCAGCGGCCGGTACCGATGATTCTCAGCAGCACGAGCTCTCCGGGGTGCATATGCGGATTGCCGTTGTACGGCTGGTGCGGATACTGCACGGCATAGTTCGGATCCATGTCGTCGGGCATGGAGCGGCCATTGATCATGAAATACGCTGGATGATAGGGTTCGGTCTCGACGGTCATGCAGCCGTTGGGCCGTGTGCACGCCTTCCCGGCCGGTGTCCCGACCTGCTGCTCCGCCTGGGAATGGATGCGGGGATCCATCTCGGCGAACTGAAACAGGTACTCGCGGTCGTAGCACGACGCGCTGTTGGTGTAGGCTGCCGCCGCGTTGCGGAAGTCGGTCTGTCCGTCCGGCAGCGTGCTGCCGACGGCCCGGCAGCCAGCAGGTATGGTGGTCGGCAAGACAATGATGGCCCCATACAGTCCCATCTCTATCTGCAGGTCGCCCTGCGTGCCGCTGTAGTAACCATGGGTACCCTCCGTCGTTGCGACGAAGCTATAGGTGACCGACCCGCCGTGCGCGGCCTCCCCGGTGAGCAGGCCTGGCACGCCGTTTGACGTGGTGACCTGAAACCCGGGGAAGAGAATCGAGGTATTGCCGGCGGCCGCCGGCAGGTTGTTCCTGAGCGTCACCGTCACGGTATCGCCCTTTCTGACGATCAGCGTCGGGCCCGGTATCTGCATGCTAGGACAGGTCGCACCGGGGATGGCCGCAGGGGAAAAGCCGGCCGGCGCAGTGCCGCCGGCACGGCAGCCGTAGCCCCAGGAGTAGATGCTGGATCCATCCGGCTGGCTAATACGCGCCGCCTCGGCAGTCAGATCGAAACTCGTCCCCGTAATGCCTGGCGCCGCGGCGTATACCGGCACGCAGAACAGCACGGCAACGATAGCGCAGGCAAGCCGCGCGAAAGTCGCAATCCACGGGTTGCTGGTAGAGTGGCCCACGGCGCTTCTCCTAATTGCAGGACTTGGTAGTCGGGTCCACCACATTGCAGATGTGGACCTCGGTCATCAAGCCACCGAAGTTCTCGGCGTCATTCGAAAGGTGATCCAGATTCGGCGTGTACAGGTAATACGTCGATCCCACCGGGTACAGGTTCTTGTTGCTTGCGTCCAGGATCACATCGATCGATTCACCGCCCCCCAGTGTGATCGAGTTCGTGTCGTAGGCCAGATTGTTGCCCGTCATATCGCGCAACAATCGCGCGTTGACACCGACGACATGCATCGGTATGCCGAGTGAAGCCAGCGTCTGGAACTCGCTGACGTCGAGATCCGAGATCCTTAGTAACGCCTTTCCACCGAGTGGAATGTTGATAACGGTCGGCAGCGGCTGCGAGAAATGCGCTGTGCCATCCGCCACCTGTGTACTCATGGCCCCCTGCGCTACCGTGTCCGGATAGCTCCGTCCGTTCAAAAGGAAGTACTTGTCCTTCATGTCGGTAAATGGCTCCGGGTTGAAGGTCATGCCGACGAAGTGGAAATTCGGATCGAAACCATGGATCTGGATCGGGTACTCGACGTCGTAGGCAGTGGTGCCATCGCCGTCGTTGTAGGCGTACAGCGTCGGTGAGTTACTCTTGTTGGGCTGGTGGGTAGCACCATTGTCCACGCGCGGCAGCGGCGTCGAGCACAGAATGTCGCCGCCGCACTTCGTGCGCGGATCGCTCTGCTGGGCTTGCAACGCGGTGTACAGCGAACCGTTCAAAGGGACCCGGTTCTGGCGTGGCCGCACATAGATCTGACCCACCATGCCCATCTGGAGATGCTCCGGCGGGGTGATGTGGCAGTGCCAGAAGTAGGTTCCCGCGTCCGGCGCCAGGTAGTAGTAAGTGAAGCTGCCGCCGATGTTGATGGCGACGGAGGCATCCGGCACACCGTCGTAGAACGAGGATGCATTCGGGTAGCCGTGGAAGTGCACAGTGTGCTGCTCGAACAGGTCCGGGCGCATGATCATTCCGACGTTCGTCAGGGTCAGGAAGAATTCGTCGTCCTCGTCGATCGCCATGGTAGGGGCCGGCATGTTGCCGTTCATGACGCCGACATCCATGATCGCCCGCGCATCGACGTGTCCCGTGATGGCGCCACCGGCATTCGGATCCGGGACAAGGCCGATCGCGCCATTCGGATCTTCTGGCGTGCGAAACACGGACGCCTTCTGCGTTCCCGGGAGGCCGTTCTTGATATCAGTGAGGCCCGATAGTGGACCGAAGGCAAACAAGTAGGTCTGCGTGCCATCGCCCATCGTTGCGTAGCCGTCACCACCGGAGATCTGCTGACACTTGATTCCATCGCTGATCACACCTGTGGCCGACTTTGGATGAAGCGGCGTTTCTTCAGGACATTGAACCCGGAATGACTGGGCTGCCGCAGGTAGAGCGAAGAGAAGCAAAACCAGCGCCGACAGGCCGCCGCGATATATGCGAGTACTAAACATATAACCTCCTTCCTGCGGGTCAGCCAGCGCAATTCCCGTAGGACATCAATTCCCACGCCTGCGGCAACGACACCCGTCCTTGCCGGTCATCACTGATCAATGCAAAGCGCGCCACCAGCGCCGGGATAAGCAAACTCCCTGGGCCTGTAAAATCCCTGGCCCTGGTCCCCGGCCCGATGAACGAAGTAGCGCAACGCCCCTTCAACCGTCTCGTTTCGGGGACGCCCATTCTGCGGTTCTCTCCCCACGCTTGTATTGTGGATAACGCCGATGCAGGTTTGCATGGGTCAACACCCTACTGATGCGGTAGGGCAATCCATCGAAGGTTTCCCTGCGCCGGCGATATCATCTGGACCGTCCGTTTGGACTAAATGGAGAGGCGTTGTTCACGCCTGTGCGCCGGGCAGCTGCGTCGGCTTGTCCGATCGAATCCTGCGTACTCGGAATAGCACTACTCGCGCGGCTTCGGCGACCTGGCGGCAGATAAAGGAACTGCCACTCGCCATAGGTTTTCGCGTTGGCGAAATCCGCATAGCGCCGGGGGAAATTCGCGTGTTTGATCGCGGGCGCCGTGGACTTGCTATACACACCGTAGATACGGTCGCCGTCGCGGAGAAACAGCCAGTCGTTCTTCCCGGTGATCGGGTCCGGGTAAGCACGCCGCAGATGGTGTAGCGGCACCGGAAAGCGCTTGTCTTCCAGCAGGTCGTCGACCGATGCCGGCAGAGTCCGGCCCGCCTGGTAGTAACGCTGGATCGCCAGCCTGTACTGGTTGCCGACAAACAGCAACTCCTCTTCCTGCAGCCGCTGCCGCTGCAGCGCCCAGACGTCGAGCGCGCCCAGCAATGCCACGGAAACAAGGATCAGGGCGATCAGCAGCGTCAGCAGGACCAGGCCATGGGCGCCGTCGCCCTGGCGATGCCGCCTTGAACGACGCACACAGCGAAGGCGGTTCATTTTTCCGGCACCACGGCAGCGGCCGGCACCGCCGGCGCGACGTCATAGACGCCGGCCTTGTCCGTATCCGGCGACGCGATGACCGTCCAGCTGGTGCCACCCGTGACCGGATCTTCCGGGACCCTGCGCAGATAGTGCTTTAGCACCAGTTCGTCGAGATTCTCCGGATACTGGCCATTGTCACCGAAGTACTTATCGATCGCATCCCGCATTACGGCAAGGTTCTGCCGCTGCACCTGCTCCTTGCCACGATCGATGCTGCGAAGGTAGCGCGGTAGCGCAATGGTCAGCAGCAAGCCGATGATCGCCATCACGACCATCAGTTCGATCAAGGTAAACCCATGGAGCCTGCGGCTGCGAGCGGGTTTCATCATGGGCCTCACCAATCTTTGTAGGGAATGCCGTTGAGACCAAGGCGGTCAGTCTTGGATGACACGTCAAACACGTCATTGCCGCCTTGCGGGCCGCTCGCCACACTGCCGTAGGCACGCGAGTTCCAGGTGTCCTCCGCCGGCGTGGAGGCGTCACCGTTGAAGAACGGATCGCGCGGCACGCTGCGCAGGAACATCAGCAGCCCGGCCTTCGGATCCTTCGCGTCTTTGACGCCGGTCACCAGCACGGTCAGTGTCGGCGGATAGCCGGAAGCACCGACTTCTCTTTCTATCGACCCGTAGTCACTGGCGTCCTTGTAGGCGTCCAGCGCGGTACGGATCTGCCGCAACGCAAGCCTTAGCTCCTGCTCCTTTTCACGCTGCACCATCAATTCGGAAAATGGCAGGATCGCCAGCGCGACAATGCCGACAAGTGCCAGCGTTACCACCAGCTCCATCAAGGTGAAACCGCGGCCATGAAGGAGCGGACGGCCGCGGCAACGTGCAGACTGGGCCTGGAGCGTCATGAGTCAATGCGTCCCGTTGGGGACCGGATAGAGTGGGTTGTCGCTGGACATGTCGCCGGGCGGCATCTTCAGGATTGAGGCTGGCGCAGGAAATGGCCCTGCCGCGGGTGCAGGCACCTGCGTCGCGCCTGCCGTGCCGGTCGCGTCCGGAACGACCGCGTTCGCATCAGCAGGCGCCGCCGCCACCGGTGCCGCCGGCGCGGCCTGGATCGCCGGGAACCTCCCCGCATACGGATCCACCGGCGGGGTTGTCCGCGGCGCCGCGGGAGCCTGCCCGAGCGAGCCTCTGGGCGGCACCGGAGGAGGCGCGGGCGGAGAGGCGCCGCCACCCGCGGCAGCAGGTGTTCCCTCTCCAATGGCCGCACCGCCGACACTCGCCGGTGCCACGGGCACCACGGGTGCCACGGTTCCGCCGCCAACCCTGCCTGGCTTGACCGGCGCCATGGGAGCGGCAACTGCGGGCGCGGGGGCGCTGGCGGGATCGAGACGCAACTGCTCGGTGCGCACATTGGCATCGGTGCCGGACCAGATCTCACGCGTATCGGCATCCGCGACGCGTTGAGGACGGATGATGTGCGGGGTGATCTGCAAAACGATTTCCGTCTTGACGTGGTCGCCGTTGTGATCCGAAAACAAGCGCCCGAGCACCGGCAACTGGCCCAGGCCAGGCACCTTGTCCGCCGTGGTGCGGTCGGCATCCGAAATCAGGCCGCCGAGCACCTGTGTCTCGCCATCCCTGAGACGCAGGCTGGTCGATGCGCTGCGCGTGCCGATCTGGTAAGCCAGCGAGCTGAGGCCGGTCTGCGCGTTGCTGCTCGATATTGTCTTCGTGATGTTGCTGACCTCGAGACTAATCTTGATGCCGACATCGTCGTCGCGGTAGACCTGCGGTTCAACCTCAAGCTTGATACCGACATCCAGGTACTGGATATTTTGCGCATAGGACGGACCACTGGTGCTCGGGGTGCTCGAACTCGATATCACCGGCACCTTGTCGCCAATCAGGATCTTTGCTTTTTCCTTGTTACGGGTACGGATGCGAGGACTCGCAAGCAGGTTCGCGTCAGTATCCGTCAGCTTGAAATTCGCCGTCGCCGACAGCCCGCTGACCACCAGCTGGTTGATCGGCAGCGTGTGCAGGGCGCCCCAAGTGGACGCCGTGCTTGGCGTGGCCATCGTGAAGCTGTTCGGCCATGCAATTCCCAGGTCCGTCAGCCGTTCATGCGAGACCTCCAGGACTTGAACCTCCAGCATGACCTCGGGTTCGGGAAGATCCTGTGCGGCGATCAGCTGTTCCGCGAGCCGAATGGTGTCGGGCGTTCCGCGAATCGACAGGGTGTTGGCATGTTCGTCGATCACGATCTCCTTGATCTTCAGCAAGCTCTTCAACAAGGCCTGCACCTGTTTGGCGTCGATGTTCGACAACTGGAAGGTTCGGACCTTCAGCTCCTGGTACTCCAGTTGCTTGTTTGGCGTGGCTGGATAGATGAAGAGCGTGTTCGCATTCAGGACCTTCTTGTCCAGTTGGTTCTGCAACAAAATCAGATTGACCGCGTCCTCGATCGCGGCGTTGGTCACGAAGATCGTCGTCTTGAGGTCGGTGCGCACATCACGGTCAAAGATGACATTCAAGCCCGACGTGCGCGACAGTGCCTCAAAGACCATCCGCACGTTCGCGTCGCGAAACTGCAGCGTCACCGGCGTACGCATGATCGACGCGGCCGCGCTTTTCTCCTCGCGCGCGGCCCGCAGCTGCCGCCGCTTGTCTTCGATCAGCCTCATCATCTGCTGTGCCTGGACGTTGGTCGGATTCTCCGCAAGCACCTCACGCACACGCTCCGCCGCGCTGTCGTATGAGCCGCGTTCAAGCATCCGCTGGACCTCCGCCAGGATGACAAGATCGCGCATATCGATCTGTAGCGCCGCGCCCAGCTTCCGCCCTCGCTCGCTGGTGGGATCGATCCTGCTCGCCTCATCGAGCTTCAGCACGGCTTCATGAAACTGGTAGCTGGCTCGCAGCCGATCCACTTCATCCAGAATCGCATTCATCTGGCCGTTGCGTTCGTGCATGTAGTTCAGCTGTATCTGCGCATCGGTGGGCTGGCGAACGCTTGCGTTACGCAGCGCGCCTGGCTCCACCGCACAGCCACCGAGCACCATCGCGATCAGGGCCGCACTGAATCGACGCGCGTGGTAGCTGGCATAAGACGCGCGAGGCGCCGTGCAACCTGACGCGGCTATTGACCTGAGGGACGCGTCGCAGCGCTCTACTCTGCAGGCAGCGTCCGATCTGCACCGGGATTTCATTTACTTTCCTTCGCCCTGGGTGGACATGACCTGTTTCACGTTAAGCGGCAGATAGGTAAAGGTCGCACCTGTTGCCGTGATCGCCTCAAGGCGGTATTGCCCGTCAATCACATCCCCCAGCGATACGATCAACAAACGGTCGCCATTGCTCAGGAACACTTGCTCCTTCGATACGTCCGCACCCAGCGCGCCTACATAGGCAAACGGCAACGGCGGCGCCGTGGGTGCCGGAGGCGGCGGGGCCGGAGCGGGCGGGGCCGGTGGCGCAGGCGGGGGAAGCCAGGATGAAACGCTGAATGGATCGTGGCCCGTATCTGGCGACAGCGGCGCACGCAACGCCGCAAGCCGTTCGCGCGGCGCGACTTCGGCAACCGGGCGCGCCGCAGGCTCGCTCGCCGCAGCTTGCGTGCGCCGCGGCGCCTGCGCGATCGAAGCCGGAGGGGCGGCGGGCAAAACGCCTGGCCTGCTCGGCAGGCTGCGCCCATAGGCAGCCCTGATGGCAGAGGCCACGGCCGGCGCGCGGTGCTCCGGCGCCTGGTCCCAACCAATCAATGCGGCGGTCGCCAGACCCGTGCCGGCAATCAATATTCTCCTGACCAAAGCGCTGTTCATGGCCGGCTCGTCCGATAGATCAGATCGAAGCGGATACGGGCCTCGAGAACATTGCCGTCCACCGCTGGCCGTTCGACATGAATCTCCTGCAGCGCGGCGTTTGGCACGCTGTTGAGAACGGATGCAACAAAACGGCGAATCGTGCCGTACTGGTCCTTGACCGGCAGCACGACCTGGTAGTGCGTAAATCCTGCCCCAGGCTCCGTAACGATCTGGTACTGTGCCGATCCCAGAGTCAGATGGCTCTCACGCGCCTGGGAGAAGATCACGGCGATGTCGTTCCCGCTCTCGGCGAAGGTCGTGAACAAAGCCGGCAGCTTGCCCAGGGAATTCACGTCGGCCGGCGCCCGGCCAGCGCCGCCGGGATATCGTGCTTTCGCAGCACGGGCCTGCCGTGCGCTGTCGAGCAAGCCTCTGGTCTGCGCTTCCACGGTGGGAATCGCGGTCCATGTCGCGGCGGCCACACCTAGCGCCAGCGCGCCAAGCAGGCCTGGCACGCCAAATGTGCGCCGCATCTCGAAATGCAGCGTCAGCAGCAGATCGGCAAGCCGGTGGGTCGTCATGGCTTTCTCCACACTGCGACGATCTGGAAGCGCACCGGCGTCCCGGGCACGTTGGTCTCGATCAGGTGACCGCTCAACACCGCCTCATGCAGGAGCACGCTGCCCTGCAGATACTTCAGGTACGCAATCATCCCGTCGGCATCCTTGGCCTCCGCCGTGATGCGGATCTGGCTCTGCGCTGGGCTTTGATCAATACCGATCAGCGCAACGTCGCGGGCAGGATAATCTTCAACGATGGACAGCAGGCTCTGCCATGGCACCGTGAGCTCGCGCAGGATCGCCTCGGCCTGCCTTTCAGCCAATTTGGCGGCAGGCGTGGGCGCGGTCTTGGGCGGGCGCTTACTGGCGTTCTCTTCGCGCGCTGCTATCCCGAACTCGGTTCGGGCACGATCGTTGTCCTGATACGCGAGCCACAGAGCCCTGGCGCCGAGCAGCAGCATCAATACCGCCAAGACCAGCAGCACGACGCCGCTCGGCGCCAGTGTTGCCGGGCGCCGGCTGAAATCGATCTTGAGCGGCGGCATCATAGCGCGAACCCCATCAAGCGCAGCGGGGCTGAAGCGCTCGACACGATCTCCTGCAGGCAGCGCACGGTGGCGAACCGTTGCTCGAACGCAGAAGGATCAAGGTCGATCCCGCCCAGATAGATCTTGCAGTCCTCTCGCCGCGTATTCGAGAACCGTTCGAAGACTTGCTCGGCAATGGCCGCAAGCCGCAATGTATCGGTGACATCGTCGGCAAACAGACGATGCGCGCCATAGGCGACCCAGCGGCTATGGTTCATCAGCACGGCGTGCAGTACGGTTTCGGCCACCACCACCAGCATCGAAGCACTACCGTCAACGCAGTGGCGGGCCCGATTCATCGCCTGAGGCAGCCCGAGCATCAGGCTTTGCACTTCCACGCTCGCCGCCGTGCTGACATCGCGGATACCATCGTGCAGCGATCTCGACAGCGCGCTGGCAAACACGGCCCTGCCGCCCCGCTGCACCACGGTGCGGATCATGATGGCATCACCATCCAGCCCGAATGTCTCCGCGAAATAGCTGCGTGCGATATCGTCGACCTCCCGCGCGCGCATGGTGCGGAAGTCGCCCCGCAGAATCCCGTGATTGGCCCAGAAATCATCCAGCACAATGAACGCACGGCGCTTCGATCTTGTCGCCCGTCCAGGAACACCGGGGGCTTGCGCCAACGCCTGACGCAGGACGTCGAGCGCTCCTTGCTCGGAGAAATGCTGTGTCTCGGCCATCGCGATGCTGGCGTGCTCGATGACCGGTGGCAGGGACGGCGGCGCGGCGACAGCTTTTGCCCCCCGGCGCGCGCGCTGCGCCAGGCGCAGCAGATACTGCAGCCTTGTGGGGCGCACCCCGACCGCGGCTGCACAGGTGCCCAGCCCGATTGCGAGGACATCATTCGACGATCGTGACACGATTGATCTCCTCGAGGGTCGTTTCGCCCTTCGCCATCAGCCGGACCGCCGCGGTGCGCAGGGTTTCCATCCCGTGGCGCAGCGCCGCGCTCTTGATGCGGCCGAGCGGTGCCCGCTCCGACAGCAGTTCGCGCAGTTCGTCGTTCATCCGCAGCGCTTCCGCGATGGCGCGTCGCCCACGATAGCCCGAGCCGCGGCAGGCGGCGCAGCCAAGCCCCCTGCGGAAGCGAAAGCCTGCTGCCACCTCGGGATCGATCCCGGCGCGTGCCAGCGCGTCCGCGTCTCCCGCCTCCTCGATCGCGCAGTCGGCGCAGCATTGGCGAACCAGGCGTTGCGCCACCACGCCGTTCAATGCGGACACAAAGCTATAAGGATCGACGTCCATATTGGTGAAGCGGCCGATCACATCGAACACGTTGTTCGCGTGCACCGTCGTAAAGACCTGATGCCCCGTGAGCGCCGCCTGCACGGCGATCTGCGCGGTCTCGGGATCGCGGATTTCGCCGACCATGATCTTGTCGGGATCGTGTCGCAGGATCGAACGCAGCCCCCGGGCGAACGTCAGCCCCTTCGCTTCGTTCACCGGAATCTGGAGGATGTCGCCCAACTGATACTCAACCGGGTCTTCAATCGTCACGATCTTGTCGAGGCCGTCGTTGATTTCGGTCAGGATTGCGTAAAGGGTGGTGGTCTTGCCACTGCCCGTGGGCCCCGTCACAAGCAGCATGCCGTACGGCATCGATGCGACCGAGCGCATGAAGCGCATATCAGCCTCCTGGAAGCCGAGCGCCTCGAGCGTCAAGCCACCCGACGCCTGCGATAGCTGGTAGCGATCGAGAATGCGAAGAACGGCATCCTCGCCGAACAGGTTCGGCATGATCGACACGCGAAAATCGATGTCTCGCCCCGCATATTGGGCCTTGAAGCGACCATCCTGCGGCACCCGCCGCTCGGCGATATCAAGCTCCGAGATCACCTTGACGCGCGATAGCACCTGGTCGGCGACGCCTCGCCCTTCCGCCCGGCCGACCACCGTCAGCACACCATCCACACGGCATTTGATCACCAGGCCGTTCGCCCGGCATTCAAGGTGAATATCGCTGGCCTTCATTTTCAATGCGTCGTAGATCGTCGAATTGAGCAGGCGCACCACCGCACTGTCGTCGCTGCTGATGCCCTGTAGCGTCAGGGCCAGTGCGGACGGATCGTTGGTACGCTGTATCGGGTCATCGAAAGCGAGCGTGTCCAGGGCACGCACATCCTTTTCACGTGCGGCCAGGTAGGCAGTCAGATCGCCAACGCTGGCCAGCGACCAACTGTAGTGCACGGTAGGGCGTGCGCGCATGCGTTGATCGACACAGCTGCGTGTACGCGTGTCCAGCGGGTCGGCGATCACGAATAGCAGGCCGGCTCCCTGCCGGAACCCTACGCACAGCCTGGTCGCCGCCTCGACAAAGGGAAGGACTTCAAACTCCGGCTCAAGCTGATGGAGCTCACGGATACTGATCGGGACCATCCTGAACTCGGCCGCCAGTTGCGCGAGAACCTCGTCGGCACCCATGGGCTGTTGTGCAAACAGTGCCTCGAGGGCGCGTATCCCGGAGCCGTGGCGCTCGCCGAGCTCGCGCAGGGTGGCCCGGAACTGAACGCTCCCTCTTTCCATATTCGCGCCGTTCGGATCCATGACGTACCTATTGGAGGCTGGAGGCTATTTCAAAAATTGGCAAATACATCAGGACAACAATGCCGCCGATGACCACGCCGATGAAGATCATCATCATTGGCTCGACCAATCGCGAGATCACGTCGATGGCCCGTGACACCTTTGCCTCCTGGAATCCGGCGATCTTGTCGAGCACGGGGCCCAGGCCGCCGGTCTTTTCGGCGACGGTCAGCAATCGATAGGTAATCGCGCTTGCCAGCCCGCAATCCTGGAATGCGTCGGACATCTTTCCGCCGTTCCGGATGGCATTCATCGCCGTGGCGAGCGCCACGCGGTCGCCACGGCCGATCAGGCCACGGGCGAGATCGAGTGCCTGGACCACCGGAATGCCGCCATCGACCAGCATCGCCGAGGTTCTGAAGAACTGCGACTGGCGATAGATACGGAAATGCATGCCGATGCCGGGCAACGCAAGGATGCGATCGGCAATCCAGTCGCGCACGCCCTGCCGGCGCAGCACAACGATCGATCCCAGCAGAATCACCGCGAAGCCTGCTACCAGCGAAGACCCGTGCGCGTGGACCAAGCCGCCCCAGGCCATCAGCCATCGCGACAGCAGCGGAAGTTCGCGGCCGCTGTTCTCGAGCAGGTTCGCGAAACGCGGGACGACAAAAGCCAGCAGGAAGAAAACCACGGCCAGGCCAACTGCCATCAGGACGGACGGATAGATGGCCGCGGAAACCACCCGGGCACGCAATTCTCGCAGAGTGGCGCTATTGCGCGAATAGCGCTTCAGGCTTTCGGCAAGGCCACCAGTTTGCTCGCTGGCCTTTACGCAGGCTATCAGGACCGTCGGGAAGACATCCTCCGCATGCTCGAGCGCGGCGGACAATGCGTGGCCTTCATCCAGTTGCCTTAGCAGTTGCCGGTAGATTCTTGCCGAGGCATCGCGGCCCTCATTGCTGCCCAGCGTGCGTAAAGCGTCGATCACGCCAACACCGGCGTCCAGCAAAGCGGCCAGCTCTCTCGCAAACAACTCGACGTCGAACTTCGTTACCTGCAGCGCCGTCCAGCGGCCAGGCCCGCGCTTGGCGCCGGCGCTTTGCCGAATCGATACCACGCGCAGCCCGCGCGAGCGCGCCGTTGCGGCCGCACTGGCCGGCGAGTCGCTGTCGATGTGGATTGACTGCACCTCGCCGCAGGTATCAAAGACGCGCATCAGGTACTTCACCTCGTTCTCCCTGTCGGGCCATACAACCAGCGCGCTACCTCTTCGCAGGCAGGGCACGCTTACCAGGACGTGACATCCGCGTTCTCGCCATCGCCTCCAACTTGGCCATCCTTTCCGAAGGAGACCAGATCGTAGTCACCATGCTCGCCTGGCGAGCGGTATTGATAGGGTCTGCCCCATGGATCCAGCGGCACGGCCTTCTCCAGGTAGGGCCCGCTCCAGCGCGGCTCGTTCTGTGGTTTTGCCACCAGGGCTTCAAGCCGCTCTTCCGTGGTCGGGTAGGACCCCACATCCAGGCGATACTGGTCCAGCGCCTTGCCCAGGGAACTGATCTGCGCCTTGGCGATGCTGATATTTGACTTACCGAGTTGAGCGAAGTACTTTGGTGCAACGAGGCCTGCCAGCAAGCCGATGATGACCAGGACGACCAGCAGTTCCAGCAGCGTGAAGCCCTTGGTTCGCCCCAAATTCTTCAGTTGCGTATCGATGCGCATGGAAAACCCCCTGCCCTCGGGACGATCGCCTCGGCCCAGCCGCGGCCTTTTTCTCATTCTTGGCTAGCGAACGATGGGAAAGAAGTAGGGATACCCGCCGAACGACATGGGTAGAGACCCTCCACATTGCTACGGCAATGAGCCGTATTGGCATTTGGCTTTCCGGGTACATACAATAAGACACACCTGAAGGGAAATGCCCTTAGGCGGCGTCGTTCCGTGTTCCTGGACATCGCCATTGCGTAAGGAGGTGACTGGCGCTTTCCGTCCATCTCGCGCGGACCGCGGCCGCAGCAGCACTTTAGGAGTTCCGATGAGCGCAAGCACTCCCCACGGAGGAGAGCATCTGAAACTGCGTAACGTCACCGATGCAATGCGCAAGATGATGGCCGCGATCGATTCGAGCAACAGGGTCCTGCGCGCGATAACAGATGTTCACGGTACCGCTCTGGCCATTCTCGCGCCGGGCGGACGTTTTTTGTCGGCGAACAGCAGCGCCGCGGCGATGTTTGGCTATTCGATTGCGGACTTGATAGGCAAATCGCTTGTCGAACTGGTTCAGGACAGCGATCAGAAACGCGTTAGCGAGGGATTCTCCGGCAGTGCATCAAGTGCGTTTCACTCCTTTGGTGCGGTCTTGCGCGGACGAGGAGGCCGGGACACCGATATCCTGTTGCACAAACAACCCATTGCGGATAGCGAGGGCAATTTCAGCGCGTTCCTGGTTGTCTTCGAGGAACCCGTCATTTTGCAAAATGGCAGCATCGAGGCGCTGAGCCGTCCTGAATCGGACCTTCGTCGCCTCTACACGCACCTGATGATCGGACAGGAGAAAGAGCGCAAGCGGGTATCCTCGGAGCTCCACGATGGCCTCGGGCAGGCACTGACATTGATCAAGCTGATGGTTGAAGACTCACTGCTGCGCATCGAGCGCGGCAACGTCGAGGAGGCCGTTGCGTTACTTGATACCACGGTACTGCGTATCCGTGAAACCATCGGCGAGGTGCGCCAGATCTGCAACGAACTACGCCCCAGGCTGCTTGATGATCTGGGCTTGGTCCCCGCGTTGGCATCCCTGTGCAGGCAGATAGAGCGCGGCAGCGGGAAGGTTGTCGTCATCTTCGATTGCCGGGTCAGGGAAGACGAGATTCCGGACAGTCTCAAAGCGGATATGTTCCGGGTGGCGCAAGAGGCAATGAACAACGTCGTGAAGCACGCGGTGGCGACCGAGATCAGGGTGACATTGCAACGCAACGCAAGCGACATCCTGCTAACGATACAAGACAACGGCATCGGCTTCGAGCAGCTTCCCCTTTCGGCCGACGACGCGTCCTTCTCGGGGCTGGGCCTGATCGGGATGCAAGAGCGGGTCGAATCGAATGGCGGAAGTTTCTCGCTCCAGTCAAGCGAGTGCAGCGGGACCCTCGTCTCGGCAACGTGGAGAGCCTGATCCGCCGCGGGACAACGACAACGTCCCTGCATCGGCTTGTGGTCCGGACATGTACCTCGTTGCCACGCAAACTGTGCAAGCTGTGCGGGCGGCCATATGCACGCCGCCCACCCCAACCAACCTACTCTTGAGCGTCGCGACGAGGACAACCAAGCCGATCCTCGTTTCCGGCGGTGCTGCCGGACTGGCCATCCCGAACGTCATCGGCGCTGCTCGCGCTGTCATTGGGCGCTTCATGTGCATGCGTCAGCGGCGGGTCTTCATTGCGATTCGGATCATAGTATCGCTTGGCCAGGGAGGTGATCAGGCCCATGTTGATTGCGATCAGAACCAGCCCAGTCAGATTTGTGATCCCTAACTTATGCATCAGACTGGCACGATACTTCTCGATGGTCTTTGGGCTGAGGTTCAGGTATTGCCCAGCCTGCTTATTGGATCGTCCTTCCGCAACGAGCTTCAGGACGCTGCGTTCCCTGGCCGTAAGCACATCCCACGCATTCTTATTCGAAGCCAAATGGTCATTTCCGCTAACAAACGATTCCACCAGGTTTCCATACATTTCCGAACTCAGATGCTTCTTGCCCTGCATGACGGCATGCATCGCAAAAACCAGGTCTTCGAATGAAGAATCCTTCAAGACGTAGCCGTCCACTCCAGCGCGCAGCGCCTCCCGGACGTACTCGTCGCTTTGGTGAACAGTGAGCGCAATGATCCGAACGGCTGGCGTTCGGCGTCGGATCGCGGAGATCGCATCGATTCCATTCATGCCGGGCATCGATAAATCCATCAGGATCAGGTCCGGATTCAATGAGATAGCAAGATGACACGCCTCTCTGCCGTCTTTCGCCTCACCGACGACATTGAACTCGCCGATGCCGGATACCATCGAGCGTAGGCCGCTTCGTAGAAGGTGATGATCTTCGACGATCAGAACATTATATTTTATATTCACTTCCCCCTCCCTTTACCACCCTATTTTCTTCTGTTATTCATTGTTGCGATTTGCCAAAATCAGCGATAATCTCCTATAAAGCATGGCTTGAAACAATGTGCGGCCGTAAGTGCCGCCGGCATGAAAAAAGTGCCCTCCGGGGGACGGGGCGCGAAACCGTGCTGCGTCACGCGATCATTCTCGCTATGCGCTTGGTCTGAACGATGCAGGTACGCCTTAGGCTGCCGCTGTGGCGCGCACGCGGAGCATTGGCCGGCCAGCACCCACTCGGAATCAAGGGACCTGACGAGGAGCCGCGCCCACAACGCCTGGTGGCCAGATGGTGATGGCTTCGGCACGATTCTCCGCTGACATGGAGATGTCGCAGCAGGTCGGTGCGGCCCTCCCGGCGCTTGCTCATCATGACCTCTCCCAGCTGGTCTTCGCGTTTCGTAACTTTCTGTAATACAAGGCTAGGAACTAAATTCACGGAGATACACCACCCAGATGGATTAGGGCTGTATTCGGCACAACCCATTCAAACACAAGCTCAATGCATTGCCGCTAATACAATAACGTCACGGTTGGCCTGCATATAGCGAATGCGGACGTTCCATGCATCGGCCCAAACGGCGCTTGACGCGCAATGCCGTGGACGCCCGGCACTCTGTGCGGCAAGCAACGGTACGCGCCAAGGCGCTTGGCACACGGGGCTAGCTGTCCCTGAAGGCCTGGGTGTTCTGCTTGTGCCGAGAGAGAAAGGCCTCGCGTCATGACCAGTTCAAGGCCGGGCCGGAATAGCGGCACGATCTGGGCAAGCTGCGCAGGCGCCTCGCCATCAGCGATCCGGACTACTGCTCCGTCGGATTCCTGGCGCCATCGTCGGCCACGCTGTCGTGGCTCATCGGCTCGTCTTTCATCTGCTGCTCGCTCATGCTGTCGGGACTCGCCGGCTCGTCCTTCATCGGCTCCGCAGCCATGCCACGGTTGTTCTCCGCATCGCTCGGAGCTCCTTCCTGGGCCGTGACTTCGTGATTCATCAGGCTTTTGATGGCGATGTCGCCAACCGTGTCATCGGCAGCAAGAACGCCTGCAGCTGTGAACGCCAAGCTGCAAGCAAGTGCGGCGGCGGTGAGCTTGTTCATGATGGTCTCCCTCAGCGATTCAATAACGGCCCGGGACATCCGGGGGCGAAGCGAGGCAACGCCAGTCCCGGGCTTCTATCACTATGCTCGGCCAAGCGGGTAACAAGAACAGTGGTAATCCACGCCAAAAGGCATGGGCAAGATCCCCCAATGCAAGGCGGTGCGGATCACGCCCCCCATCATTCATCGCCTGTACGATGCGGCTCCTTGGTGGGTAGCCCTACCTCATCTGTAGGGTGTTGACCCATGGCGAGCTTGACCGGCCACCAGCAAAATGCAAAGGCCGGGAGGAATCAAGCGCCGCGGCGTGCCGCTGCCATCCCTCGACCCACGGCAGCGATCTTGTTGACGACACGCAACTGGGAGATGCAAATGAAAACGAATGCCTTGACCGTCATCGCCGTTTCCATCGCCTTCGCGCTTGGCCAAGCAGCACCCGTTTTCGCCCAGCAGGCCATCAGCAAGGAAGGCGGCAGCTTGCCAACGGACACGTTGGCGATCGTGAATGGCGTGGCAATTCCGCTAGCGCGGCTCGGCGACGCCATGCGCGCGGCGCGTCAGCCGGATACGCCCGAGCTGCGCCGGCTGTTCAAGCAGGAACTCATTGCGCGCGAGGTCTTGCGCCAGGGTGCCGAAAAGCAGAACTACGGCATGAAGCCGGCGGTACAGGAAGCGGTCAATGCCAGCAAGGTTGCTGCGGAGACAGAACTCTACTTGCGGGACAACATCCATCCCGAGCCGATCACCGACGCGCAGGTCAACGCGCGCTACCACGAGATCGTTGGCTTGATGGGCGACGAGGAGTATAAGCTGCGGATTCTATCCGTGGCTGACGATGCTACGGCAGCGAAAGTGCTTGAACGATTGCGCTCAGGTGCGGCCTTCGACGCGCTCGTGCGCGAGTACAGCATTGCTTCGAGCAAGGAAGACGGTGGTGAAATGCCATGGGTCAGTTTCAAAACGCCCGCGGCCGAGGGAAAGACGCAAGGTGTGCCGCTAGCGGTCGCGCAGGCCGTGACGCAACTCTCCGCCGGCGGCGTTACGCCCGCGCCGATTGCCGTCGATAACGTCCGCGTGATCGTCAAGCTGGAAGCCAAGCGTGCGACCCGGGTGCCGACATTCGATCAGATGAAGGGCGCAATTCGCCAGCAGTTGCAAGTGCTCGCCCTCAAGAACGCGAGCGCCGGGTTCATCAGTGCCCAGATGCAACGCGCGACGATTCAGCAATAGGGACGACAGGCGCCTCCGGCCCGCCGGCGGGAGGCGAGAAGCGGGTTATCAATCGCTCCGAGCGCCATGCGCGCGCACCCGCTGCCTAGGGGCTCCTGCTACCGCTCAAGCGCCGGTAGTGCGCCATCACCATCGGCACGTAGCTTTGCGTTTCCGCATACGCCGGGATGTGATAGCCCGCCCGGATCACCGCATTCTCTCCCGCGTTGTACGCCGCCAGTGCCAGCTCAACATCGTCTCTGAACAGATCCAGGAGAAAGCGCAGGTATTTGGCGCCGGCCAACACATTGTCGCGGGGATTGAGGATGTCTCCCGCGGAAAACCGCCTGGCGGTCTCTGGCATCAACTGCATCAGGCCACGCGCTCCCTTCTTGGACACCGCGTTCGGGTTGTATCCGGATTCGACCACGATCACCGCCGTTATCAGCTCCGGTGGCACCCGGGCATCGCGGCTCGCCTCGGCGATGATCTCGGAATACTGAGCGGAATCCATCGTCGCGGAAGCACCGGTGGCATTGTCCTTTCTTGCACCCCGCGCTGGCGGCTCGCTGGAAGTGACAACCAGGTGCAGCGCCGGATTGCCCGGTCTGTCTGTCAGCATGATCGATCCATCGGCACCGACGGCGCCGAATATCTGGGCCTTTGCCATGCGCGGGCAAGCCAGGCCCAGTGCGAAGGACGCAATGAAAAAGCCAACTCTCAGCAAGGGCGGCAACACGCGAGCACGCATCTGGAGATCCCCCAGACTGCATTGTGCAGATGAGCAATGAGATACGGCATGGGTTGGTTCCCTACAGCTGTGGTAGGGCAAACCATCCCATCCCGTTACGCCCTCGCGCGAGGGCGCGCTCGCGATGCGCTCTATCCCAAGCGAAGGATGGATGCACCCAAGCGAGCAGGAGTAGATCTCCCCCTTAACGACTGCGCGTGGCTGACCTAGAGTTTTCTGTAAGACTGAAGCCGAGCGGAAGGCCGACGGGAGAACCGCAATGAAGACCCTCTGTGCTGTCATTAGAAGCCCCGTGCTTGCGCTTTGGCTGATCGTCATTTTTGGCTTCATTCCGCGGACAGAGGCCAATCCGCTTTTTGCCAGGCAAACCGGCCTGAATTGCGCGTCCTGTCACACGATCTATCCTGAGCTGACACCATTCGGACGGAAATTCAAACTTGGCGGATACACGCTGGGTGAACGCGAGAAGGTTCCGCTAGCGCTGATGGCAGTCTTCTCGCGCAACTCCATCAACGACAACACCGACAAATCGACCGGCGATAAGCTCTACGGCAAGAACAACGAGTTTGTTGCGGAAGCCATCAGCCTGTTCTCCGGCGGGAAGATCACGGACAACGCCGGTGCTTTCATCCAGTGGACCTATAACAATATCAGCACCACGGATAACCAGACGTTCGCCGGGCACAGTGCGCTCGACAATACGGATCTACGTGTGGTGAAAATGTTCGGGTCGGAAGAAAAGCCAACGATTGTCGGCCTGACATTGCACAACAACCCCACCGTTCAGGACGTTTTCAATACGGCACCGGCCTGGAGCTTTCCGTACTGGAGCCCGAGCATCGCAGCCCCGGGCCGAGGCACACTAACGTTCCTGGAGTCGGGTGCCCGGGTTGCGGGGATTGGTGCCTATGCGCACGTGCTGGATTCCCTATACCTTGAGGCGACCTCATATCAAACGGCAAAAGGGGCACTCTCTGTCTTGCGCGCGGGCACCCCGGATAGTCAAAGAGTTTCACTCTCTGGTGCCAATCCGTACTGGCGAATCGCCTATACCATCGGCGATGAACACCAGAGTTTCATGATCGGTCACTTTGGAACAATTGCCTCGGTCGAAGTGCCGGACAGCGGCGGAACACCCGCAGACCGGTTTCGCGATCTTGGATTCGATGCCCAATACCAGTTCTTCAGCAAGGATGATCGCCACATCATCAGCGCGCAGGCTGCCATGATCAACGAAAAAACCGACTGGCGATCCGGCTTTCCCAACGGGAGCAATGACAATCCCAGCTCGAGCCTGCGTTCGACCCGAGCGAAGATCACCTATCTATTCGACCGCACCTATGGCATTACCGCCGGTGCATTCAAGGTGACAGGCGACGCCGATTTCGCCAGGTTTGGCACGACAACGGGCAAGCCGGATACGACGGGCTATCTCGTCGAGCTGAACTATTGGCCGAAGTTTAAATTTGCCTGGGACCCGCAAATGAACGTGCGTTTTGGTCTGCAATATACGGGCTATACCAAGTTCAATGGTAGCCACTCGAACTACGATTCGACGCTCAGACGCGCAGCGGATAACAACACCCTGTTCTTCTATGCGTGGTTCATGTTCTAAGCCTGTATCAGGGAGGAAACACCGTGAAGAAAATCATACCGTTGTCCCGCCGAAACTTGCTTCGTCGCGGCACCATCATGCTCGGATCCATTGCTCTGATTCCGATCGCGATTCACTCGCCAGCCGCCAAGTCCGCTTCCGCGACGAAGGGGATGCTCCACTACCAGGAGAGCCCTAAGGATGGGCATTCGTGCTCCGACTGTAGTTCATTCAGGCCCTCGACAGCACCGGATTCCGATACTGGCACCTGCAAGATCCTGGAGGGCCCTATCAGTCCTCACGGGTGGTGCATGGCGTTTTCGCGCCGCTGAGTCCGCATCCCGCAGCAAGGCTGCCTTCCGGCAGTGCCACGAGGAGTCAATGATGCGCGCGCTGCCAATGTTGCTATCCGCCCTGTTGTCAGTGCCGGTGCCGGCTATCGCAGGCGAGCTTAAGGTCGGTGAGCCGGTCCCGGCCTTCGACATCAAGCTCGCGGACGGGCGGCACGTAACGCCAGCCACTGCGGCAGGCCGCGTTACGATTGTCAATTTCTGGGCAAGCTGGTGCGCGCCGTGTCGCAAGGAGATGCCCGCGCTTGAGGCGTTCTACGAAAAGAATCACAAGCTGGGGGTGGACGTCATCGCTGTCAATATCGACAAGGCCAGCGATCAGGCGGAAGCACTTTCGGTGATGAAATCCTTCTCCTTTGCGCTGGCCTTTATCGGCGATGCTGACGTGAAGGCTTTTGGCCGCCTATGGCGGATCCCGGTCACGTTCGTAATCGATCGGAACGGCATCCTGCAACGGGACGGCTGGCACGCTGAGCCGACCATCGACCTGCCGCAACTTGAGACGCAGGTGATGCCGCTCCTCAAGCCGTAGAGCCTAGACATCGGTTGCTCTTCTTGAGCAATTACGCAATATGCGACACGCTCTCGATCATCGGTTTTTCAATGCAAAAACGATAACCAGGATAGCGACAAGCGCCGCCAGCCATTTCAAGCTTGCGACCAGCTTGCCGAGCTTCTCCACCAGTACGCCAATGGCATCTGTCCCAGTAGTGTTTATCTGCTCTTGAAGCGGCGGCACCTCGTGCGAACCCTGTTCTTCTTCGAGCCGGCGCAAGCTGACTTTCGACAGATCCAGCGAGAGATGAACAACATATCCGCTTGCGATTTCCGGCGACTCCACGGTGTTATCGCTCTTGCCGGGTCTAAGGAACAGGCATGCCTCCCCTGGCAGCGCAGCCATACCCTGGTCGGACATGTAAATGTTGCGCAGGCATAGCCCGACCTTAACGGCGGTGAGCCGGCCGCTCTCAACGCCCTCGCAAAGCGCTTGCAGGCTGCTTTCTGGCACGTGGCACGACGCCCACCACTGGTCCGGCTCCTGCATCTCGCGGTCAGAGCGGTTATAGCCGAGCCTTGCTGTGCCAAGCGGCGCGTCGGAGAAGGTAATGCCAAGCGCTTCTTGCCATTCACGAAGGCCTTGCTGGTCCGCCACGCCGATTTCGCGGGCTGCGAAGGAGATCTGGACCGTACGCGTGCCGTTCTCGGATTCACCAATAATGGACAAGCGACTGTCGTCGAAGCGCGCGGTCCCGTGGATGTAGGTAGCGAGCGTCGATTGCGTTGCACCTCCAGCTGGCTCTAGTTCTTGGACGACCTGGAGATCCTGCAAAGTGAGCCACAGTGACTTCGCGGGGTAAAATGTCTGCGGCTTGCCAAATGCGCCAACGTGTTCGAGCGTGTAGCCTCGGTGTTCCTTGATCTTGAATTCAATGCTCTCTTCGCCATACGCCGCGTATCTTCTCTGGCTCAAGCGCGGAAGGTCGTTCTCCACGAAATGCTCGGGATCGAGAGACCTCAGGTGCGGCCCGGTCGTGCCATGCAGGCTATCCAGGATGTCGTCACGCTGACCGACCTCCGCGATGCGTTTTCGGTCGCGTTCAACCGACGCGTCGCGGGGACCCGACAGCATCTCGCCGAGGACATCAGCCAGGCGCGCCACGTTGCCGCGCGCCATCATCGGAATCCGCCTCGCAGCCGGATCGAGGTGAAGTGGCGGTGATGCGTCGGAGACCTCCACAAGCGGCGGCATCAGCCGCCTTAGCAGGGCCGCGTAGACGGAAAGCAACGGCAGGAACAGGCAGGCGAGAGCCAGGTTGAATAGCGTATGAAAATCGGCAACCACACGCGCATTGTCAGGTTCGATCGTGACCATGAACCGGCCTATTGGCCCGAGCGCAGCGAGTGCCACCGCGACGCCGACCGCGCGCATGAGCAGGTTTCCAACCTGTAGTCGCCTTGATGCCGGATCGCTCGGCGTGGTTGCTGCCAGCACGGGGTTGATCGCGGTGCCGAGGTTCGCACCCAATACCAGTGCAAAAGCGGTATCCGGCGGGACCACGTTCTTTGCGCAAAGCGCCGTGACGAGCAGAACGATCGCCACATTCGAATTTGCGGCCCAGGTCAAGCCGACGGCCAGCAGAACATCGACCACCGGTACGGTGGATGCGGCGCCCAGCAGCATGCGAAGATTGGGGGCATCCTCATAATCCGTCATCAACATCAGCAGCTGGTTCAGCGCGAGCAGCATCAAGCCCAAACCAATGAACATGCGGCCCAGATCGTGCGCACGCGTGTTCGATACCTTGCGGAACATCAGCACACCAACCAGGATCAGCGCAGGTGAGACTGCCGCGACCTCAAAGGACAGCGCTTGCACGAGAAAAGTCGCGCCGACGTTTGCGCCGAGCATGACGGCAAGGGCGGGGACAAGCTCGGCGAGCCCCTCGGCAGCAAAGCCGGCAGTCATGAGTCCGGTCGCCGTACTGCTTTGCAATATCGCCGTGACACCCATTCCACCGAGAAAGGCGCGGAATCGCCCGCTTAGCGCCCGACCCAGGAGGGACCGAAGGCCGGCGCCGAAGGCGCGCTGCAGACCGGTTTGAACCATTTGGGTGCCCAACAGCAGCAGCGCTATGGAACCAGCGAGATCAATCAGCGTGTATGTAAATGCCATGATTCACCGCCCTCGACGTCAAACAGTTGCCCATGTGACTCTCACCGCTGGCCTTGCGCGTTTCAGCCGAAATCGTGCACCAGTTGAAACGTGCCCGATCAAACAGTGGGACCAGTCTAACGTGACTTTCTACAGGAAGCCGAAGTGGAAAAAAAGCAACGATGGCCCCAGGAGCCGGCCACGGCGGGATACACGCGCCGGGCGCCTTGGAAAATGCGGGAGCCGGAAACCCGGAGATCCGGCTTGCGAGCCGGGGCGCTCGTGCCATTGCGCAGAGCAGCGACCTCGCTAAGGCACCTTGTCAGCGCCGAGCGCTGCCAGCAACCTGATGCCGCCGACGTTAATTCAAAAATTCTGAATAAACTATCCGGATAAGACTAGTCTAACGCGCCGATGACTCTCCTATAGTTCGTTACATGGACGGCGCGCACAAACAAAGCAACGTTCTGGCAGTCGCAGCGAACAATCAACGAAATTCAACGAATTTTAAGATACTGGAGAACATCATGACCAAGACCTTCGCCCTCAAGCTCGCTTCCACCCTCGTGCTGTCGCTCGCCGCCATTGGCGCCGCCCAGGCCGCCTCCGCCAAGGACACCCTCGCCGGCGACAAGTACGGCTATGAATTCCGCACCTCGGTCCCCGCCGACAAGTATGGCTACGACTTCCGGTCCACCGACACCTTCACCGACGGTGCGCGCAGCGGCAAGCTGGATACCTTCACCGAAGGCGCACGCATCGCCGGCCTGGACCGCTCGGGGGTTTCGGCTTCGCCGGCTCGCGGCTTCGATGCCTACACCGATGGCGCACGTGCCGGCAAGTTTGACCCGTACACCGATGGCGCGCTGGTTGCCGGCCTGGATCGCACCGGCGTCTCGGCTACACCGGCCCGCAGCTTCGATGCCTACACCGACGGCGCTCGCAGCGGCAAGGTCGATGTCTTCACCGAAGGCGCCAACGTCTGATGCCGTACCCGCAACTGGCCATCCGCCACGACACCGCCTGAGATGCGGTGTCGTGGCATGCCCGCGGCGTCAAAGCCCGCCGGCCTCGTGCTCGATTCGCTTGTTCGCCTCGCGGCTTGCCGACGCGGGGCATGCCCGACTCCGGGAGCTTCAAGGCACCCATACAATTTGTTACCTCTCCGGCCATTCGCTGACACCGATCGGACATGGGCGGTTGATAGCGTCTCCCGGCTGCCCTGTGGCAGTCATTCGAGGAGATATCATGCGAGCAACAAAAAGGCTTACCCTGGCCGTGGCGCTGTCGCTGTCATGCGGACTGGCCACGTCCGCACGCGCGGACGACGACGCCCGTCAGCCGCGTGCCAAGCATGTGCTGCTGGTTTCGGTCGATGGCCTGCATCAGGCCGACCTGGACTGGTTCGTCAACGCAAATCCGGCCTCCAGCCTTGCGCAACTTGTCCGCCATGGCGTTGCCTACCGGAATGCACAAACGCCGTTCCCCTCGGACTCTTTCCCCGGCATGGTCGGCCAGGCCACGGGTGGCAACCCCAGGACCACCGGCATCTACTACGACGACGCCTACAGCCGCAGCCTGCTGCCGGCCGGCACCAAGGCAGCCAGTTGCCGCAGCACCAAGCCAGGCGCTGAAGTGTATTACGCCGAAGTGATTGCGAAAGACCTGAACCGGCTGGACAGCGGGCAAGGCATCCCCGGCCTGTACTCGGATTTTTCCAGGATTTCGCAGCTGACCGGGCACCCGCAAGACCTGATCAACCCGGCGTTGCTGCCGGTCTCTGCGCAGACCTGCCAGCCGGTTTATCCGCATCAGTATCTCAAGGTCAACACGATATTCGAGGTCGCGCACAAGCATGGACTGCGCACCGCCTGGTCGGACAAGCACGCCGCCTACGAGATCCTCAACGGGCCGTCCGGCCAGGGTATCGACGATCTGTTTGCCCCCGAAATCAACAGCTCGGTAACCGATCCGTCGCTGCCCGCCGGCCCGGGTGACGACTGGACCAAGGACAACACCAACACACAGCGCTACGACAGCCTCAAGGTACAAGCCGTCCTGAACTGGATCAAGGGCCACGACCATGCCGGCAACGGCTCACCGGGCACCCCCGCCATCTTCGGCATGAACTTCCAGGCCGTGTCGACCGCGCAGAAGCTCAACAAATCCAGCTACTACACGGATCCGAACAACACCGCCACCAAGGTTGCCGGCGGCCTGGGCGGCTACACCATGAACGGGACCACGCCCGGCGTGGTGCTGCAAAGCGCGCTGACCTTCGTCAACAACCAGCTGGCGACAATGGTCGGCGCCCTCGACCGCACCAGCACCGTGGTAGTCCTGTCGGCCAAGCACGGCCAGTCCCCGCGGAACCGCGCCGATCTCACCATCATCAACGATGGCGACATGATCGATGCGCTGAACTGCGCCTGGGAAAAATACGCCGCCACATGCAAGGACTCGTCCAGATCCCATCTGGTGGCCCATGCGATCGACGATGACGGGATCCTGATGTGGTTCAACGACCGTTCCCCCGCCGCGATCAGCTTTGCCAGGAGCTTCCTGCTCGGCTATTCCGGCAACGGCCTCGGCTCCGACGCTGCTGGCAACGCCATCGCCAAGGCCTTCAGCCAGGCAGGGGTGAGAAAGATCTACGCCAGCGAAGAAGCCGCTGACCTGTTCGGCGTGGCGCACGGCGACGATCGCGCGCCGGATCTCGTCGGCATTGCGCAGCAAGGTACCGTCTGGGCCGGCGGCAAACTGTCGAAGATCGCCGAACACGGCGGTGATGCCAAGCAGGACCGTCACGTACCCATCGTTGTGTGGGGTGCAGGCATCGACCAGAACATCGTCGACGAACCGGTCCAGACCAACCAGATCGCGCCGACCATCCTCGCTTTGCTTGGACTCAAGCCGCACGAGCTGCAGGCGGTGCAGGCCGAGCACACCAAGGTACTGCCGTATCTGCATTGAACGGCGCCGGGACAGCAGCGCAAGCTGACGGTCCCGGCACAGGAAACAGCCCCGTGGCTGTAGAGTCCGCGGGGCGTTCCCGCATCATAGCAAGGCGATGGCAGTTACCTCCAGTACACAACCGACCCACTGCTAGAACCTATCCTCCGACTCCTGGAAAATGCTCCTGGTGATACTCCCCAACTGCCCGCGCTCGCTGAGCTGGCCAAAACGACCGAACGGACGCTAGCACGGCGCGCCCGGAAAAATCTAGGTATGTCATTGGCCGAATGGAGGCAACGGCTACGGGTTGTTAAAGCGATACCTTTGCTAAATGCATCGCACACGGTCGAGGAGATTGCATCCCGCCTCGGTTACGGCAGCGCATCAGCGTTCATCGCTATGTTCCATCGCCTGATGGGCCTGCCACCAGACGAATTTCGGCACCGGAAGGGGGGTGACGCGTCCGAAGCTATAGTTGGCTCCGCCGTCGCCAGCTCCTAGGCGTCTCGATCGTCCGCCGGGCTGGCGGAACTGCGCCGCTTCAGCGTGCCGATGAACGTGGCCCAGGCGAAGGGACGCGGATCGGCCAGCATGCTCATGGCGCGCGCGTAGTCGAGGGTCAGGCCCGGCGTCCACGCCATCGTCGCGGCGCGCTTGCGTAGATGCGCCGCGACCCATAGTTCAGGAGTCAGTACCAGGCGGAACAACGGCCACCACCCGTCCAGCCGCGTCCATACGCGCGCGCCGGCGCCTTCCAGCGCGGCATCGAGCGCCCGTGCCACTGTACTTGAGCAGTTGCGGTGGGTCAGGTTGTACGTGGTGTCACGCTGATAGGCATCCCAGAATTCGCGCAGGCGCTGCGCGTCGTAGTTGCGGATGCGCACCTGCACCGTCGACGGACACCACGCTTTCGATTCGGTCGGATAGTCGGGTTGGAAAGTGCCAGGTACGTCGTTCTCGCGCGTGGCGCGCAGCAGTCGGGTGAAATCGTCGGGCGCGCGGTCGATCTCGACCGCCGGGTAGAGGCTGATGTAGACGCCTTCTGGCGATTCCAGTGCCGCGTGGCCGGTGGAGATCACGCCATTTTGGTCCACCGCGGCGATATAGCGGTCGATGATCGGCTGGCGGCGCGCTTCGGTCTTTGCCGATCCCACCGGCGTCCAGACGTGCACGGTCAACGCGTGTTCGTTGGCTGCGGGCGGGCCGCTCCATGTCGTGAGTCGCTGGTCCGCATCATCAGCCGAGCCGGCTTCCGATGTGCCCGGCAGTCCCGGATTTCCGGTCAGCCTGCGCACGCGCGATGCGAGCAGCAGCATGTTCCAGCCACCGAAAAGCAGGCCAAGGCCCACGCAGTAGGGCACGGTGCCCGCGTAGTGCGTGGGGTAGGGCTGGACAAAGAAGATCGCCACTGCAATCTCGACGATGCCACCTGCCATCGCCAGCCGCCACGTACGAAAGCGCACCAGGCGTGCCGATGCCACCTGCAGCAGTCCGTCGGCCAGAAACAGCAGGCCGAACAACAGCGACAGGATCATGTGGCCATGGTGATGGCCGGCCAGCACGAGGATCGCCGCCACGCTGAACGCCATACCCTTGACATAGCGCAGCGTGCGCTGGCCGCCCATTCCGGTCCACGCCACCGCCATGGTAGCCAGCCCTTCGAGCAACAGCAGCCATGCAAACGGCTCGATCGGGAAATCGAGCCGGCCATCGAGTGCGTCGATAAACAGTGCACCCCCGGTGATCACGCTGATGGATCCGGCCCAAGCCAGCGTGCGCCATCGCATACGCAAGTAATCCACGCCAAGCAAGAGCATCAGCAGGCGAACCATCGGCAATCTCCAGATCGTGTCAGCGGAATGCTAGTCGGATTCTACCGTCGGATTGCCGGTCCATAGGCTCTGGCAGCCGCATTCCGATTGTCGACAATCGCCGTATAGATGGCGCGAGAGTGTTCTCCGCAGTGCCATCATTCCAGTTTGTGGAATTAACAAATCCCGCCAACGCCATTCCCCAGTACCAGCCGCCGGCATCACAATGCGCTTTGCGCAAAGCAGCGCAGGCACCTGGCTCGTCCGCCAGCCCTCGTCCCCGTTGCACCACCCCCACAAAAAAACATGAGAACCATCACGATCAACGGTAAGCCGCAGAAGATCGACCTGCCCGATGACGCCCCGCTGCTATGGGCGGTACGCGATCACCTCGGCCTGACCGGCACCAAGTTTGGCTGCGGCATGGCCCTGTGCGGCGCCTGCACCATGCATCTGGACGGCCAGCCGATCCGCTCCTGCGTGACCCCGATCTCGGCAGTAGCCGGCAAGAAGATCACCACCATCGAGGGCTTGTCGGCCGACAAGATCGGGCAGGCCTTGCAGGCAGCGTGGGAGGAATTCGGCGTGCCGCAGTGCGGCTACTGCCAGGCGGGGCAGTTGATGTCTGCCACCGCGCTGCTGCACACCAACCCGCACCCGAGCGAAGAAGACATCGACGGGGCCATGAGCGGCAACATCTGCCGCTGCGGCACCTATACGCGCATCCGCGCCGCCATCCAGCACGTTGCTAAATCGAACGTGGCTGCAAAGCCGTCTGCCCAGCCGACGGGCAAGAGGAGCGCCAAATGAGCACGCTGCAATCTGCCGGGCGCCGCACCTGGCTCAAGAGCATGGGCGCCCTCGCCGGCCTGACGTTGACTGTTGGCCTGGACGGCATCGTGCTGGCAGCGGATGAGCCCAAGAAGTACGGCCGCGACGGCATGCCTGGCGGCGCCGTGGATAGCCCGCTGGTGTTCCTCTCCATTGCCGAAGATGGCAAGGTAAGCATCGTCTGCCACCGCTCCGAGATGGGGCAAGGCGTGCGCACCAGCCTGCCGATGGTGGTGGCCGACGAGCTCGAAGCCGACTGGGCGCAGGTGCTGGTGGTGCAGGCGCCCGGCGATGAAATCCGCTACGGCAACCAGAACACCGACGGCTCGCGCAGCGTGCGGCATTTCTTCGAGCCCATGCGGCGCGTAGGCGCAAGTGCGCGGATGATGCTGGAAGCTGCTGCCGCCGCCCGCTGGAATGTGCCGGTAAGCGAAGTCCAGGCGCGCAACCACGCGGTGGTCCACGTGCCGAGCGGCAAGAGCCTTGGCTTTGGTGCGCTGGCAAAGGATGCCGCGCGCCTGCCCGTGCCGGCGGCCGCCAGCCTCAGGCTGAAGGATCCGGCCCAATTCCGCTATATCGGCAAGGACAGCACGCGCAGCATCGATGGCCACGGCATTGCCACTGGCCGCGCGCAGTACGGCATCGACGTGCGGCTCGACGGCATGCTGTACGCCGTCATCGCACGCCCGCCGGTGTTCGGCGGCAAGCTCGCCGGCGTTGACTCCACGCAGGCGATGAAGGTGCCCGGCGTGATCAAGGTGGTGGAACTGGCCGGCAGCCCCGTGCCCGCCATGTTCAACCCACTGGGCGGCGTGGCGGTGATCGCCACCAATACCTGGTCGGCCATCAAGGGCCGCGAGGCGCTGAAGCTGCGCTGGGACGATGGCCCCAACGCCAGCTACGAGTCCGGTGCGTTCCGTGCCGCGATGGAAAAGGCCGCAAGCCAGCCCGGCAAGGTGGTGCGCAACCAGGGCGACACGATGGCCGCCCTGTCGGGCCCCGGCAAGCGCATCACCGCGCAGTATTACCTGCCGCATATCGCGCACGCCACGATGGAGCCGCCGGTTGCCACGGCGCGCATCGCCGATGGCAAGTGCGAAGTCTGGACGTCGGTGCAGGCGCCGCAGGCCACGCGCGAAACCGTGGCCGGGCATCTCGGCCTGAAACCGGAGGACGTCACGGTGCACGTGACGCTGCTGGGCGGCGGCTTTGGCCGCAAGTCCAAGCCGGACTTCGCCGCCGAGGCCGCGCTGCTGTCCAAGGCCATGGGCGGCAAGCCGGTCAAGGTAACCTGGACGCGCGACGACGACCTGCATCACGACTACTTCCACACCGTCTCCGTCGAGCACATGGAAGCCATGCTCGGCGCCGACGGCAAGACGCAGGCGTGGCTGCATCGCACCGCCGCCTCCACCATCACGTCGACCTTCGTGGCCGGCGCCAAGAACGAAGCCACGTTCGAGCTTGGCATGTCGGCGGTGAACATGCCATTCGACATCCCCAACGTGCGCGTGGAGAACCCCGAAGTGGAGGCGCACACCCGCATCGGCTGGTTCCGCTCAGTGTCCAACATCCCCCACGCCTTCGCAGTGCAATCGTTCGCGGCCGAACTGGCGACGGCAGCCGGGCACGATCATCGCGACTACCTGCTGGCGCTGCTCGGCCCGGACCGGCGCATCGACCCGACGCAGCTGTCCGATACCTGGAACTACGGCGAATCGCCACAGCAGTACCCGCTTGATATCGGCCGCCTGCGCGGCGTGATTGAACTGGCCACGCACGAAGCTGGCTGGGGCAAGACGCTGCCGAAGGGACGCGGGCTGGGGCTGGCTGTCTGCTACAGCTTCGTGACCTACGTGGCGGCAGTGGTCGAAGTGGTGGTGGCCGATGACGGCAGCATCAGCGTGCCGCGCATCGACATGGCGGTGGACTGCGGCGCCCAGGTCAACCCGGACCGCATCCGCTCACAGGTGGAAGGCGCCTGCATCATGGGCATCAGCCTGGCCACCACGGGCGAGATCACCTTCAAGGACGGGCGCGCCCAGCAGGACAACTTCCACCAGTACGAGGTGATGCGCGCGCCCTCGGCGCCGCGCCAGATCCATGTGCATCTGGTGCCGGGCAGGTTCGATGCACCGCTTGGCGGCGTTGGTGAGCCGGCCATGCCGACCATCGCGCCTGCGCTGTGCAATGCGATCTTTGCAGCTACCGGCAAGCGCATCCGCGCGCTGCCGATCCGGGAGCAGTTGAAGAAGGCTTGAGGCCGGGCCTGAATCGCGGGGTGTTGGGTTTCGCGCTCCGCGATTCACATTTCATTTGGCAAACGTGATCGCGCAAAATCGTTGCCGCAAATCGCAGCCGTAAAATCACTGCCGCGAAACCCCAGCCGCAAAAGCAAAACCCCCCAGTACTTTCGTACTGAGGGGTTTCAAGGGAGAGCCTGGCGATTACCTACTTTCACACGGGTATCCGC
This sequence comes from Cupriavidus sp. GW822-FHT02D05, assembly GCF_058802485.1. Taxonomy (NCBI): domain Bacteria; kingdom Pseudomonadati; phylum Pseudomonadota; class Betaproteobacteria; order Burkholderiales; family Burkholderiaceae; genus Cupriavidus; species Cupriavidus sp. GW822-FHT02D05. Next base: position 26 of record NZ_JBXAOE010000041.1, on the reverse strand, counting down.
ACTATCATCGGCGTGGAGTCGTTTCA
>NZ_JBXAOE010000040.1:0-72039 GCF_058802485.1 Cupriavidus sp. GW822-FHT02D05 | reverse complement strand
CTTCTTTGCCGACGCAAAGAAGAGTGACCGGCAGCCCCCGCAGGGGGATGTCGTATGGCTCTTGGGTCCAAAAACCAACACCGCAAAATAAAAGCGCAATCAAGCAACAAGAGCCCAATGTGCTGCTCTTGGGTCCAAAAAACCAACGCCGCCCCAAATAGACCACAAGCACAAGCCAACCAAAATCAATCCGTCGTACTAGGACTCCAAAACGCCTGATGAATATGCTCCGACTCCGCCAACTCCGCCATCAACCGATCCAGCACATCCCCATCGACGGAGGTTGACGTAAGCACCGCTTCAATCTCGACATCGCTATCCCCGAACGCATGCACCTCCAGGTCCCGGGTCGGGTAGTTCCCCGCCTCCAGCGTATCCTCAAGCAAGCGCAACGCCAGTTTCTGCGCGGAGCGCGGCGCAATCACATAGACCGTGTTGGTCACCTCCACCGCGGTCGTATCCATTGGCTGCTGGTTGATGCGATTCACCACCGGCCGCAACAGGGTATTGGCCGCCAGCACAAACAGGCAGCCCAGCCCGGCCTCGAGAATCAGGTCCGCCCCCGCACTGGCGCCAATCGCCGCCGATCCCCATAGCGTGGCCGCGGTATTCAACCCCCGCACATTGCCTTCCTCTCGCATGATCACGCCGGCACCGAGAAAGCCGATGCCCGAGACCACATAGGCCACCACGCGTACCGCGCCGTCGTGCCCGGCCATGCGGTTGGCCATGTCGACAAAGATGGCGGCACCTACCGCCACCAGCACATTGGTGCGCAGGCCAGCCGTGCGCTGGCGGATCTGCCGCTCGTAGCCGATCACCGCGCCGAGGATGAAGGCGGTGGTCAGGCTGACGGTGGTGTCGAGCAGCGAGCCAAGGTTGATGTTTTGAAAGGCTTGGAGGGACGTCATGGTTTCCCCGGGCTTGAAAGTTATTGTTATGGAACCGCTTGCGTCTTTTTACGCCGGCCAGGTGTCACGCCGATGTCATCGGCGGCGCCTTTCGCGCAAGTATCGCGATAGGCGCCGCCCAAAGCTTATTGCCAGCCAAAGCGTCGGATATAGAACCGCTTGACCGCCGTCACCAGCAGGGCGTAGCCCAGCACGATGCCGATCATCCAGGGAAAATAGCCCGGCGGCAATGCCTCCAGCTTGAAGTACGCCGCCAGCGGGCCCATTGGCAGCCAGATGCCCACGGCCATGATGGCCACCGTGGCCAACGTCAGCGGCCACGCCGCGCGGCTCTGAATGAACGGCAGCTTGGGCGTGCGGATCATGTGCACGATCAGCGTTTGCGTGAGCAGCCCGACCACGAACCAGCCGGACTGGAACAGCGCCTGCGCCTCCACGTTGTTGGCGGCGAACACGTACCACATCACCACATAGGTCGTGATGTCGAAGATCGAGCTGATCGGGCCGAAGACCACCATGAAGCGGCCGATGTCGCCCGGGTTCCAGCGCAGCGGCCGCGCCACCAGTTCCTTGTCCACGCGATCGAACGGAATCGCGATCTGCGAGACGTCGTACAGCAGGTTCTGCACCAGCAGTTGCAGCGGCAGCATCGGCAGGAAGGGCAGGAAGGCGCTGGCCACCAGCACCGAGAACACGTTGCCGAAGTTGGAGCTGGCCGTCATGCGGATGTACTTCAGCATATTGCTGAAGGTGCGCCGCCCTTCGATCACGCCTTCTTCCAGCACCATCAGGCTCTTTTCCAGCAGGATGAGGTCGGCGGCTTCCTTGGCGATATCCACCGCGCTGTCCACCGAGATGCCGATATCGGCCGCGCGCAGCGCGGGCGCATCGTTGATGCCGTCACCCATGAAGCCAACCACGTGGTCGTTGGCGCGCAGCGCCAGCACCAGTTGCTCCTTGTGAAGCGGCGACAGGCGTGCGAATACGTTGTGATCTTCCACGGCACGGGCCAGCGTCGGGGCGTCCATCTTCTCGATGTCCGGCCCCAGCAGCACGCGCGTGACGGGCAGCCCCACTTCGCGGCAGATCTTGGCCGTGACCAGTTCGTTGTCGCCGGTCAGCACTTTCACCGTGACGCCGTGCTCGGCCAGCGCCTTGAGCGCGGGCAGCGTGGAATCCTTGGGCGGATCGAGAAAAGCGATGTACCCGACCAGCGTCAGCTCGCATTCGTCGGCCACGCCGTACTGCGTTTGCGTGGTGGGCGTTTCCTTCATGGCCACAGCCACCACGCGCAAGCCTTCCTCGTTGAGGTCGTGCGTCACCTGGCGCACGCGCGCCAGCATATCGGCGTCCAGCGCTTGCGCCGCGCCATCGATCTGCACGCGCGTGCAGATGCCCAGCATTTCCTCCACCGCGCCTTTGCAGATCAGCTCGTTGTGATCCTCGCGCTCGGCCACCACCACCGACATGCGGCGCCGCTCGAAATCGAACGGGATCTCATCGACCTTGCGGTAATGCTGCGTCAGCTTCAGCTCGCTTTGCAGCTCCACGTGATCGAGCACCGCGCGGTCGAGCAGGTTCTTCAGGCCGGTCTGGTAGTAGCTGTTCAGGTAAGCGTGCTTGAGCACGTCGGTGCTGATGCGGCCCAGCACATCGGTGTGGCGCTCCAGCACGATCTTGTCCTGCGTCAGCGTGCCTGTCTTGTCGGTGCACAGCACGTCCATGGCGCCGAAATTCTGGATCGCGTCGAGCCGCTTCACGATGACCTTGCGGCGCGACAACATCACCGCGCCCTTGGCCAGCGTGGAGGTCACGATCATCGGCAGCATCTCGGGCGTGAGCCCTACCGCGACGGACAAGGCAAAGAGGAACGCCTGCGTCCAGTCGCCCTTGGTAAATCCGTTGACCAGCAGCACCAGCGGCGCCATCACCAGCGCGAAGCGGATCAGCAGCCAGCTCACCTGGTTGACGCCAGCCTGGAAGGCCGTGGCCGAGCGGTCGGTGCTGGTGACGCGCTCGGCCAGCGTGCCGAAGTAAGTGTGGTTGCCGGTGGCTAGCACCACGGCGGTGGCGGCGCCCGAGACCACATTGGTGCCCATGAAGGCGATGTTGGAGAGCTCCAGCGGGCTGTCGTGGCGATCGCGCAGCTCGGCGAATTTTTCCACGGGCAGCGATTCGCCCGTCATGGCCGCCTGGCTGATGAACAGGTCCTTGGCCGCGATGATGCGGCAGTCGGCGGGAATCATGTCGCCGGCGGAAAGCGCGACCAGGTCGCCAGGGACCAGCTTGCGGATAGGCACTTCGATCTTGTGCGGCGGGCGGGAATGCACGTGCACGTTGAAGTACTCCGCGCTGAAGGCGGCAACGCCGGCCGAAAGGTCCCGCCGGATCACCGTGGCGGTGGTGCTGACCATGGCCTTGAGGCTTTCCGCGGCCTGGTTGGAGCGCCGCTCCTGCACGAAGCGCAGCAGCGTGGACAGCGTCACCATGGTGCCGATGACGATCGTTGCCTTCATGTCCTCGGTGAAGTAGGAAATCGCCGCCAGCAGTGTCAGCAGCAGATTGAACGGGTTGCTGTACGAATGCCACAGGTGCAGCCACGCAGGCAGCGGCTTTTCATGGTCGACTTCGTTCGGGCCGAACTGCTTGAGCTTTTCGTCCGTCTCGGCGCTGGTCAGCCCATCCTCGTGGGAGTGCATGCGTACCAGTACGGCTGGCACGTCCTCTCGCGCGGCGCGCTTGAGCGATTGTGCCAACTGCTCTGGCACGGTGCGCGACGGCCCCGGCTTGCCCAGCGACTCGAACATCGCCAGCCGGCGGAAGTGGTGGGTCGCCCGGCGCGTGCGCAGGAAGGCGACGAAGAGCGTTTTCATCAGGTTCATCGGTGCGGTTTCCCAAAAGTCCCGGCGTGCCGGGCAGCGATGCTGGAGTAAGGCGAGGAGCGGCAAAGGCGGGCGCGGCGCGCCGCCTTCGCCGGATGCGGTGAGCGTGACAGCGGCGCGCGCGTCAGCCCGGCCGGGGCCGGTGCGCGGCGTCATGACGCGCTGCGGCACGGCGCGCGGGGGGCAGGGCCAGCGTGAGCAGGAGGACGGCGGCACTGCCTGGCCCGCCGGCGTGGCAGCGCAGGATCTGCAGCGCCAGCAAGGCATGTTGTGCGATGAAGAGGGACGGCATGGGGCCTCCTTGCGCTAACGCTCGACGGCGCGCGCAGGCAGCGGCGGATAACGCATCGCGAAACTGCGGACGAACGCATTCTCGCGGCGGGATAGCCGCAGGCATTTGCAACGAACTGGGAGGGGGTCGCACGGAGAACCCGTGCAACGGACCACTACCCGCCGGTATCGGCTAGGCAGTGGCGGTAAGACGCCTGGACTTGCCTAGCCGTTCAAGGTTTGGCCGTAAGGCCAACTAGAACAACTGTCCATGGAGATGACTCCGAAGCGATAACGGGGCGAAGGGTAACAAAGGCGGCGCGCGCTTGGCAATCTTTTTCTTCCGGCTTTTTCCGCCGAATAGGACACGTCCTAAACTTTGCGTTTTTCGTGCCGTAAGGCAATGCGTATGGGCTGGTCTTGCGAGACGATCAGCGCGCCTTCGATGCGTCTTCCATGCGTATGTGTAGTAGCGCCTCGCACCAACCTTTGTCAGAATAGGGGGCTGCCATTTTCGCGGCGTTGGGCAAAGCACCGCCAGACGCTCAGCCACTCGGATGCTCACACAAGGTTCCGGCATTCGAGTCAACCACCGCGTCGGCTCGCGGCATCACGCCGTGGCCTGCCAGCATCGAACCCCTTCCGTTCCCTGTGTTCCCAACCTGCCAGAAGCCTATGACCACTGTGCTCCCGAGTGAAACGCAGGACGCCGTGCGCGAGCTGATCCTGCTGATTTCTCTGCACGACCAGGATGCCGCGGACAAATACTGGACCGCGTTCCAGCATGCGCTCGCGCGCACCGAGACCGGCTGCGAGGGCCATATGCTGCTATGGCCGCTGACCGAAGCGATCGGCGCCGCAGGCTTCTACGTGGAATGGAAAGACACGGCCGCCCTGGTGCGCGGTGTGCAAGCCATGTGCGACCGGGTCGGCCTGCGCGTGGACTGGGGCGCGCCCGAGCCGCTCGCGGCGGCCTTCCTCGCGGGCAAGGATGTGCCCGGCTTGATGGCGATCGCGCAGGTCTCGTTGCAAGCGGCCGGCTTTACGCTGTGGTGCTGGGACACGCAGGCGGACGCCTACGCGGGATGGATGATCCGCAGTGCGGACGAGCCGGTGCTGGCAGAGCTTGCCGGGCATCTTCACCTGATGATCGATCCCGCGGATGAAACCTACTGAGCCGGCTCCGGCTCAGCGTTCACAATTGTTGACATTTGCACCGGGTGGCCGCGATAGCCTCGTGGCCGTCCGATGCTGGCTCGGCAGCATGCCTGTGCGCTTTGTGCATTGCCGCTGCCTTTCACGCCTTTCGACAAAGCCGGACCGTGCGCTCCACGCGCGCGCCAGGTGTATCGTCTGGCGGGATTGCCAAACGGGTGAGGCGCAGTGACACAGTTGTTTGCGTTTGCAAAATGGGGGAGCCGCTAACCTGTCGGCCGGGGTGTCCAAAACGGCATCCCTTACCCGCAGGCAGCAGTGCCCCCTGCTGCCGATTTGCCCGCCAGGCCATGTCTCATGGCCTGGTTTTTTTTCGCTGCGCGGGCTCGGCTGCACCAGCGCAAAAGCGCGCCAGCACGATATGGCACAATGCCATTTTGCTTTTTGCCGGGGCCACGGCGATCGCTGCGGCGATTCGCGCACATGGCTGCGGTTCGCCCCCATTTCTTTAGCTTGAGACTCATTCCGGATTGCCCGCGCAGCGCGCCAAAGAGCGCCCGAAGTGGCGAACCGGACGCCCCGCATGCGCTTTTCCCATTTTGTTCGTCTCGCCGCCGGGACCCTGGCGTGCAGCCTGAGTCTCGCCTGCTTGGCCGCGCAGGCAGCCCCTTCCGACATGCCGGCGAGCGCGCTGCCCGCGATCCAGCTGGCCGCCCTGCGCGCGCAGCGGCCGCTCCCGCCCATCCGCTTCCTGCTCACGTTCGACGACGGCCCCGATGCCGGCGAGGATGGCAGCACGCCGCTGATTCTGCGCCAGCTTGCCGATAACCCGGTGACGCCAGGCATCAAAGCGCTCTTCTTCGTGCAGACCGCCCACCCGAGGCGCGGTGGCGGCGAGGCCGGCAAAGCGCAGATGCACGCTACCTGCCTCGCCGGCCATCGGCTGGCGGTGCATAGCGGGTTGCCGATCGGGCATCTCTCGCACACGCGCATGTCGCCCGAAGAACTGGAGGCGTCGCTGCTGTCGGGCGAGGCCGACATCATCGCGCAATGCCGCGGCGCGGCCCAACTGGTACGCCCGCCCAACTGGGCCTACAACGATGCGGTGCAGGCGGTCTACCGCAAGCTCGGCCTGGGCATGCTGATGTCGGACGTGAACGCGCGCGACGGCAAGATCTACGGCTGGCATATCAGCCTGCGTCGCCGCTCCCATATGAATAGCGAGCTCGCGCAGGTCAAGGTGGCCATCGCCGAGCAGCGGCTGCCATCCATGGGGGGCGTGGTGCCGATCGTGGTGAGCTTTCATGACACCAACGACTACACGGCCTCGCACATGACCGAGTACCTGCAGATCCTGGTGGAAGAAGCCCGGGAGAATGGCCTGGTGCTGGCGGACCCGCCGTTCTACACGGATGCCCGGGTGGCCGAACGCGCCGCGCGGCTGCGCGCGCAGTCGGGCGTGTATGCGCGCGAAAGCTGGCCCTGAGGCCTTGGCGGCAAGGCAATCGCAGGCGGGTCCTGGCTTGGGATAAGGGGGCACCTGCGACGTACAATACTGCGCCGGGGCCCGCCGTGGCCTGCCGATCCGCCTAACCCAACTGCCGCCAATCACAATGGAAAGCGTCGTCACCGAGATTTTCTTTCGCCTTTCCACGGCGTTCTTCTGGCCGGTCGCGCTGGCGTTGCTGGTGCTGTTCGTGCTCTCGCTGGCCGATCTCGGCAGCCTGATCGTGCAGTCCCGGCGCCGCGCCGTGGCGCCGCGCAGCGATCTCCCCGCGCTGGCCAACGCGCTGGCCTCCAGCCTGCAAAATGGCACGCAGGCGCATCTGGACGCGGCATTGCTGTCGCCTTCGCTAGCCCGCTTCTGGGGCATGCTGGAAGAACGGCTCGCCCGGCTCGATTCGCACGAACACCTTGACCTGTGGCTGGACGAAACGCTGCAGCGCGAGGAAATGCGTGTGGCCAACCGGCTCGACCTGACCCGCACGCTGGTGCGCATCGCGCCGATGCTGGGCCTGGCCGGCACCATCATCCCGCTCGGTCCGGCGCTGCAATCGCTGCTCGGTGGCGATATGGCCGGCATGGTCAACCACCTGGTGATCGGCTTTGGCGCGGTCGTCTGCGGGCTGGTGCTGGGCGGCATCGCCTACGTGCTGACGCTCACGCGCGAGCGCTGGGCGCGCAGCGATCTCAAGGAAATGGAAAACCTGTGCGAGCTGGTGCTGCGGGCCATGCCCGAACCAGTGGCGCCCGCTGCACACGCGCGCGCCGCCATCCATCTGGCCGGGACCCAGGCCTGATGGACGCGGGCCAGGGACACCAGTTCAGGCGGCGGCGCTTCGTGCGGCGGCGCCGCGCGCAGGGCGAGCTTGCCTCGGTGCATCGGGAAGACCCGCTAGCTGGCGTGGCCAACCTGTTCGATGCCTCCATCGTCTTTGCGGTGGGCCTGATGGTGGCGCTCACGCAGGCGTTCAGCCTGACCCAGCTGCTCAATCCCGACTCGCAGTTCACCATGGTCCAGCGCGATCCGCGCACCGGCGAGCTGCAATGGCTGGAGAAGAACCGCAAGGAGGTCAAGGTCAGCAAGATGTCCCCGCGGCAGAAAACGGGCGAGGGCACCCGGCTGGGCGTGGCTTACCAGTTGCCGGATGGCAGCGTGGTGTATGTGCCGGAGGGCGCGGCGGCCGGCGCGGCCTCGGCCACGGGCGCGCGTTGATGGCTTCGGCGCGGCGGGTTTCGCTGTGGCAGCGCTGGCTGCTGCTGATGCTCGGGCTGCTGTGCGGGTGCCTTGCCGGCCCGGGCCACGCCCGCGCAGCCCAGCCCGGACAGCCAGCCCCGGTACGCGTGCTGCTGGTCACCACCAACACGCACCTGCTGCCCGCGGCCGAAGCGCGCCTGCGCGAGCTGGCCGGGCCGGGCAGGGTGGTGCTGGATGCCGTGACGGCAGCGCCCGATGCCGCGCAAGTCGCCGCCGCCGATGTCATCTACGCGTATTTCGTTCCCACGGCCGTGCTGCGCCAGATGGCGCCGGCCGTGCGCCAGGCGCGGCAGCGCGGCGCGCTGGTGCTGGCCGCGCCGGCAGCGTCCGCCGAGGCCGCCTGGGGCTTTGGCCTGGACGCCGCGCGCAACCAGGCCGCCGAGGCTTACTGGAGCGCCGGTGGCGCCGACAACCTCGCGGGCTGGATGGCCTGGCTGGTGGCCACCGTGCGCGGCGAGCAGGCCATGGCCGTGCCGCCGCCGCGCCCGCTGCCCGCGGCCGGCATCTATCACCCGCGCGCAGCGCAAGCATTTGCCACGCTCAAGGACTATCTCGCCTGGTACCGCGCCGGCGCAAGTGGCCTGCCGGCCGGCGCACCGCTGGCCGGCATTGCCTTCTATGCCAGCAACTATCGCCAGCAGGATCTCGCGCATATCGATGCGCTGATCGCGGCGCTGGAGCGCCAGGGCATTGGCGCGGTGCCGGTGTTCGGCTGGCCGCTGTCCGGGCTGGATCCGATGCTCACGGTCGACGGCCAAAGCCCGCTGCGCGCATTGCTGACGCTGAACCTCACCATCAGCCGCGCCGAGGACAAGGCCTGGCTGGAGCGCCACGGCCTGCATGCCATCAACCTGATCGCCACGCGCGACAGCCAGGCCGGCTGGCGGGCCGATGCGCGCGGCATTGGCGGCGAGCGCCTGCCGCTGCTGCTTAACACGCCCGAGCGGGCCGGCGTCTCGGAGCCGATCCTGTTCGCCACGCTGGAGGACGAACACGGCGCCAAGGCCAGCCGTGCCGTGCCGCAGCGGGCAGACGCTGCGGTGGCCCGCGTGCGGCGCTGGATCGCGCTGCAGGACAAGCCAGCGGCGGACAAGCGCATCGCCATCCTCTACTACAACAACCCGCCGGGCCGCGGCAATATCGGCGCCAGCTACCTGGCTACGCTGCCCTCGCTGGTGCAGGTCATGGCGCGGCTGCGCGAGGCGGGCTACCGCACGGGCGCCACGCTGCCGGACACGGCCGAGCTGACCGCGCTGCTGGAGCGCAATGGCCGCAATATGGAGGAATGGTCGCCCGGCGAACTGGCTGAGATGGTGTCGCGCGGCCGCGTTACGCTGCTGCCGATGGCGCAGTACAAGCGCTGGTTCGATGCCTTGCCGATGGCGTTTCGCCAGTCGGTGGTGGCCGCCTGGGGCCCGCCCGAGCGCAATCCGCTGATGCTGGTGGGTGACGGCCATGGCGGGCAGGATTTCGTGATTCCGGGCCTGCGCTTCGGCAATCTGTTCGTTGGCCCGCAGCCGCTGCGCTCCACCTTCGCGCGAGCGATGGACAGCTCGCACGATACGGTGACGCCGCCGCCACACTCCTATATCGCCGCCTACCTGTGGTATCGCCACGCCTTCGGCGCGGACGCAATGGTCCACGTGGGGCGCCACGGCACGCTCGAATGGCTGCCTGGCAAGCAGGTGGGGCAAAGCGGCGACGACAGCGCCGAGGTGTTGCTGGGCGACCTGCCCAACGCTTACTACTACATCCAGGACGGCGGCGGAGAAGCCATCCAGGCCAAGCGCCGCAGCGCTGCCGTGCTGGTCAGCCACCTGACCCCGCTGATCGCCCGCGCCGGCTGGCCGGACAAACTGGCCAAGCTCGACGCGGTGATCGAGCAGCAGGAGGCCGCCGCCGACAGCTCCCCGGCGCTGGCGGACCAATACCGCCTGCAGGCGCTGGCGCAGATCCGCGCCCTCGGGCTGGACCGCCAGCTCGGGCTGGATCCCGGCGCGCCATGGGAGCAGGTCGAACCCGTGATCCACCGCTTCTTGCATAAGGTGGAAGCCGAGCCGGTGCCGCTGGGCGTTCACACGCTGGGCGAGCTGCCGCCGTTGGATGCGCAGCGCCAGGCGCTGGCCACCGTGCTGGAAAGCGCATTCGACGCGAGCGAGATGCGGGTGATCGGCAAGGACGCGCTCTCGCGCTGGGCCGGCGCATTGGCAGAAGGCCGCGAGCCGGACGGCGCTGCCAACGCGCCATTGCCGCCGCCGCTGGCGCAGAAGGTAAGAGCCGCGCTGTCCAGTACGCGCGCCTGGCTGGCCAATCTGCGCGAATCGCCGCGCCGCGAGCTGGATGGCCTGGTGACCGTGCTGTCCGGCCGCTACCTGCCGACCGCGCCGCTGGGCGACCCCGTGCGCACCCCGCAGGGCCTGCCCACCGGGCGCAACCTGCACGCCTTCGACGGCGCGCTGATCCCCACGCCCGCGGCCTGGCAGCTCGGAAAGCAACTGGCCGCGCAGACGCTCGCGCGCTATCGCGAGGAAACCGGCAAGGCGCCCGAGCAGGTCTCGATGGTGCTGTGGTACGGCGAAACCGAGCGCCACCAAGGCGCGATGGAGAGCGAGGCGCTCTACCTGATGGGCGTGGAGCCGGTCTGGAACGCGCGCGGCGTGGTGGAGGATGTGCGCCTGATCCCCGATGCCGAACTCGGCCGCCCGCGCGTCAACGTGCTGTTCACCATCTCCGGCATCTACCGCGACGGCTTCGGCGACAAGGTGGCGCTGCTGGACAAGGCCGCGCGCCTGGCCGCCGCCGCCGGCGACAACGCCATCAGCCGCCACGACCGCGAAGCGCAGGCCACGCTGCTGGCGGCCGGCGTGGAGCCGCAACTGGCCGCGCGGCTGGCCCGCGCCCGCGTGTTCGCCGCCAAGCCCGGCAACTACAGCATCGGCGTGCAGCAGATGGTGGAGCAGAGCAAGGACGCGGCGCAGGCCGGCGAGCCGCCGGGCGCGCTGGCGCGGCAGTACTTGCGCTACATGAATTTTGCGTTCTCCAGCGAAGGCTGGGGCGAGACCGCGCCGCAGGCGCTGGCCAGCCACCTCAAATCCAACCAGGCCGTGTTGTTCTCGCGCGCCAGCACCCTTTACGGCGCGCTCGACAACGACGATACCTACCAGTACGCCGGCGGCCTCAACATGGCCACGCGCGCCGTCAGCGGGCAGGCGCCGCGCTTCTGGCTGCACAACCTGCGCCGCGCCGGCGAAGAGCAGACCGTGGATGCCCGCACCTGGCTGGCCACCGAGCTCAACGCGCGCAACTGGAACCCGCGCTGGATCGAAGGCATGCAGCGCTCGGGCTATGCCGGCGCGCGCGAAATGTTCAAGGAGATCGAGCATCTCTACGGCTTCCAGGCCACCAGCCCGGAGCAGATGAGCGGCAGCTTCTGGCAGAACACGTATGACGTCTATGTGGCCGACAAGAATGGCCTGGACATGGACGCTTTCTTTGCGCAAAACAACCCGCACGCGCGGCAGGGCATCCTGGCCCGGCTGCTGGAAGTGGACCGGCAGGGGAGCTACCGCTTCACGCCTGCCGAGCGCGCCGACATGGCACGGCGCTATGTGGCGTCGGTCAATCGCGATGGCTTGTCCTGCTCGGCCAATAGCTGCGGCAATCCCGTGCTGATGCAGTACATCGCCGGGCTGGGGCAGCAAGCCCGGCTGCCCACGGATGCGCTGCGCGAATTCTCCGCGCGGCTGGCGACAGCCATGCCGGGGCGCGAGCCAGCCGCGCCGGCGGCGGCGTCTGGCCGGGCTGCACCGCCCGACGCATCCCGTGCGAGCCCGCCGCCGGCCCGGCAGGCCAAGCCGCAGCCAGCACCGGCGCCGCGTCCCGCGACCGGCCAAGTGACGGGCCAAGTGACAGGCCAAGTGACAGGCCAGTTGCTCGAAAGCCGCGTGCTCAAGCTCGCCGCGCCCGCCCCGCTCAGTGGCCTGGCGCCGCGCGAGGCGCTGTGGAGCGCTGCGCTGATGCTGCTGCTGGTTGGCGCTGGCGCCTTTGCGGAGTGGTGGCGCGGCCGTGGCCGGCGGCAGCCCGCGCCACGCTGACGCGCCGCGGGTGGACAGCACCGTGCGATCTCTTTATGCTGATCCCCTCGCCGCGGCCAGGCCCGTCGCCGTTTGCCGACACTGCGTTTGTCGATACTGCGTTTGTCGATACTGATTACCGGCTGCGCAAAACATAACTTGCGAAGGGCCAGCCACGCCGCGCATCGCACGCCCCGATTCAACCCCAGCGCCAGCGCTGAATTCCCCTATCCACCATGCAGACCCGTAAAATCCCCGCCACCATCGTCACCGGCTTCCTTGGCAGCGGCAAGACCACCTTGCTGCGCCATATCCTCGAGAACGCCAACGGACGGCGCATTGCGGTGATCGTCAACGAGTTCGGCGAGTTGGGCATCGATGGCGAGATCCTGAAGGGTTGCGGCATCGGCTGCGACGAATCCGGCCAGAGCAATGGCCAGCTCTATGAGCTGGCCAACGGCTGCCTGTGCTGCACGGTGCAGGAGGAATTCTTCCCGGTGATGGAGCAATTGCTGGAGCGCCGCGGCGATATCGACCACGTGCTGATTGAGACCTCCGGCCTGGCGCTGCCCAAACCGCTGGTGCAGGCCTTCAACTGGCCCAGCATCAAGAACGCCTTCACCGTGGACGCGGTCGTCACCGTGGTGGACGGCGCGGCAGCCGCGGCCGGCCAGTTCGCCGCCGACCCGGACGCCGTGGACGCGCAGCGCAAGGCCGATCCCAACCTCGATCACGAGTCCCCGCTGCATGCGCTGTTCGAAGACCAGCTCGGCGCGGCCGACCTCGTCATCCTCAACAAGACTGATCTGATCGACGACGCGCAGCGCGCCGAAGTGCAAGCGCTGATCCGCCCGGAGATCCCCGCCGAAGTGAAGATCGTCGGCGCGCAGGGTGGCAAGCTGGATATCGCGCTGCTGCTGGGCCTGAACCGCGCCTCGGAAGACACCATTCACCTGCGTCCGGATCACCACGGCTCGGCGGACGATTCCGATCACGCAGATCACCATCACGACGAGTTCGACTCCGTCGTCGTAGAGCTGGGCGAGGTGGACCGCGACCCGTTGATCGATGGCCTGCGCCAGCTGGTGGAAAGCCACACCATCTACCGCATCAAGGGCTTTGCCAAGCTGCCAGCCAAGCCCATGAGGCTGGTGCTGCATGGCGTGGGACGGCGCTTTGACAGCTACTTCGACCGCCGCTGGCTGCCGGGCGAGGCGCAATCCACGCGTATCGTGCTGATCGGCCAGGCGCTTGACCAGCCTACGCTGCAGGCCGCCCTGGAGGCCGCGCTGAGTGCCGCCGCCGTGCGTACGGCGTAAGGCGCAAGGCATAAGGCCCACAACCAGCCCACACCAGCCCACACCAGCCCAGGCACCCGATGCACCTGCTTTCCACCCGTCCGGGCGGCTTCGTCGACGATAACGCCGGCGTGGTGCGCATTGCACAAAGCCCGGCGCAAATCGTGGTGCTCAGCGCGGCGGATACCACGCTGTCGCTGCTGGCCGGCGTCTTTCCGCGCCTGGGAGAGGGTTTTCCCACGGTGCGGCTGGCCAACCAGATGTACCTGCGCCAGCCGGCTTCGCTCGACATGTATGTGGACGACGTGCTGCAGCACGCACGCGTGGTGGTGGTCGACCATCTTGGCGGCGACAGCGACTGGCCCTATGGCCTGGAGCGGCTCACCGAACTGGCGCGCTCGCGCAAGCAGCTGCTGGTGATGTTCTCCGGCGACCTCGCCGAGGACGCCAACCTGCTCGGGCGCGGCAACGCGCCGCAAGCGCTGGCCAGCAACCTGTGGCGTTACCTGCGCGAGGGCGGCGCGGACAACGCCGAGCAGTTCTTCCGCTGCCTGGCGCATCACGCTTTCGGCTGGGGCGAGCCCGCCCTGCAGCCGCGCGTGCTGCCGCAGGCGGCGATCTATCACCCGGCACACGGCGTGGCTACCGCGGCGGACTGGCAGCGGGAGTGGGCGCAGGATGGCCATGCCGATGCGCCGGTCGTGGCGCTGGTGTTCTACCGCGCCCACCTGCAGGCTGGCAACACCGCTGTGTTCGATGCCCTCATCGCCGCCTTGCGCGCACAGGGCATGAACCCGCTGCCGCTGGCGGTCAATTCACTCAAGGACACGCTGTGCCGCGAGGTGCTGCAGCATCTGTGCGCCGGGCACGGCGCGGCGCTGGTGCTGAACACCACGGCGTTTGCCGTCTCGTCGCTGGACGCGCCTGAAACCCTGGCGCTCGCCGGCGACGCGCCGGTGCTGCAGGTGATCCTGAGCGGCGGCAACCGCGAGGACTGGCTGCAGGACAGCCAGGGCCTGGGCCCGCGCGACGTGGCCATGCATATCGCCATGCCCGAGGTGGACGGGCGCATCATCACGCGCGCCGTCAGCTTCAAGGGGCTGGCCTATCGCTGCCCCCATACCGAGGTCGACGTGGTGCGCTACCAGCCCGACGCGCAGCGCATCGCCTTCGTGGCCGAGCTGAGCCGCCGCTGGTGCCGCCTGCGGCAGCTGGACAATGCCGACAAGCGCGTAGCGCTGGTGCTGGCCAACTATCCGGCCAACGAAGGGCGCATCGGCAACGGCGTGGGGCTGGATACGCCCGCCTCCGTAGTGGGCATTCTCGGCATGCTGCGCGAGCAGGGCTACCACTGCGAAGGCCTGCCTGCCGATGGCGACGACCTGATGCGCGGGCTCACGCAGGGCATCACCAACGACCTGACGCACCGCGACCTGCGGCCGGCGTTCCAGAGCCTGTCGATGGCCGACTACCTGGCGCACCTGAGCCGCCTGCCGGCGGACAACCAGCGCGCTCTTGCCGAGCGCTGGGGCAGCCCGGACCAGGACCCGATGGTGCGGCAAGGGCGCTTCATGATCGCCGGCGTGCGCAGCGGGCATCTGTTCGTCGGGCTGCAGCCGGCCCGGGCGTACGCGCTGCCGGGCGAGCAAGGCAGCCAGAGCTACGCCAGCTACCACGATGCCGATCTGGTGCCGCCGCATGGCTACCTGGCGTTCTACTTCTGGCTGCGCCACAGCTTTGGCGCCGACGCCATCGTCCACGTGGGCAAGCACGGCAACCTGGAATGGCTGCCCGGCAAGAGCGTGGCGCTGGCCGATACCTGCTGGCCCGATGCCATCCTCGGGCCGCTGCCGCATCTCTATCCCTTTATCGTCAATGACCCGGGCGAGGGCGCGCAGGCCAAGCGGCGCGCGCAGGCCGTCATCATCGACCACCTGATGCCGCCGCTCACGCGCGCCGAGAGTTATGGCCCGCTGCAGGACCTGGAGCGGCAGGTCGACGAATACTACGAGGCGCTGGCGGTGGACCCGCGCCGCGCGCGGATGCTGCGCAAGGAGATTCTGAAGCTGATCGTGGACCAGCAGCTGCATCGTGAACTGGGGCTGGATGCGCCGGCGGATAGCGATGGGGAAGATGCGCTGCTCAACCGCACCGACGCTTACCTGTGCGAGCTGAAGGAATCTCAGATCCGCGATGGCCTGCACGTTTTCGGCGTGTCGCCGCAGGGCCGCCAGCGGCGCGATACGCTGCTCGCGCTCGGGCGCTTTCCGGTGGGCGACGGCAAGGGCGCGCAAGCCAGCTTGCTGGCGGCGCTGGCCGCCGACCTGGCATTGGGCGATGGCTTCGACCCGCTCGATGCCGACTGGTCCGCGCCCTGGCAAGGGCCGCGTCCGGCGCAACTGGCCACGCTGGACGGCGGGCCGTGGCGCCATCATGGCGATACGCGCGAGCGCCTTGAGATGCTGGCCACGGCGTTGCTTGGCGATGTGGCTGGCGACGTTGCCTTGCCGCGGGCTTCGGCCGTGCTCGCGCGCCTGCGCCAGGACGTGATGCCGCGCCTGGATGCCTGCGGCCCGCAGGAAATGCGGCAACTGTCGCGTGGGCTGGCTGGGCAGTTCGTGCCGCCGGGCCCCAGCGGCGCGCCTTCGCGCGGCCGGCCGGATGTCCTTCCCACCGGGCGCAATTTCTACTCGGTCGACACGCGCGCGGTGCCAACTCGTACGGCATGGACGCTGGGCCTGAAGTCTGCCAACCAGCTGATCGAGCGCCACCTGCAGGAGCACGGCGAGTATCCGCAGTCCATTGGCCTGTCCGTCTGGGGCACCGCCACCATGCGCAGCGGCGGCGACGATATCGCGCAGGCCTTCGCGCTGCTGGGCGTGCGGCCCAAGTGGGCGGCCGGCAGCTACCGCGTGACCGACTTCGAGATCTTGCCGATGGCGATCTTCGACCGTCCGCGCGTCGACGTCACGCTGCGCGTGTCGGGGTTCTTCCGCGATGCCTTCGCCAACGTCATGCGCCTGTTCGATGCCGCCGTGCAGGCGGTGGCGGAGCTTGACGAACCCGCCGAAGTCAATCCCGTGCGCGCCCGCATCGAGAGCGAGCGCGCGCGGCTGGAAGCCGAGGGCGTGCCCGCTTCCGAGGCGCGCCGCCGCGCCGGCTGGCGCGTGTTCGGTGCCCGCCCGGGCGGCTACGGCACCGGCCTGCAGGACCTGATCGATAGCCGCAACTGGCAGGACGACAGCGATCTGGCGCAGGCCTACCTGCATGCCGGCGGCTACGCCTATGGGCAAGGCACGGATGGCGTCGAGGCGCGCGCCAGCTTTGCCCTGCGCCTGTCCAGCCTGGACGCGGTCGTGCAGAACCAGGACAACCGCGAGCACGACCTGCTCGACGCCAACGACTACTACCAGTTCCAGGGCGGCATGGTAGCGGCCGCGCGCGCGTTCGGCGGCGCCCAGCCGGCGATCTACCACGGCGACCACAGCAACCCGGCGGCGCCGCGCATCCACACGCTGCAGGAGGAAATCAGCCGCGTGATCCGTGCGCGCGTGGTCAATCCCAAGTGGATCGACGGCGTCAAGCGGCACGGCTACAAAGGGGCGTTCGAGATGGCCGCCACGGTGGACTACCTGTTCGGCTTCGACGCCACCACCCGCGTGGTGGCCGATCACCAGTACGCGCTGGTGACCGATGCCTATGTGAACGACGCCGGCACCCGCGCCTTCCTGCGCCAGCACAATCCGCGCGCGCTGCACGCCATCTGCGAGCGCCTGCTCGAAGCGGCGCAGCGCGGCCTGTGGCAGGAGCCGGGTGAGCGTCGCGCCCAACTGGAACAACACCTGCTCGATAGCGAGCAGGCGCTTGAAGGAATCGAAGGAATCAAAGGAATCGAAGGAATCCCCTCATGAATGCAACCGCCCGGCTCGCCCGCATGCCATTTCCCTTCAGCGCCCTGGTCGGCCAGCAGCGCCTGCAGCAAGCGCTGCTGCTCGCCGCGGTGGATCCCGGCATCGGTGGCGTGCTGGTCAGCGGCCCGCGCGGCACGGCCAAGTCGACCGCGGCGCGAGCCCTTGCGGAATTGCTGCCCGAAGGCCAGTTTGTCACGCTGCCGCTGGGCGCCAGCGAGGAACAACTGATCGGCACGCTCGACCTCGGCCACGTACTGAAGCAGAGCGAGGTCCGCTTTGCCCCCGGCCTGCTGGCGCGCGCGCACCAGGGCGTGCTCTATGTGGACGAAGTCAACCTGCTGCCGGATCACCTCGTCGACCAGTTGCTGGACGTGGCCGCCAGCGGCGTCAACGTGGTGGAGCGCGACGGCGTGTCGCACCAGCACGAGGCGCGCTTCGTGCTGGTGGGCACCATGAACCCGGAAGAGGGCGAGTTGCGCCCGCAGCTGCTGGACCGTTTCGGTCTGTCGCTGGCGCTGGAGAACTGCACGGACGCCGCGCAGCGCCAGGCGATCGTCAAGGCCCGGCTCGCGTTCGACAACGATCCGGTGGCCCTGCGCACGCGCTTTGCCACCGAGCAGGAAACGCTCACGCGGCAGGTGCGGCTGGCGCGCGCCGCGCTGTCCGCGCTTTCGTTCAGCGATGCCGTGCACGAGCGTGTCAGCCACCTGTGCCTGGCCGCCGCCGTCGACGGTGTGCGGGCAGACCTGGTGATGCTGCGCGCGGCGCGCGCGCTGGCTGCCTTGCAGTGCGACGCGGCGGTGGTGCCCGCGCATGTGGACACCGTGGCGGAGCTGGTCCTGCACCACCGGCGCCAGGCGCCGCCCAACGCTGGCGGGCAGGCCGGTGGGCAGGCCGATAGCGCTGGCCATGCGAATGGCAGCGGCGATGGCGATGGCCGCAATGCGGGCGACGCAGCCGCCAACAACCCATGGGGCGCGCTCCCGCCCCCGCCGGCAAGTGCTGCGGCCGGTATCGCCCCGGTCAAGGGCGTGAGGCCGCTGCCCGCAAAAAAAGCCTGAGCCACCGGCAGGCCGCCGCCGAACCCGGGCAAGGCGGCAACCGGTGGCAAGCCTCTCGTTTCGCCCCACGTCTGCCCGCGCCGCACGGCCGCCCGGGCAGCTCGCGCATCCACTGGACACGGACGCTGGCTGCCAAGGGCAGCCAGCCGTTTGCGCCGAGCCACCTGCGCTGGCGCGCACAGCAGGCGCACGCCGGCGTGCTGCACTGCTTCGTGCTCGATTGCTCGGCCTCGATGCTGCATGGCCGCCAGCTCGCGCTGGCCAAGGGCGTGCTGCTGCGCCTGCTGCAACGCGCCTACCAGGCGCGCGCCGAGGTGGCGCTGGTGTGCTTCGCCGCCGGCAGCGCCGAAGTCCGCCTGCGGCCGGCACGCGCTCGCCCATGGAGCGAAGCCTGGATCCGCCCGATCGCCGGCGGCGGCGGCACGCCGCTCGCGCTCGGCATGGAGCGCGCCGCCCAGTTGCTGGCCCACGCCGCGCGACGGCGCCCGGCGCAACAGCGCTGGCTGTGGCTGCTCAGCGACGGCCGCAGCACCGAGCAGCCGCCGCGCCCGCATTGGGCTGATGCGGTGATGGTGGTGGATTTCGAGCGCCAGGCGGTGGCGCTGGGGCGCTGCCGGCAGTTGGCGCTGGGGTGGGAGGGTGAGTATCTGGTGGCGGATGCGTTGATGGGGTGATGTTGCGCAGAGTCGCCATGACCTCGGCTACGGACGATCAGCGCATCGTCCCCCTCGAATCTGAATTATCTCAATGGAAGTCTCGACGACCGGAGCCATCCTTGGTGCACTAAATCGCCGACCAGACCTGCATGGCTTGCTGACAAACTTTGAGCCATCTGTCAACATAGAAACATGGAACCGATTAACTTCCTCGTCCACTTTCACCAGCGTCGCGGTCGCAGCCCCATGCACCGTGGTTCGTTACGCTTACAGTGTTGATTCGGCCCCCTCCAGTCCCGACTGATGCTGATAGTGACCAAGGCGCCAACGGCGCCTTTTTTGTTTTCTAACTCTCAAGGAACCCGATATGACTATGGATTTGAGCGCTGTGACGGTCCGTGCAACCGCAGAAGAAGACTGGGAAGTCCTTAAGACTATTCGTCTCGCCTCCTTGCAGGACAGTCCAACCGCGTTCGGCCTGAGTCTCGGTTGGTCAGCCCATGATTAATCAATGACTGATCCGCACCGATATGCGGACACCTGAGGTCGTGAATTCCGTGAAGCCGATTGCGCCGGCCAGACATGCACGACGGATGGGCAGGCACAGAACTCCTGCCCCGAATGGCGGACCGACGTACGCCAATTATCTAGCATCATGAAAGATGATGCCCAAGGTATGCCGCTGACCCCGATGCAGCCTGCTAACACCATGACGCAGACTCAGGCGATGGAATCCTCGCGCCGAGCGCACGGGTCTGTGATTCACGGCAAAGATTGCTGCATCACCTTGACGCAGGGGCACGACCTGAGCACGTCCCGGCTTTGTCGGGTGCGTTTCGGTTAGCAGCAACTCGCCACCGTCAAAGTCGCGCCCCGGCTCGTTGAGCAAGAAGACCGCCTGGAACGGAAATACGTGGTCGCCATACAGATCTTGGTGGAGGCAACAATAATCGTTGGCGCCATAGCGTAGCAGGAGCGGGGTTGGACGGGTCTGTCCTGCCCGGCGGCAGATTTCGCTGAATTCCGCATGTGTGGCCGGAAACCTCTCCGCAATGCGCATGACCGCATGCCAGCGATTCGCAATTGGCGAGAGACGTGGATAGAGGTCGCGCCGCAGTTCACTGATGAGATCAGGCAGTGGGTCTCGAAAGTATTTGTATTCGCCTCGCCCAAATGCGTATCGCTCCATCACGATCCGGCTTCGGAATCGCTGGTCCTCAGGAAAGTATCCAGTGACTGACTCGCACTGCTCGCATGTCAAGAGCGCCGGAATCACGGCGTATCCATCGCGCGTCAACGCTTCCTCGAATGCGAGCCAGTCAACCATCGCAAGCTTGTCGGCCAGGGACTGCGGTTTCAAGGGTTCTCTTCCCGAGGCCTTCTCCAAGACCGCGTTGAATAGCGTTTCAGCGGTCATGACTGCACTCGATTTCGTGATGTAGGGCGGCTTCCAGTGGCTTGCGTCCTCTTCCAGGCAGCGTATCGAACAGGCATGCAAACCGCACACGGCCGGAAGCAGGCGGCGATAGCGATCGACTCGTCGAGAAAGAAGACCCGCTGTTTGATATAGCCCCCGCGGGCGATGGACTGCAGGGCCGCCCGGCAATCAAATCTGCCGTAGATCCGCCCGCCTCGATGGCCACCAAGTGTGCCTGGCACCGAGCTTTCATAGGGCTTGCCGTCCCGTCCGATCAGCGTCCAGGTTCTCGATTCGGTCATAGTCCGATCCACCATTTAGGCTCACACAAAATGATGGAACGTGAGTTCCACGCCAATACGTTCACCCTGCCGGATGCGACTGATCGCGTGCTTGAGGTTGACCCGATAGTCGCCACGCGTGCCTTTGAACGGGCGCTGAGCTGTCGTGATAATGGCCACATCGCCAAGTTTGAGCGGAACGACCAGTGGCCGTGATTGCATGCGTGGGCGCTGCTCCGTCATGACAAACTCCCCGCCGAGGAAGTCGTCGCCCGGTGTCGTAAGCAAGGCAACGACTTGCATCGGGAATACGTGCTCTGCATCACTGCGTTGGTGCAACGCGACGTAGTCTCCAGCACTCAACCGGCTCAAGTAAGACTGGCCGCGCTTCTGTCCCGCCGCGCTGCATTGCTGGAGGAAAGCGGACAATTCCTCTGGGTAGCGGTAACTTATGTCCAGTCGCTCGTTCCATGAGTTGGCAATTGCCGCGAGCTTGGGATAAAACGCTTCGTGCAGCGACTGCCACGGGTCTGGTAAGTTCTGATCGAAGTAGAACAGATCACCTTGCCCGAGCTCGGTGGTCACCAATGGCATTCGGCGCGTCTTTCCGTCGAAATCGGTCCGCCGCGCCAGCTCGCGCGCCCGATCGGCTGCAAGCAGTCCCGGAATCACGGCGTAGCCGTCTGCATCCAGGTGGCCGTATATGGCAAACCAATCCAGTTGATTGAGCGCATCGGAGAATTGCGTCATGGCAGCATCCTTTCAGGTTTGAGCTTCGCGTTGGAGCAATTCGCGCTTGCGATCCACGCCCCAGCGGTAGCCGGCGATATCGCCATCGCGCCGCACCACGCGGTGGCATGGAATGGCCACGGCAATGTGGTTCGCTGCACAGGCCTGCGCTACGGCACGCACGGCCTTGGGAGCGCCGATGCGCTCGGCGATCTCCGCGTAGCTCACGGTCGTGCCCGGCGGAATCTCGCGCAGAACCCGCCAGACGCGCTCCTGGAAGGCCGTGCCCTGTACGTCCAACGGTAAGTGCAGCCCGATAGCCGGTGCCTCGATGAACCCCACTACCTGGGCGATCAATTGCTCGAACTCAGCATCGCCGCCGATAAGCCGAGCCTTGCGGAACTGGTCCTGCAGGTCACGCACCAGCGCATCCGGGTCATCGCCCAACAGAATGGCGCAAATGCCGCGCTGGCTCTGTGCGACCAGAATGGCACCTAGCGAGCACTGTCCCACCGCGAATCGAATGACCGCCCCGGTGCCGCCTGCCAGGTAGTCTCGCGCCCGCATGCCCAGCAGATGGTCGGAGGCTTCGTAGAACCGGCTATTGGAGTTGAAGCCGGCGCCATAAATCGCGTTGGTGACCGAAGCGTTGGGTGTGCTCAACTCCTCCCTCAACTTGCGGGCACGATAGGCCGAGCTGTAGGCTTTGGGGGTGAGGCCCGTTTCGGCCCTGAACAGACGGTGGAAGTGGAACGGGCTCATGCCGATTTCGGCTGCCAGGTCGTCGAGCTGGGGCGGTGTCTCTGACGCCTCGATCAGGCGACAGGCACACTCCACCAGCGCGGCGCGCTCGGCTGCCGCGCTGGTCTGGTCGCCACGTGCGCGGCGGCTGCGGCGGTAGCCCGCCGCTTCGGCAGCTTTTGCCGAGTCGAAGAACTCCACATTTTCGCGCTTGGGTAACCGTGCCGTAGAGCTAGGCTGACAGTACACACCCGTGGTGCGCACGGCATAGACGAAGTGCCCATCGGCCGCGACATCCCGCGCCTGCACAGCCTCCCAACGGGTATCCTCGGTTTCGTAGACATGGGTCGTATTCATGGCGACAGTCCTGGAATCGTCAATCACAGAGACAGGATAGGCAGGAATTCATTCGCAAGAACTCCGATTCTTGCGAATGAATTTCATCATTTAGGCGGCAGTCGCCACAAGTACCAGGCCGCGACAGTCCGCCAGGGACTCCAGGCCCCGCCGATCTCGCGCAACTGCCGAGGTGTCGGCGCCTCCTCCAAGCCCTTCAGGCGCCGGTAACCCTCGCGCACGCCGAAGTCGTCCACCGGCAGGATGTCTGAGCGCTCCAATGAGTAGATCAGGAACATTTCGACGGTCCAGCGCCCCACGCCACGCAGGCAGACCAAGCGCTCGATCAGCGCGGCGTCAGGAAGGCGCCGAGCTTCATCGAGACTGGGCACAAATCCGTCCACGGCGGCCTGCGCAATGCCACGTATGGTGGCCAGCTTGGCGGCCGAGAAGCCGCACGCGCGCTGTGACTCAGGATCGGTCGACAGGAGTTGTGCCGGCGATGGGAAGGAGGCTCCCGGATAGAGCGCCAGCAGTCGCGCAAGAATCGCATCGCCGGCCTTGGCGTGCAACTGTTGGTAGGCGATGGCGCGCACCAAGGCTTCGTAGGGCTCGCGCGCAGGTTTGGCCTCATGTCGGCATGGGCCAACGATGGCGATATGGCGCGCCCAGTCTGCATCTAGACCGGACAAGTACTGAGAGGCCCGTTCGTACGCGCGCGGAGACAAGTCAGCTGCAATGGTATCGGCCAAGATCAGATCCCCGGCAGCATGGCAGTCTGTGGTTCGGCACGCTCTGGCGCGATCGCCCTCTCGTGTTCCAATAGCCAGCGCTTACGGGGCACCCCCCAGGCGTAACCCTTGAGGTCGCCATTGCTGGCGATGACCCGATGACACGGTACGATGACGGCGATCGGATTGGCGCCATTGGCTGCACCGATGTCGATGGCCGCGCGCGGATCGTCGAAGCCCAGTTCCTTGGCCAGCTTGCCGTAGGTCGTGGTCGTGCCGGCCGGAATGCGGCGCAGCGCGGCCCAGACCCGGCGCTGAAGCTGAGAGCCAGCGGTCTCAGTCCGCAGGGCATCCAGCGCGCCCAATTCACCCGAAAAATAGCGAGCCAAGGCTTCGGCGATCTCGGATGGGGCCGGAACTTCAACCAGCTCGACACTGCCATAGTGCTCGCGCAAGCTGCGATGCTGGCGCGCCTTGTGGTCGGCAAAATCGAGCCCGCGCACAATCTGCCGCGCATCGGTGACGAGCAGTAGGTCGCCCAGCGGCGACTCCAGATAGCTCAAGAACAATTGCATGATGCACTCCTTGTTGAATGAATCGGCGGGCACACTTGGTGTGGTCAGTCTGCTCATCTCAGGCGGGTAACGCCCCATTCTCCAAACAGGTAGGCCTCGCCGCTTTCCATGCGCAGCTCGATGGCACCGGCATCGCCGACCCGCCATTGCGCCGCGCCCATGTCCACCAACGACTGGCAATAGGCCTCAATCTGGCGGCGCGCTTCGGCCCGTTTGTTCGTCGGTTCCATGGATATCGAGTGCATGGGAGCGTCTTGGCAACTGCGGCTACTTTAGGTGTATCGTCTCGGGAAAAAACTCCGACTCTTGCTCTTGAATTCCGATGCTCATCCCGCTTTGCGGAAGGTGAAGTTGATGCGTTGACTTCCGAGCAGCGGATGCGGCTCTTCTTTTAACGGCATCACCCCGTGATAGCGCGGGCGATCGGCCTCTCCCCATACCATCACATCACCGTGGTGCAGAAAAACTTTGAGCGTGGGATCGGAGCGCTCATGTCCACCAAACAGGAAGGTGGCCCTCATGCCTAAAGAGACCGAGACAATAGGTGCTTCGTAGTCCCGCTCGTTCTTGTCCTGGTGCAACGAGAGCCTCGCGCCAGGCAAGTAGCGATTCACCAGACAGGAATCTGGCTCAAAATCGGCGAATCCCGCTGCTGCCGCTGCTTCGTTGGCGAGTCGCGCGAACGCGTCGGGCATGGCAGGCCACCGCTCGCCGGTGTCCGGATCAATTGAGGTGTACCGGTAGCCACGCCGGTCTGTCGTCCATCCCAGTGCCCCGCAGTTCGTCAGCGCAACCGACATGGTGAAACCTCCAGGCGTCACCATGTGTCGAAACGGCGACATGGCCGCGATGTCAGAAATGGCGGGCATCAGTTCGCTCACATACGGCAGTGCGAATCCGCGCAGCACCAAGGCGCCTGAACCCAGGCGCAAGCGTTCGCCACTTGTCTCGAAGCGTTCACACGGCTCCATGTTCACCTCGAGTCGTGGAAGATAAGCCCCACCGTATGCCGCTTGCCGCTGCGGATGCGGCTGACGCCATGCCGCATCGCCACGTTTTTGATGCCACGCAACCCCGTCGCTGGCCGCTTGTTGACGGTGAATACCACTGCATCGCCCTGGCGCAGTGCGACGACATCGGCGCGTTGCCCTTTGGTCGAACACTCCGTCATGACGAACTCGCCACCGGCGAAGTCCCTGCCAGGTTCCGACAAGAGAATTGCCACCTGCAACGGGAAAACGTGCTCGCCGTAGAGATCCTGATGCAGGCAGTTGTAGTCACCTTCGCCATACTGGAGGATTAGCGGCGTCGGCCGCGTCTGCCCGGCCTGGTGACATCGGTCGAGGAATACATCCAGCTCATCCGGGTATCGCGTGTCGATTCCCAACTGCCGGTTCCAGCGATTTGCGATCGGCACGAGTTGGGGATACAGCGCATGCCGCAGCCAATTGAGCAGCGGTGGCAACGGGTATGTGAAGTACTTGTATTCACCCCGCCCGAATCCGTGGCGAGCCATGACGATCCGAGCGCGAAAGCCTTCCTCCTTCGAGTACAGCGCCGCGAGCTCATCGCATTGCTCCGCAGCCAGCAGGCCAGGCAAGACGACATTTCCATGGGCATCAAGCGAACGCTCCATGTCGATCCAGTCGTAGGTCAAGCGTTCCATGGGGCTATAGCGCCCCGCATTGGCCCTCATTGCGCGCGCTCCTCGGCCAACATGGCAAGCTTGCGCTCGACACCCCAGCGATAGCCGGACACAGAGCCATCGCTGCGCACCACACGATGGCAGGGAATGACGATGGCCAACACGTTTGCGGCGCAGGCACCCGCCACGGCGCGAACGGCTGCCGGCCTGCCGAGATCCTGAGCTACTTCCAGCTGGCTTCGTCCAACGAGAACCATACCCTGCAATGTCTGGCCGACGGCGAATCGAATAGGGCCCTCTACCCGGGTTCCCGGGGCACGGAAGTTGTACTTGAACGTGGGAAAAGAACGAATTCTCATGGCAAATCGCTCGCATCGGCTTCAGGGTGTCGTAAGTGTAGAAATTCACGCCCGCTGAGAAACTCCGATCTTTGCGGTTGAATTCTTTGGCGGCGCGACTCACCAGCCGGGGTATCTGGCGATGAGTTGGAGCCAGAGCGTGAGACATCCTGCGTCTTGCATGTAGTGCAGGGCCTCGGACGCCTTCCAGGTACTAGGGACTCGCCGCAGCCAGATCGAATCGGGCCCAGACCGGTAGAGCCAAATGACGGTCGCGGCCATCATCTGCTGTTCAGGGGCCATCGCACGAAAGTCGGTACGCCAGCGCGCCATCTCTTCTGGATGGTGCCCGCCGGTACGTTCGTTGTAAGCCGCAGGGCAAACACTTCGATGATGGTCCCCACCGTGCGTTCTGGCGAACAGCTTGAACAATCGAAGCTGCCGAATTGCCTGCAGCAACGATTCGCAATAGCTCTCAGGACTTCGATGGAATGGCACTTTTGACCCTGACAACGCTTCCAGTTGCGCTGCCTCGCTCTCGTCGAGGTCGAGAAGATCGAGGACGAGGTCTTCCAGCCGCATGTCATCGAGTCTCGATGCAATGAGGTTCTGTGGCAGCAAGGCGACTCTTACTGCGGCTACCCAAGTAGCCAGCGACTGTGCAATGGGCTCTGCACACGAGATTTTATTCATCATGGAGGGCATCGCAAACGCGATGCAAGAAGTGAGGGCTGGGCCATAGGCAGATTACGTGTCCGCGATAGGGCGGCCGTCAGATGGCAAAGATAGCGTCCATCACAAGCTCACATCGGCGCACTCGTACAGCGAGGTCGTCGATGTTTTGCAGGGTCTGGCGAAGCGCACTGCTCGATGTGCGCCTTCCATATGGAAAGTAGAAAACTTCGACACCGAGACCCGCCAAGCTTCGTTCGAGCCGATAGCCTTTTTCGGTTCCGCGCCAATCATCCCCCTTGAACAGGACATTGAACCGCAGGTCCTTCCAGATCTCGACCTTGTCATTGGTGAACGCAGGATTGGCCGCATCGACATAGCGCACATTGCGGACAATCTCCAATCGCTCAGCGAGCGGAATGACAGGCTTCACCCCCTTGTGCTGAATCAGAACCTCGTCGGCCACGACGCCGGCGATGAGAACGTCGCAATGCTCCTTGGCTTGTCGCAGAAGATTGAGGTGCCCGATGTGAAAGAGATCATAGGCACCGGGTGCGTAACCGATTCGAATCATGGCAGTGATGTCCTCTCAAGACTGATCGATCTCACTGTCCAGGAATCTGCGACCTCATCCTATCCGGTGCGCTCGGTTTCTGCTCAGGCATTCTGGAATCACGCAACGTGGATATGAGGTGCGCAATGAATAGGCGTCGCGCGACGCGCATACTCCACGTCGCGCCACTTCTCCTGATTCCTGGAAATCAGCCGTCGCCATTAATGGCGGCCTCCTTGATCAGCCCGAGCTGGGTCAGCGCAGCCACACCGTCGTCCAGGCCGAGTTCTTCCACGATCCTGCCGCCGATCACCTTCAGCACGGTAGTACCGGTGAAATGCATCTTGCGGCCAGTTGCGGCAGGCAGACCGCCACTCAGGAAGTCATCAAATGCCGGGCCCGTGTGGGTGCCGCCACCTTCCCACTGGCCGACGACATAGTCGCCTTCGGCAATCAGCTCTGCCGTGCCCCAGAAGTTGAGATCCGGGAACGCGGCACGAAAGTCGGTCATGAAGGCCTTGATATCCTCGCGACCACGACGAGGTTCGTGCAGCGAATACTTGAGCAGCATGTTCGGGGCGGCAATCTCATCGATCACCGCCAGATTGACGTTCTTGCCCCAGAATTCCGTGAACCAACGACCGACGACGGCCTTGTTCTGCTCTTCTTTGCTCATTGGAAAGGTCCTCACAGTTAGTTTCGGGAAGGTTCATCGAAACCATTCGATGCCCTGAGCAAGAGAATAGGCATCCCCACGTTGTTAAGAACTCCGATTCTTGCTGCGCAAACCAATCCGAAGATCGACGTACCGTCTAGGCCAGTGACGGTACCTCATCGTCTGTGCGAGCGGTGCGCACTAGAGTGGCTAGCCGCTCCAGTGTCGTGTCGTGGATTCCATTGGCGCGCAAGCCTTCGCACGTGCGGAACAGATAGGCGTATTGGATTCAATCGCAAGAAACGGAGAGCGCGGCCAAGACCGGCCGCCTACTCTTCATTGCGAGCCAGTCGCGACATGTCTCGGTTCCACGGGCCCGGTATCCGCCCGGTATGTCTTCAAGCAAGGAGTCCGTCATGCCCATCAATGAAGTGCAGCCAGACGCCTATGCAGACCTTGGCGACATTTGGCTTCGGGATCAGTCGGCGAGACTCAGGCAGAAGCATCTACAGTTTGGACGGCACTATCGGATGGATGTCGAGGCGCTGCTGGCTCGAAACGCTCAAGCGACTCGAATGGACAGAGCCGCCGCAATGGCAGCCCCGAGTCATGGCCTGCCCATCGATCGCATTCGGCGGGCGACGATCGAAGCCATTGAACATTGTTCGCGGTTGAACGATCCTTTGGCGCGCATGGCGCTGCTGCCGGCGGCCACCAAATCGAGTTCGCATCCGATGCCGGCATCGGAGCCGCGCGGCGAATTGGGGTTCGCAACACCTGGTGAGTTTTCGCTCATCAACAGGCTCGGTGCTACGCCGCGCGACGAATGGATGGCGGTGCTCACGGATCTTACGGAAGTTGTCGTCGCCGATTTGCATGGCATGCCGAGCTCACTGGGCATCGCGAAAGCCGCGTCCATCGTGCAGAATCGCGCGTATCTTGAGGCGCGCGCCCGCCAGCTCCTGATTTCTCTAACCAAGGATGAGGGAGATTGGCACCTCGGGGTGATTAATTTCGGTGTCGAGGCCCAACGCCACGACTGCGAGTTTCTGATGTGTTTTGCCTTTCAGGCTGCGAACCCCGATCTCTCCGTCACGAGTCCATTTGCCGAGGTTGGATTCGCGCTGCACAAGCAATCACATGCAGATCCGATCTTCATGCTGACCATCAGAACCGCCCTCGGATATGATGCAGCGTCGGTATCGACCCTCCAGGGTTGATCCATCACATCACATCACATCACATCACATCTTCGCCATGCAACGCATGGTACAGGCCGGCGTCGTGCCGGTGACCTGGCAACAGGTACTGCTCGAATGGCAACGCGACTGGGCCCGCCGCGAGACGCACGACGCCGTAATGCAAGTCGTCAGAGAGCACTCTGGCACATATGGCATGGGTATCGACTACACCTTCACCATGGTGCACAAAGCCCCGCAGCGCATTGCCACACCGCACGAGTTGCTCGCGCCGATCCCGGCCCGGATCAGTGTTTGAGCCAGCCCCTCGTCCGCATATCCAACCTCATGACCACGCGCCACTCACTCCAGCCCGCGCCGCACGACCCGGCACGGGCGCCAACTTCTTTATTCAGGCGCGGGCACAGTGGTGGCGGCAACCGCACCTGATCTCTTGGGGCCGCCAGCACGGCGCAGGCGGCCAGCCCGAATCCGCCCAAACGCGTTCTGGGATTATGGAAATGACCGCCTTATCCTCCGATTCCGCGCTTTTGAGCTTGTAGTCGATGACGGTCGCATATCAGCGCTAAGCGGTTATCCGTCCCACCATACCTTCACCCCATCCTCACCTCGATCTCGTCATAACGCCGGACCCGGTACACCACCATCGAGATCAGCCAGCTCAGCACGAACACGCCGATGATCACATAGCCGAGCATGCCGAAATGCTCGTTCAGCTCCCCGATCACATCCCACAGGCCGCCTTCCAGCCCGAGCTTGTCGGCGATCAGCCCGAGTGCTTCGATGCCGCCGATGACCACTGCGACCACCACCGAGACCAGCGTGATGGTCATGTTGTAGTAGAGCTTGCGGATCGGCTTGGTGAAGGCCCAGCCGTAAGCGCCTAGCATCAGGATGCCGTCGGTGGTGTCCACCAGCGACATGCCGGCGGTGAACAGGGCGGGGAACACCATGATGGTCCAGAACGGCACGCCTTTTGCCGCCTCCGCCGCCGATAGCCCGAACAGCGCCACCTCGGTGGCGGTATCGAAGCCGAGACCGAACAGCAGCCCTATCGGGAACATGTGCCAGCTGCGGCTGGCCAGCCGGAACAGCGGGCGGAACAGCCGCGAGAGCACGCCGCGGTTGTTCAGCAGCAGGTCCAGGTCCTGCTCCTTGAGCGCTTCGCCGCGCTTGACCGCGCGGAAGGCACGCCACACGGAGATCAGGATCAGCAGGTTGAAGAAGGCCAGCAGGAACAGGAACAGCGCGGAGACGCTGGTGCCGATCATGCCGCCCACGGCTTTCATGTCGGCAAAGCGCGTTTGCAGCGCGGCGGCGGCAACCGCGATGCCGATCGACATCAGCGTGACCACGGTGGAGTGGCCGAGCGAGAAGAAGAAGCCGACCGTCACCGGGCGCTTGCCTTCCTGCATCAGCTTGCGCGTGACGTTGTCGATGGCGGCGATATGGTCGGCGTCAACGGCGTGGCGCAGGCCGAGCGTGTAGGCCAGCACGGCGGACGCCAGCAGCATGGGGTGGTCGCGCAACGCTGCCAGTGCCCACAGCCAGGCCCCCACGTTGGCGGCGATCAGGAAGACGTAGAGCGCAATGACCTTGCGGCGCACGTCGGCGTCCTGGTCGTTGAAGATGCTGGCTAGAAAGCGGAACATGAGCGGTCCGTGAAAGATGGGGAATTCTGAATGGATGGACGCCAGGCCGGGACTCAAGCCCGCCGGCGGCGCCCGCGAAACAACCTGCGCCAGCCAATCACCACGCCACTGACCGAGACTACCAGCCCGGCAACCGAAAGTAACCAGACCGTTGCATCCCAGGCCGGGCGATGGCGCACCAGCCAGCCAAAGTCCCAGCTGTGCGCGGCATGGAACAGCCATCGGTAGGCACGGCGGCTGCGGTCGCTGCGGCCCAGCAGGTTGCCGGTGTCCGGGTCGATGTACATCCACGTGGCGCAGTCGTCGTCAAAGCGCACGCGCAGCACCGGCAGCTTGCGCGGCTGGTGGTGGCTGTACCAGTACGCGTCGTCCTCGTGCAGCAGGTCGTGGCTGGCCACGGTGGCGTCCAGCATCAGCCGCGCGGCTGCCTGGGCCAGTGTCCGGGCAGAGAGCGCCAGCGGCGCGCCGGTGTTGGCGTGATAGGCGTGCGTGGTGGCCGCGGTCGCCACCAGCATGACCGGCACGCCGGCCTGCCAGGCCAGCTTGATCTCCCTTGGAGGCAGCGCGGTGTCGGACAGCAGGCTCGCCAGCGCCGCACCATCGCCGGCGGGAAAGCGCGGCAGGGTTTCTCCGGCGTAGCGTTCCAGCGCTGGCTGCGCAAACGCGCGCCCGGGAAACCACTGATTGGGATTGACCGATAGCCAGCCGCTGGCCAGCCACGCCACGAGGAACAGCGATGCGGCCAGCCCGGCGATATGGTGCCAGGCCATCCAGCCGTGATAGGGCGACGTGCCGCCGGCGCTGCCGTGCGCAAACCGGCGGCGCACGCGCAGCCGCAGCCAGCCGATCCAGATGCCGCTGACGGCCACGGCAATGCACGCGCCGGAGGTCCACAGCACTACCTGCCGCCATAGCGGCGGGTCGGCCCGCACCGGCGTGAAGTACAGCCAGTGCGGTACCGAGCCGAGCCAGTTCCAGAACCGTTCGGCGCGGTTCGTGTCGCGCATCACCTCGCCGGTCCGGGCAGACACATACAGCTCGGAGCCGGCCGCATCGTCCAGCACAATGCGATGCAGCGGCCGCCAGGGATTGAGCCCGTTGGGCACGGTCCACTGGTCGCGCTCCGCGGTTTCCACCCAGCGCGCGCCCGCCGCGCCGGAGAAACGTTGGGCGATGGCTTGCGCGGCAACGGCATCCACCTGCTCGATGGGCGCCGCGTCGCGGGCGGAGACGGTGTAAGGCTTGCCGTTCCAGTCGATCATCCGGTAGACCGGGTGCGCGCCCATCATCTCCAGGCGCAGGCTGCGCGGAAAGCGGGTGAGGCCCGCGCTGGCCATCGCGGCATCCGGCGTGATCCTTACCCCGGGCAGGTCCAGCGGCGGGAGCCCCGCGTGGCGCTCGGTGTCGGTCAGCGCGGGAAAGGCCACGTACATCATGACCAGTCCCGAGAGAAACCACATGGCGATCAGCAGGCAGCCCGCGATACCGGCCCAGCGGTGCACCAGGTAGAGCCAGCGGCGCGTGAAGCGCCAGCAGGCTTCACGCCAGGGCAGGGGTGTGCTTGCCATGGCCGGCCTAGAAGTAGAAGTTGGCCGTCAGCTCGGCCGCGCGCGGCCGGCCCAGCAGCCACTGGCTGCCGCTGTTGCCAGAGGATTCGGCGTAGTCGCGGTTGAACAGGTTGTACACGCGCAGCGTCAGCGCCGTCTTGCGCGATACGCGCCATTGCAGCGAGGCATCCACCACCGCGTACGACGGCATGGTGGTGGTATTGGCGTTGTTGGTGTAGCGCTTGCCCACGTAGCGCAGGCCGCTGCCTGCCTGCCACCGCGGTGCGAAGGCCCACGTCAGCCACAGGTTTGCCGCCTGCTGCGCAACGCTGGTGGGCACATTGCCATTGCGCGAGACCAGCGCGCCGTTCACGCTTTCCGCGAAGTTGTCGTAGCGGGCGCGCAGCACGGTGCCGTTGGCATCCAAGCGCAACCCGCGCATGAGTTCCACGCTGACCGAGGCCTCCAGCCCGCGCGAGGATTGCTCGCCCACCTGCACCGACAACGCCGGGTTGCTGGCGTCGCGTGTCAACAGGTTCTTCTTGACGATCTGGTAGGCGGCAAAGGTCCACTCGCCGCGCTGGTTCCAGAACGATTGCTTGACCCCGGCTTCGATCTGCCGCCCGGTGGCCAGCTTGAAATCTTTCTGTGCGTCCGAGGTGGAGATCAGTGCGCCAAGGGGATCGGTGGCGGTGGCGTACTGCGCATACACCGACAAGGCTGGCGTGAATGCGTAGACCGTGCCCGCACGCCACGTGATGTTGTTGAAGCTGCGGGTCCAGTCGTCGCCCGTGACCAGGTTGCCGCGTTCCAGCTGGGCATGGTCCAGCCGCACGCCGCCAATTACCGACCATTGCCGGGTCAGCTTGAGGCGGTCCTCGCCAAACAGCGCGGCTTGCGTGGTGTGGGTGCGAAAGCGCGGCGACGTGACAATGCCCGGCGGGCTGAAGAACTGGCCCGGGTCGAACTGGTAGGCATTGACCGTGGACGCGCCGCCATAGGGCGAGTTGTTGCTGTGAGTGAAGTTGATGCGGTTGACGTCGAACCCCACCATGGCGGTATTGGCCATGCCGAACAGCTGGCCATCGATCTTCAGGTCGGCGCGGTCGCCCACCTGTTCCTGGTCATGCAGGATCTCCAGATAGTCGGTGCGGCGCACCTGGCCCGTCGCGGGCAGGAAGGTATAGGACTCGGCGTCGCGCCAGTGGCGCTGGCTGGTGAGGTAATAGAACTGGTTGCGCACCATGACGCGCTCGTTGGGCTGCCACTGCGCCGCGAGCCGGGTCCAGCGGTCGCGGTAGGTGATGTCGGCATCGCCAACGTTGTAGTTCTTCTTGCGTAGCGAGGTGTCCAGGCTGCCGCCCGCCAGCGGCGTGCCCAGGTACTGCATCGGGTGCTGGTCGGCGTCGTCATAGGACAGCGTCAGGTTGAACTCAGGCGATACGTCTAGCCGCGCCGCGGCCGACACCGCCAGGCTGCGCGAGTCGCCCCGGTCCACCCAGCCGCCGGAGCGGCCGTAGCTGGCGTTGAAGCGGTAGGAGAGGGTCTCGTTGACCGCGCCGCCGCTGTCGAACGCCGCGCGCGCTGTTTTTTGCGTGCCGCCGGTGAGCTGCAGCTCGTTGGCGATCGGCGCGCGCATCGGCTTCTTGGGAATCACGTTGACCACGCCGCCGATCGCGCCCTCGCCAACCATGACCGAGGCCGCGCCGCGCAGCACTTCGATGCGGTCCACGGACCAGGTATCGAAGGGGAAGGTGACGGTGCCGGAGGCCACGTAGAGGCGCGTGCCATCGTACAGCTGCATCACCGAGCCTTGTCCTGCAAAGCCGCGTGCCGCGAGCGCCGTGCCGCCGTTGCCGGGCGCGCCATTGGCGGTGATGCCGGTGGCGCGGGTCACGGCCTCGCGCACCGACAAATCGCCGCGTTCGCGAATGGTGTCGCCGGACAGGACTTCCACGCTAGCGGGCGTTTCCAGCGGGGTCAGGGCAAGGCGGCTGCCGGTGCTGGTGGGCTCGGACAGCGCCAGCCCGGCCGGCTGCGAGGCGCTCCTGACTACCACTGGCGGTAGCACCGTGCTGTCGCCGCGCGACGGCTGCGATTGCGCCCGCTCTGAAGGTTGCGCATCGTCCGCCGCCCAGGCGGCATCGGCGCCCAGGCCGGCGAAGGCCCCCAGCGATAGCGCGAGCGCGCAATGATGCGCGAGCTGGCGCGGCGGCTTGGGCGCATGACGACGTTGGCGTGGCGTGACGGCCGCCGGCGAGGCGGTACAGGCAATGCGAGGGCGCGCGGACATGGACTTTCCATCATTGGCCGCGGGGGCGACCCCGCCCGGCGGCAATAAACGAACCAGCCGCGGACGAGCGCGCAGTGACGGCCGGGCGCGTGGCCAGCCGTCTCACGCCTGGCCGCCCGTCCGCAGCCCCGGTGATCGGTAGAAGGCCGGTATCCGGGCTTGCAGGGGGACGCCTGCCGCTGGGGCGCGTCCGGGGTGCCGCCTTCCCGCGCGATGATGCGCAGTGGCTGCCGCGGCCTGTTGGCGCGGCGTGACACCTTTGTACCTGCTGACCGTTGCGGGGGCAGCACAGGATTAGCCGCGGCATGGCCGGCGGCGCACCTGTTTCCCGTTTAACCCCCGCCGCGCGCTGCGCGCCGGAGGCACCTTCGAACCCTTGGCAGTCCACTAGCCAGGTAATTGCAAGTCAATTGCAATTACCGAGTGGAATGCGAGGCGCATTGTAGCCGTATTTGCGCCGCTTTCGGGGGCGGATGGCAGGTGTTTTTTTGGCACCGTGCGGGTGCGCGAGCGTTTCGGCCTGGCACAACCTGTCGCCATTTTGGTGCTTCATGCGACATTTTCTGCGCTTCGTGGCCTTTCGTGCGGTCCTGTCGCGCCTTTCGCTAAAGAAGGCGAGCCCGGCTCCGATATTCGGAGGTGCCGCATGCCTCCTGCATGACCGGCCATTGCCCCGAGAAGCGAATGCCATGAATCGTCTGACCCTGCGAAAAAAGCTGTGGATTCCCCTTGTGCTGGCCTGGCTCGGCCTGCTGTTGCTGACCGTGATGCACGCCTTCCAGACCCGCCAGCTGCAAATGGCCGATCGCCGCGGCGAGCTGGCTAACATTGTCGACATGTCGCTCTCGCTGGTGCGCGACTATGCCGAGCAGGCGCGCCAGGGCAAGATGTCCGAGGCCGATGCCAAGGCCCAGGCCACGGCCCGCGTTGCCGCGCAGCGTTATGGCAAGGATGGCTACATCACCATCGTCGGCGCGGATTCCGTGCTGTTGATGCATCCCATCAACGCCAAGCTCAACGGCAAGAACATGAGCGACTTCAAGGACGCCAAGGGCAACGCCTTGTATGCCGATATCGCGGCCCGCGGCGCGTCGGCCGAAGGCGCTGGCCACCTGGACTACTGGTGGCCCAAGCCGGGCAGCGACCAGCCGAGCCCCAAGATCGGCTACGTGGCGCGCTTCAAGCCGTGGGGCTGGGACCTGGTCGCCGGCACGTATATGGATGACGTGCAAGCGCAGTTCCGCGCCTCGCTGTATCAATCGCTGGGGCTGCTGGTGCTGCTGGGCATCGTGATTTCCGCGGTGGCCACGCTGCTGATCCGCAGCATCCAGAGCTCGGTGGGCGGCGAGCCCGCTACCGCTGCGGCCCTTGCCTTGCGCATGGCCAGCGGCGACCTCACGGCGCGCGTCGAAACCCACCCGGACGACCGCTCCAGCCTGATGTACGCCATCGGCCATATGCGCGACCAGCTCGCCGGCACGGTGGCGGGCATCCAGCAATCGGCCGATTCCATCACCTCGGCGGCCCAGGAGATCGCCTCGGGCAATAGCGATCTGTCGAGCCGCACCGAGCAGCAGGCGGCCTCGCTGCAGCAGACCGCCGCCAGCATGGAGCAGATCACCGCGACGGTGCGCCAGAACGCCGACAACGCCAAGGAGGCCAGCCAGTATGTGGCTGACGCCTCGCAGATCGCGAAGCAAGGCGGCAGCGTGGTCAGCCAGGTGGTGGACAAGATGCGCGGCATCACCGCCAGCTCGCGCAAGATCAACGACATCATCGGCGTGATCGACGGCATCGCTTTCCAGACCAATATCCTGGCGCTCAACGCCGCGGTGGAAGCCGCGCGCGCCGGCGAGCAAGGACGCGGGTTTGCGGTGGTGGCTGGGGAGGTGCGCAACCTGGCGCAGCGCAGCGCGGGCGCGGCCAAGGAAATCAAGACGCTGATCGTCGAGTCGGTGGGCCAGGTCGACAGCGGCTCGGCACTGGTGGAGCAGGCCGGGCAGACCATGGCCGAGATCGTCAACGCGGTCGGCCGCGTGACGTCGATCATGGATGGCATCGCCTCGGCCACCGCGGAGCAGCGCACCGGCATCGAGGAGGTCAATCGCGCGGTCGCGCAGATGGACCAGATGACGCAGCAGAACGCGGCGCTGGTGGAGCAGGCGAGCGCGGCCGCCACGTCGCTGGAAGACCAGGCCGGCGCGCTGCACCATGCCGTGTCGGCCTTCCGCCTGTCGCCCGCCTGAGCACTGAGCGCTGACCGGGCGCTCAGCGTGCCTGGCCCTACAGCAGCGATTTGCCCTGCGCGAGGATCTTGTCGCAGACCTGCTTGGTGACTTGGTCCTTGAGGCCGCCGCCGCTCAGGTCGAACTGCTTGCCATCGCTGCTGCTCAGGATGCCCTTGGCGCCGCTGGTGTAGCCGGCGTCGGATGTGGGAGAGTCGCCGCCGACCTTGCCCAGCAGCTTGTCTTTGACCGAGGCGGCGCCGCTGGCGCCGCCAAGGTAGTTGTTCTTCACGCAGTACTCCAGGATCCCGGCGACATTGCCGGTGCTGCCCGAACTCAGCGATTGCAGCGAGGGCATTCCACTCATCCCGCCCAGGCTGCTGCCCAGGCCGCTCAGGCCACCGGACGAACTCTCGGTGCCGCCCTGCGTGGCGCCTTTGAGCAGGTCCCCGAGCTGCGCATGCGCGGCTGCCACCGGTAGCAGCGCGGCGATCAGGATTTTCACGGCGGTGGTGCGATAGAGGCTGGCGTTCATGCGGCATCCTTCTGGCGGCGTGGAAACAGTCTTCACTATAGTGCTTGCCGCATCGGCCATCGCCTTTCGCTGCAGTGACGCTTTCTTCTCTCCGCTCTAGCCGATTTGCATGACGCGCGCATTAAGCGAGGCTTCGCGCATGCGATTGATCGTTCTGTAAGTCAGAATGTCGTGTCAGTGATACGGATTTTCCCAATTGAGTGTATCGATTTACCCAAATGCTGGATTTGTCGTCTTTGCGTCACCTCTGTGTCACGAACGCCAATCACTATCTGCGCCCACAAGAGCCTTGCCAGCGCGCCCGGACGAAAGACGCGCGGACCAGCCGGGTCAATACAAAACAGAGTCATCAGGGAAATCGAATCCAATGCGCCACACCAGATCCATCCTCGGCCTAGCGGCCTCCTTGTGCATCGCCGGCGGCTTCTACGGTTGCAACGGCAACGGCGAGCAATCCGCCAACACCGCGCCGGCCGCACCGAGCACGCCCGTCACGCCCGTTACGCCCGTTACGCCGCCGCCGGTTGCCGAAGTCACCGGCAAGTGGACCACCGGCGACCTGCACGTCCACACCATCGAATCGAACGACGCGCAGAGCCCGCTCACCACGGTGCTCGACCAGGCCTTCACTGCTAACAACCTCGACTGGATGGCCTTGTCGAACCACCTGCGCGTGTCGGATCGCGATAATACGGGCACGGCAATCGCAGGCGGCTCGATCCCATTCTCGAAGGGCCTGGCTAACTACGAAGTCCCGGCCGTCAAGCAACTGCAGGCCGATGGCCGCTACCCCGGCAAGTTGATCTTCTCGACCTTCGAGTGGGACATGCCCACCCACGATCACGTCAACGTGGGCATCTTCAGCGGTTCGCCCGCACTCGCAACGGCGGTCAAGGGCGCCAACGAATTCGAGTATTTCTTCACCAGCCGCCCCGACACCATGTTCGATCCGGCGGACGTGGCGGCCTGGAACGCCAAGGCGCCGCGCACCGCCGCCTCCAGCCACGCCGATGCGGTGCAGGCGTTCACCTGGCTCAAGACCAACTTCCCCGATACCAGCTACGCGCTGATCAACCATCCGTCGCGCAATCCAGGCAAGTACACGGCCGCCGACTACCGCGAATTCAATGACCTCGCGCCGAACATCGCGTTCGCGGTGGAAGGCATGGTCGGCAATCAGATGGAGCCCGACCGCGGCGGCTATAACAGCAGCTATGTTGATGCGAACCTCAAGTCGCGCACCTACGGCGGCGTGGACTACGTGGTCGCGCAGGTCGGCGGGATCTGGGACGCGCTGCTGGGCGACGGCCGCCGCTTCTGGAACATCGCGAATTCGGACCACCATTTCAAGACCGCCGGCGGGCTTTTCAGCAGCGGCTACTTCCCCGGCGAGTACGCCCGCAATTACGTCTGGCTGGAGGGGACCGGCATCAAGTCAGTGGTGGATGGATTACGCGCCGGCAAGGCGTTCTCGGTGTTCGGCGATCTCATCAACGCGCTGGACTTCAACGTGGCCGCGAGCGGCACCAAACGCGAGATGGGCGGTGAGCTCAAGGCCCGTGCCGGCGACAGCGTGACGGTGACCATCCGCTTCAAGAGCCCGGAGCGCAACAACTTCGAGTACCCGCTGGACAGCGGCGCCAACGTCAACGTCAAGCCCACGGTGGACCACATCGACCTGATCGCCGGCGACGTCACGCCGCGCGCCTTGCCCGGCACGCCTGGCTACAGCAAGGACACCAATGACTCCACCAAGGTCATCGCCACCTTCACCAAGGCCGACTGGAAGCTGGACAAGGACGGCTACAACACGGTGACCTACACCTTCAACGCGGCCAAGAGCCAGTACTTCCGGCTGCGCGGCACCAATCTTGGCATGAACGTGCCGGGCGAGACCGCCAACGGCAACCCGCTGCCCGACCTGAAGACGGACCTGACGGAGAACACGCCGCGCTTCAACGCCATCAACGCGCGCAACTACAACGACCTGTGGTTCTATTCGAACCCCGTGTTCGTGACTGTCGCTTCCGGCACCTGAGGTAGCTGAGGCAGGGGGCGCGCCCGCTGGCGGGGCAACGCGCCCCGATCTGAAAATTCTCATGCGCGGTATTCGGATCTTTACGCATGGCCCAGCCACGCGGCGCCGCGCCTTGACGATCCGGGGGAAACGGTTTCCACTAGCAGTTCGGCCGGGCGCGCGGCGCGCGCCCGGGAACTCACCTGGAGAGAAGGAAACGGATCGCCATGGCCATTACCACCAGCGTCAGAAAAAAGAAGAAGTACCGCAAGGCAGTGCTGAACCTGCGCGCCGCCATCAAGCGCGGCAACGAGGAAGCCATCAGGATCCGCCGCGAGCAGTTGAAGGCGCTGCCCGTGCCGCGCCAGCGCTACGCGCGTGCGGCCACCACCTGAGCGCCGCGCCGCGTTTTACCCGGAAGCTGCCTAGAACGAACCGAAGGCGCCGCCGAGCGCGATGACCGCCGCCAGCGCCGCGATCGGGCCGATGATGCCAACCACCACGATATCGCGATAGCTTTCGCGATGCGTGGTGCCGCAAACCGCCAGCAGCGTCACCACCGCGCCGTTGTGCGGCAGGCTGTCCAGTGTGCCAGCGCCAATCACGGCGACCCTGTGCATCAGGGCCGGGTCGATGCCTGTCACCTCAGATAGCTGCAGGTAAGTGCCGCCCAGCGCCTGCAGGGCGATGGTCAGCCCGCCCGAAGCCGAGCCAGTCAGCGCGGCGAGCACATTGGTGGCCACCGCCAGCGATACCAGTGGACCGCCCGCGATCGATAACACCCATTCGCGCACCAGTTCAAAGGCCGGCAGGGCGGCCACGACCGAGCCAAAGCCCACCAGGCTGGCCACGCTGATTGCCGGCAGCACGGCGGCATTGGCGCCCGCGTCCATGCTCTCGCGCAGCTTGCCCAGGCGCTTGCGGTGCAATGCCAGCAGGCAGAGGATGGCCGCTGCCAGCGCCACCAGCACCGCCCATACGCCCCCCAGCGCCGCCAGGCTGGTGCCGCCCCAGCGCTCGTTCGCCAGGTAGCTCGCGTCCCAGCGGGGCAACACCAGCAAGCTCATCGCCAGGTTCACGGCCACCACCATCACCAAGGGCAGGAACGCGCTCCACACTGCCGGCCATTCGGCGCTGCGCGCGCCGTGGCGCGCTTCGGCGGGATCGAACGCATTGGCCACCGTGGCGCGCTCGCGTACCAGTTCATCGCCAGCGGCACGGTCGGCGGATTCCAGCGCCTCGTCGCCAAAGCCTTCGCCCGCGCGGCGCGCGCCGCGCTCCATGCGCGCGAGCCACCACAGGCCGAAGGCCAGCATGATGGCGGACGCCAGCACGCCCAGGCCCGGCGCGGCAAACGGCGTGGTGCCGAAGAACGGCATCGGGATCGCGTTCTGGATGGCCGGCGTGCCGGGCAGGGCGGACATGGTGAAGGTGGAGGTGCCCAGCGCAATCGCAGCCGGCATCAGCCGGCGCGGGATCTGCGCGGCGGCGAACAGCGCTTGCGCCATCGGCGCTAGCACGAAGAAGGCCACGAACAGGCTGACGCCGCCGTAGGTGACCAACGCGCCGGCCAGCACCACCGCCAGGATGGCGCGCCGTGGCCCGAGCGTGAGCGTCATCCATGCGGCGATGGCATTGACGCAGCCGCTGTCATCCATCAGTTTGCCGAGCAGCGCGCCAAGCAGGAACAACGGGAAGAATTGGGCAAGGAAGCCCGCGGCGCTACCCATGAAGGTCTGGGTCCAGTGCGCCAGCAGGGGCTCGCCGGCCGTGGCCGCGGCCAGCAGCGACGCCGCCGGCGCCACCAGCAGGATGCTCCAGCCCCGGTAGGCCAGCCAGATCAGCAGGCCAAGGGCCAGCAGGATGCCAAGAAGGCCCATGGTGTCAGTGCTCCCGCAGCAGTTTTCAAACCTATACAGCATAGGTGACGCGGCGGTGCGAGCGGTGCAGCGATGAGTGTTATTGCGCTTGCCGCTCCAGCACCTCCCAGAGTTCCAGCAGGGTAGGGTTGCTGGCATGGGCGGCGCGATACGCACAGATATCGAATGCCGAGCACCACGCGGCGTCTCCTGCCGGCACCAGCGTGCCCGCCGCGAGCGCATCGGCCGCGGTGGTGCGCGGCAGCCAGGCCACGCCGTGGCCTTCGCCGGCCATCTTCATCAACAGGATTGCCATGTCGGCCTCATAGCAACGCGCCAGCGCACGGCGTGGCGGCGCGTCTTCGAGGATCACCTCGACGATGCGCCCAAGCGTGGTGCTGGCCGTATAGGCCAGGTAGGGAATCGGTTTGGCGCCACTGCTGCCTAGCGGGAACAGCGGGGCGCCGCGCGCATTGGGCGCGCACAGCGGCATCAGCACGTCGTGCCCGACCGTGAGGCTGCGGAACTTGTCCGGATCCAGCGAGACCGGCACCCGCGCATGGTTGTAGCCCAGCATCAGGTCGCAGTTGCCTTCCGACAGCGCCACCACGGCTTCGAGCACGTTGGCGGCCACGACCCGGGCATTGAACTGGCCGTAGCGCTTCTGGCATGCCTTGAGCCAGCCCGGCAGGAAGGTCAGCGACAAGGTATGCCCGGCGGCGATCTGGATGGCCTTGCCCGGCATGCGGCTTTCCTGGCGCAGCGTGGCACGTGCCTCCATCAGCAGCGTGAGTGCCTCGCGCCCGCTGGTGCAGAAGGTTTTGCCGGCCGGGGTCAGGTCCATGGGGAAGGTGTTGCGGTCGACCAGCACCGCGCCGGCCCAGTCCTCCAGCGAGCGGATGCGCCGTGACAGTGCCGACTGCGTGATATGCCGCAACTCGGCGGCGCGCGAGAAGCTGCGCGTCTTCTCCAGGACCAGCAGGTCGTCGATCCATTTCAGCTGCATGGGATGTGCCTTCGGAAGCGTCGGAACGGTGAGGGAAAGCCTGCCGCCGGCTTGGCCTGCCAAGGGCGCCAGGCCGTGGCCGCAATGCGTATTCCATTTTCGCATAGCTCTATGGCCGATCCGCATTCCGGTGGCCGCCGGGCGGGCCTAAAATCTGCGCTTCCCGTCAGTCAATCTCGCCCCAAGGCGAAGCCAGATCCAGCATGACAGGGGCGCGCAAACAAGCCGGCAGCCAAAGCGGCTGCGCCCCGGACCGTTCCGACTCTACCTCGGCAGTTAACGTCTTCGACGCTATCCGGAGCTACCCTGATCATGTTTATCCAGTCGCTTTACCGTACCCGCACGTTGCAGGGGCCAGCCCGTCTCTTCCGTGGGGGCAAGCGGGCACAAACTGGCCTGCTGCTGGCGCTGGCCGCGGGCGCCGCTGCCACCGCCACGCCAGCCGCCGCAGCGGACTACCCGGACCACGCGGTCCAGCTGGTGCTGTCCTTCCCGCCGTCCGGCGCCACCGATGTGCTGGCGCGCGCGGTGGGCCAGCGCCTGTCCACCGTGCTCAAGCAGCCAGTGGTGGTGGACAACCGCCCCGGCGCTGGCGGGGCTATCGGCATGAGCTTCGCGGCCAAGGCCGCGCCCGATGGCTATACGCTCTACCTGGCCGCTGTCAGCAATGCCGCCATCGCGGCTGCGACGTATAGCAACCAGCCCGCCAGCCTCGCCCGCGATTTCGTGCCCATTGCCGGCATCGGCACCGTGCCGCATATCCTGGTGGTGCCGGCCTCGTTGCCGGCGCATTCGGTGCCTGAGCTGGTCAGCCTGCTCAAGGCGTCTCCCGGCAAGTACAACTTTGCCTCGCAGGGCTCCGGCACGTTGTCGCACCTGGAGTCGGAGCTGTTCAAGCTGCGTACCGGCGTGGACGTGGTGCACGTGCCGTACAAGGGCAGCGCCTTCGCGCTGCCGGACCTGATGGCAGGCCGGGCGAGCATGATGTTCGACAGCATTCCCTCGGCCCTGCCGCACGTGAAATCCGGCAAGCTGCGGTTGCTGGCGGTGGCGTCCGAGCATCGTCTGAGCTCCTTGCCCGATGCCCAGACGGTGACCGAGGCCGGCATCCGAGACTTCCGTGCCGACAACCTGTTCGGCCTGGTTGCGCCCAAGGGCACGCCGCCCCAGGTGCTCAAGCAACTTTCCGCCGCGATGAAAGAAGTGCTGGCCGCGCCGGAGCTGGCTGCGGCCATGGAAGCACAGGGCGTGCAGATCAAGTACACCGCGCCCGAGCCGTTTGGCCGCATGATCGGCGACGAGATGCGCGCGTGGGAGAAGGTGGCGCGCGCGGCCAACGTCAAGATCGAGTAGCCGCCGCGCAAGAA
Organism: Cupriavidus sp. GW822-FHT02D05; assembly: GCF_058802485.1. Lineage (NCBI taxonomy): Bacteria > Pseudomonadati > Pseudomonadota > Betaproteobacteria > Burkholderiales > Burkholderiaceae > Cupriavidus > Cupriavidus sp. GW822-FHT02D05. Next base: position 28,691 of record NZ_JBXAOE010000040.1, on the reverse strand, counting down.
CAAAGCACAAACGCATCTGGCCGGCGCTGCCGTGCAAGCCGCTGGCCAGAACCCCCAACCCTCGGAGCCTCGCAAAGCCATGACCAATTTCTGGAATTTCCCCTATCCTTCGCAACGCGTGCCCGTGCTGGCCGACAACGTGGTGGCCACCTCGCAGCCGCTGGCGGCCGCGGCAGGCCTACGCATGCTGGCCCGCGGCGGCAACGCCGTGGACGCGGCGCTGGCCACGGCGATCGCGCTGACCGTGGTCGAGCCGTGCATGAACGGGATCGGCGGCGATGCCTTTGCGCTGATCTGGGATGGCAAGGAGCTGCATGGCTTGAACGCCAGTGGACGGGCGCCGGCGGCGTGGACGCCCGAGTATTTCTCGCGCTACGGCAGCATGCCGGTCAACGGCTGGGACACCGTGACCGTGCCTGGCGCCGTTTCCGGCTGGCGCGCCACCTGGGAAAAGTTCGGCAGCCTGCCGTTTGCCGAGCTCTTCGAGCCCGCGCTGGAATACGCGCGCAACGGGTTCCTGGTCTCACACACCGTGCACCGCCAGTGGCAGGCGCAGGTGCCCGTGCTGATCGACAAGCCGGGCTTTGCCGACGCCTTCGCGCCGAACGGGCGCGCGCCGCTGCCGGGCGAGCGCTTCATCTGCGCGGGCCAGGCGCAGACGCTGGCGCGCATCGCCCAGACCAAGGGCGACGATTTCTATCACGGTGAGCTGGCCGGCCGTATCGCCGCGCATGCGCGCGCCACTGGCGGGCTGATCACCGAGGCCGACCTGGCCGCCCATCGCGCTGACTGGGTCCAGCCGATCAGCATGTCCTATCGCGACCTGGAGTTGTTCGAGATCGGCCCGAACGGGCAGGGCATCGGCGCGCTGATGGCGCTGGGCATGCTGGAGCATTTCGATGTCGCGGCAATGGGCGTGGACTCCGCCGCCGCTATCCATGTGCAGGTGGAAGCCATGAAGCTGGCGTTTGCCGATCTGCACGCGTATGTGGGCGACCCTACGGCAATGACCGAGGTGCAGGCCGCCCACCTGCTCGATCGCGCCTACCTGGCCAGCCGCGCCAAGGCCATCGACCCGGAGCGCGCGGCGGCAGCCGGCCCGGGCAAGCCCCACAGCGGCGGCACCGTGTACCTGACCACGGCGGACAAGAGCGGCATGATGGTGTCGTACATCCAGTCCAACTTCAAAGGCTTCGGCTCCGGCGTGGTCGTGCCCGGCACCGGCATTGCGCTGCATAACCGTGGCTGGGGCTTCAATCTCAAGCCGGGCCACCCCAACCAGGTGAGCCCTGGCAAGCGGCCGTTCCACACCATCATCCCTGGCTTCCTGATGCGCAAGGGCGCGCCGCTGGCCAGCTTCGGCGTGATGGGCGGCTCGATGCAGGCGCAAGGCCACCTGCAAATGGCCAGCCGGCTCGCGGATTTCGGACAGAACCCGCAAGCCGCGTGCGATGCGCCTCGCTGGCGCGTGCTGGACGACAACGCCACCATCGCGGTGGAGTGGAATTGCCCGGCCGCCACCGTGGAAGGCTTGCGCGCGCGCGGCCACAAGGTGGACGTGGCGCCGCAGGGCAACCTCGAATTCGGCGGCGCGCAGATCGCGATGCGCCTGGAGGATGGCTACGCGGCGGCTTCGGACCACCGCAAGGACGGCTATCCGCTGGGGTTCTGAGCACGTTTCCTGCCTGCCGGCTGGCGGCACCGGAGTGGCTCGCGCGCCAGCCACGGCGCAAAAAATGCTCCGGTGCGTGGTCCAGGGCACATTAAACGGCCGTGCCACGGGCCTACACTGGCGCCATCCCTTCGAGGAAGGCCGCCATGAACAAGCTAAGGTCCAGCCGTCTGCTCGATCGCATCTCGCCGTCTGTGCTGGCCGACCTGCGCCGCATGCGTGCCGCCGCCGAGGCCGAGCGTGCGCTGGCCGCGCAGGCTGCAGCAAGTGGCGCGGGTGCCATGGAATGCGATAACAACCCGCTAAACGATGCTAATTACATCGAAATAGCGCGCTACGATCCAAGGCGCGGCAGGTTCGTGATGGAGCGCCGCCGCGCCAGCCAGCGCGTTAAATAGGCGCTCGCCAGCCAATCTGAACGCGGTGCCGCGCGCGCCAGGCCAGCGCCAGCCCCGGTGGCGCTGGCGGTGGCCTGCACGGCACACCCTCCTCCAACCCCCTTCTTCGGCTGGTGCCTGAGCCCATGGCCGGAGTTGGTATAATCGCCCACTACCCCAAACATGCCGCCTGGCGCTGCGTGCCGGGCTGTGGCGACAAGCCAGGCCCAGGCAGCAAAGCAGCACGGCGGTCCAACGCGTGACGAGGAGTTACGTGGCCGGAACAGAAATCGCAGTGCAAACCGTCCCGCAAGCGGGCCATGCCGTATCGTCCGGCAGCTCATTCCATACCGCCCTCAAGATCCTGCCCGCCGCGCAACGCGAGGCGATGTTCGAGATCTATGGCTTTTGCCGTGCGGTGGACGATATTGCCGATGGCGATGGCCCGCGCGCCACGCGCCTTGCCGGGCTTGACGCCTGGCGCGCCGATCTTGCCGCGTGCTATGCCGGCACGCCGCCGGCGGCATTGCGCGGGCTGGCTGCCCAGATTCAGCGCTTCGGCTTGCAGCAGGAGGATTTCCTCGCCGTCATCGATGGCATGGCCATGGACGTGCACGCGGATATCCGCGCCCCCGACAACGCTACGCTGGATCTCTATTGCGACCGCGTGGCCAGTGCGGTGGGGCGCCTTGCCGTGCGTGTGTTCGGTATGGAGCGCGATGCCGGCGTAGCGCTGGCGCATCACCTTGGCCGCGCGTTGCAATTGACCAATATCCTGCGCGATATCGACGAAGACGCGGAGCTGGGCCGTGTGTACCTGCCGGCCGAAGCGCTGCTGGGCGCGGGCGTGCCGATCGGCGCGCCGCATGCCATCGTCGGGCATCCCGCCGTTGGCCGCGCGTGCCTGGACGTCGCGCAGCAGGCGCAGGCGTACTACGACCAGGCATTCGCCATCATGAACGCGGCGCCGCGCCGCACGGTCCGTTCGCCGCGCATCATGGGCGAGGTCTACCACGTGATCCTGCAGGGTTTGCTGGCACGCGGCTGGGCTGCTCCGCGTGCGCGGGTGCGCGTGCCGCGGCCGCGATTGTTATGGATTTTGCTGCGGCATGGCCTCGTCTGAGGTGGTCCCGCCGATTGACTGCCGCACAAGGCCGCTGACGGCCGCGTGCGGCATTGCCGTAATTGCGTTGTTGAAAAGAGGACATCGAAACCGATGAGCCAAGTTGCACTATCCCCCAATTCGAATGAGCCCGCGCAAGATGAGCTGGAGGGCACGCTTGACCGCGCGCTTGACGCCTTGCTGGCGAGCCAGCGGCCGGATGGCCACTGGGTGTTCGAGCTGGAGGCCGACGCCACGATTCCGGCGGAATATGTACTGCTGGTGCACTACCTGGGCGAGACCCCGGATACCGTGCTGGAAGCCCGTATCGCGCGTTACCTGCGCCGCATCCAGAACGCCGATGGCGGCTGGCCGCTGTTCCATCAGGGCCGCTCGGACATCAGCGCCAGCGTGAAGGCGTATTTCGCGCTCAAGATGATTGGCGACGACACCGAGTCGGAGCCTATGCGCCGTGCCCGCGCCGCCATCCACGGGATGGGCGGCGCCGAGGCCAGCAATGTCTTCACCCGCACGCTGCTCGCGCTGTACGGCGTGATGCCGTGGCAGGCGGTGCCGATGATGCCGGTGGAGATCATGTTGCTGCCGCTGTGGTTCCCGTTCCACCTGTCCAAGGTCGCGTACTGGGCCCGCACGGTGATCGTGCCGCTGCTGGTGCTCAACAGCCTGCGTCCCCAGGCCAGGAATCCGCGTGGCGTGGGCATCGACGAATTGTTTATCCGTCCATGCCAGGCAGCCCGGCTGGCCCCGCGCGCGCCGCACCAGAAGCGCGTGTGGTTCGGCTTGTTCCGTGTGCTCGACGCCGGCTTGCGCGTGGCGGAGCCATTGTTCCCCCGCAGCCTGCGCGCGCGCGCCATCGCCCGCGCCGAGAAGTTCGTGCGCGAACGCCTGAACGGCGAGGATGGCCTGGGTGCGATCTTTCCGGCCATGGCGAATGCCGTGATGATGTTCGACGTGCTCGGCGTGCCGCGCACCGATCCCGATGTGGTGGTGGCCCGCGCCTCCATCGAGAAGCTGCTGGTGGTGCATGGCGACGAGGCCTATTGCCAGCCGTGCCTGTCGCCGGTGTGGGACACCTCGCTGGCCAGCCACGCCTTGCTGGAAGTGGGCGGCCCGCGCGCCGAGGCGGCCGTTGAGCGCGGCTTGCAATGGCTGCGCCCGCTGCAGGTGCTGGACGTGCGCGGCGACTGGATCGTGCGGCGCCCCGACGTGCGTCCCGGCGGCTGGGCTTTCCAGTACGCCAACCCGCATTACCCGGACGTGGACGACACCGCCGTGGTGGCGATGGCCATGGACCGCGCGGCGCGCACCGGCGCAGCCGCGCCGGCTGTGGCACCGGCCAGCCATCGTTCACGCTACGAAGAGGCTGTCAGCCGCGCGCGCGAGTGGGTGGCGGGCATGCAGAGCGGCAACGGCGGCTGGGGCGCGTTCGAGCCCGAGAACACGCATGAGTACCTGAACAATATCCCGTTCGCGGATCATGGTGCCTTGCTCGATCCGCCCACCGCCGACGTGTCGGCGCGCTGTCTGTCGATGCTCGCCCAACTGGGCGAGACCGCGGCCAGCAGCGAAGCCTTCCGGCGTGCCCAGCGTTACCTGCTCGACGAGCAGATGGCCGACGGCAGCTGGTATGGCCGCTGGGGCACGAACTATGTCTACGGCACGTGGAGCGCGCTGTGTGCGCTCAATGCGGCCGGCATGGCGCCCGAAGCGCCGGAAATGCGCCGCGCCGCCGACTGGCTGATCTCGATCCAGAACGCTGACGGCGGCTGGGGCGAGGACGGCAGCAGCTACCGCCTCGACTACCAGGGCTACGAGACCGCGCCGAGCGTGCCGTCGCAAACCGCCTGGGCGGTGCTGGGCCTGATGGCCGCGGGCCAGGTCGATCATCCGGCCGTGGCGCGTGGTGTGGACTACCTCATGCGCATGCAGCAGGCCGACGGCCTGTGGAGCGAGGCGCGCTTCACCGCGGTGGGCTTCCCCCGCGTGTTCTACCTGCGCTACCACGGCTACGCGCGCTTCTTCCCGCTGTGGGCACTGGCGCGCTACCGCAACCTGCGCCGCGACGGCACGCGGGCAGTGGCGTGGGGGATGTGACGGCGCCAAGCTTGCCGCAACGCCATGCCGGTCCCACGCTGGTGGTGACTGGCATGCGCTTCGAGGCCGGCATCGCCGCCGGCCCCGGCGTTGAAACCCTGCACGGCCTGCGCGCCGAAGCCTTGGCGCAAGGCCTGCGGCAACGCCTGGCGCATCCCTGCGCCGGCGTGATCAGCTTTGGCGTGGCCGGCGGGCTGGATCCCGCGCTGTTGCCCGGCCGGGTGATCGTTGCCTCTGCCATCCATGATGGGAATCGATTGCGGCCCGTTGACGCCAGTTGGTCGCGCTCGCTTTCGCTTGCCTTGCCCGAGGCCATTTCCGGCGTGCTTGCCGGCGCTGACCAGGCTGTGACCTCGGTGGCGGCCAAGACGGCGTTGCATGCGGCCACCGGTGCGCTGGCGGTCGACATGGAATCGCATATCGCAGCGCGTGTCGCCGAGGAATTCGGGCTGCCGTTCGCCGCCTGCCGGGTGGTGATCGATCCCGCGCAGCGGGAAGTGCCGCCCGCCGCGGTGGCCGGCATGGGTCCCGATGGCAGCACCGACATCTGGGCATTGCTCAAGGCGCTGCTGGCGGGGCCGGGACAGGTGCCGGACCTGATCCGGCTGGGCAGGGATGCGAGGCTGGCCAGGCTTGCGCTGCTGGCCGCCAGGGGCAGGGTGGGGATGGGGTTTGGCTTAGGCCTGGACTAAGGCCTGGATTAAGGCCCGGATTAAGGCCAGGGCCAGCCAGACAGGGTCAAGCCAGGCTCAGGGCTTCTTCGCTTCGCCTTCGGGCGTTTTGTCTTCCGCGCCGACAGGCGCCCCCGGTGCGCCAGGCGCAGGCGCCGCGCTTTCGGCCGGCGCTTCGGTATCCTCATAGTCCGGCAGCTTCCCTCCACCGCCCTGGATCAGGTACTGCCTGCGCTGGCGGTATGCATCGCGCACAAAGCTGTACTTATCCAGCGCCGCCAGCGACAGCAGATCGGTCGCGCCAAGCGCATTGGTCCGTGCGTCCAGGAAGCCCAGGCCCCACAGGCCCCACTTCACGCCTTCATCGTTCACCCACGTGGTCGGGGACAGCTGGAAGTTCACATACAGCCCAACGCCGTCGCGGACCGAGCTGGGGCCGAACAGCGGCAGGACCAGGTACGGGCCGGCCGGCACGCCCCAAACGCCGAGCGTCAGCCCGAAGTCCTGGGAGTGCTTGCCGATGCCGGCGGGCGTGGCGATATCGATCAGGCCGCCAATGCCCAGCACGGAGTTCACTGCCACCCGCATGAAGCTTTCCGCCGCATCCACGCCCTTGCCTTGCAGCAGGTTGTTGACCGTATTGCCGACGTCGGCGAGGTTCGAATAGAAATTGGTGACCGCCGTGCGCACCGGTTGCGGCGTGACGGCGCGGTAGCCCTTGGCCAGCGGCGTCGCGACGTACTCGTCGGCCTTGTCGTTGACCTTGAAGACAACGCGGTTGAGCGGCTCCAGGGGGTCGTCAGGGCTGGCTTGCGGGCCGCTGGCGCAGGCTGTGACCAACAGCGAGAAAGAGAGCGCCGGCAGGAGGCGAGAGAGGCGAGAGTCGGGGTGAGTCATTGTTCTATGGAGACGAGACATCAATGGGCCGGACCGGTGGCGGGGGCCGACCGCTCGCGCGGCCGCCCCATCAGGATCGGCTGAAAGAATACGGCACCGACCAGCGTGCATGCTAGCGCGAGTGCCAGCAATTTGCCCATGCTGGCCGTGCCCGGATGCTGGGACAGCCACAGGCTGCCGAAGGCGGCGGCGGTGGTGGCGGCGCTGAACAGCACGGCGTGCGTCAGCGGGGATTGCAGCAGTTGGGTCTTGCCCTCGCGCCACGCGATCACGTAGTAGATCTTGAAGGCCACGCCGATGCCGAACAGCAGTGGCAGCGCGATCACGTTGGCGAAATTGAGCGGAATACCGAACACCACGCACAGCTCCAGCGTCACCAGCGCGGACACCAGCAGCGGCACCAGCGTGCGCAGCACATCACCCACGCGGCGCAGCGTGATCCACAGCAGCAGCGTGATCGACAGCACGGCCCACACGCCGGCCTGGGCAAAGGCTGTCATGATGGTGTCGGCAGAGCCTCGGATCGAGATCGGGCCGCCAACCGCGGTGGGCTCGACGCGCTGGACGGCGTCGATAAAGCGCGTGAGCGCGGCGTCGCGCGCATCGCTGTCGCCGGTGCTGGAGGCGTCTCCTGGCGTGGCCGCGACGGGAAGCTTGGGGCTCACGCTGACGAGCGCCTGGCCATCCGGGGCAACCCAGTCGCGCACCAGTGCCGGCGGCAGGGTTTCGCGGGCGATCGGCTGTGGCGCTAGCGCGCGCTGCAGCCGCGCCAGCGCCAGGCGCAGCGGCTGGGCGATGGCTTGCTCGGCGCGCTCGCGCGTGGCCGCGTCCGCGGCGGCCAGTTTTCGCAGCGAGGCTGCCAGGCGCGCCGCCTCGGCGGCGCCCGGGCCGGGGTGCTCGTCCGCGGCAAGCGCGAGCTGGCGTGCCGCGTTCTTGAGCGAATTGACTAGCCTGGCATCGTTGGCAGGGGTGGCCGTTGCCTGCGTCAACACCGGCATCAGGCTGGCCGAAGCGGCGGCGATCAAGGCGAGCCGCGCTGGCTGGTCGTCGGGGATGAAGGTCTGCAGCGTGACGGCGCGCGAGACTTCCGGCAGCGCTGCCAGGCGGGCGGCGGCGTCCTGCGCGGCGGCCAGCGAGGGCGCCAGCACGCTGACGTTGTCGGTGCCTGCCTGGGGCGCGTCCTTGAGCGAGAGCAAGGTGGCCATCGACTCGGAATGCGGATCCTTGAGGTGCAGCGGATCGAAGTCGAAGCGCAGGTGCATCAGCAGCGGCGACCCCGCCAGAATCAGGGCGCCGGTTGCAAGCAGTACGCGCTTGCGATTGCGCTCGAAGAAATCGTCGGCGGGCGCCAGCCATTTAAAGCCAGGCACTTCGACCCGTCCCACTTCGTCCTTCGGGCGGAACACGGTGATCAGGGCGGGCAACAGCGTGATGGTGGTGAGGAACGCCACCAGCATGCCCACGCCGGCGATCTGGCCCAGCTCGGCCACGCCGCGATAGTTGGTGGGCAGGAAGCAGAAGAAGGCCGCCGCGGTGGAAGCCGCGGCCAGCGCCAGCGGCACGCCGACTGCCCGCGCCGTGCTGGCCAGCGCGTCCGGGATATCGGTATGCACATGGCGCTCGGCGCGGTAGCGCACGCCAAACTGGATGCCGAAATCCACGCCCAGGCCGACAAACAGCACGGCAAAGGCCACGGAGATCATGTTGAGCGCGCCCACCATGGCCAGCCCGAGGGCCGCGGTGATGGCCAGTCCGACCGCCAGGCTGGCCAGCACGGCCAGGATCAGGCGCTTGGAGCGCAACGCCAGCCACAGGATCAGGATCACCACCAGCACCGTCAGCGCGCCATTGAAGGCCGCGCCTTCCTTGACCGAGGCAAACTCGTCGTCGGCCAGCGCCTGCGAGCCGGTCAGGCGTACCTGGGCGCCGTAGCGCTGTGCCAGGCCCAGCTTGGTGGCCGTGGCGCGGATGGCATCGGCGGCATCCGCGCCGGCCTGCAGGCCAGCGTAGTCAAGCACGGGGCTGAGCGCGACGAACGCCGTGGCGGGGTGGCCCGGGGCGGGCTCCTGGCTCGAATCCACCAGCCCGGTCCAGGACAAGGCGCCCGGCTTGCCAGCGAGTACCCGGTCGACCGTATCCGCGCTCTTGCCGAGCAGCTTGGCCATGTCGCCCAGTTTGACCTGGCCCAGTTGCAGCGGCAGCGACAGCGTGGTCGATAGCGTATCGGAAAGGCCGCGCAGGGTCGGGTCGTGCGCCAGCGCGTTCAGGAGCGGCCGCGCCTGGGTCAGCTCCGACGTAACGTCGCGCAGCTTGGCGGTATCGACGAAGAGCAGGCCGTTGCGTTCGAAGAATTCGCCGCCACCGGGCTGGCTGACGGCGCGAAAGAGCTTGCCTTGCTTGGCGAGCGCGTCAGCCAGCTCATTGGCGGCGGCGTTCGCCAGCTCGGGCGCCGGCGCCTGTACCACCGCCAGGATCATCTGGTCGCGTTGGGGAAACGCGGCGCTTACGGCGGCATCGCGGCGCGCCCAGGGCTGGTCCGACTCGAGCAGGCGGCTGATATCGGTATTGATGGCGAAATGGCCGGCCACATAGGCGCCGCTGACGAGGGTCAGCAGCAACGCCAGCGCGATGACGGGCCATGCGCGGCGGGTGGAAAACTGGACAATGCGGATGACCAACGACGTCAACATGGGCGATATAGGGAGCAGTAACGGTGTGGTGCGCAATGACGCGCGTAGTCAAAGGCGCAAAGCAGGGCGCAAAGTGGCAGCCGCGAGTATAACGGGACGGCGCGGTGTGGCGCTGCGCGGAGCGCGCGCGCCGGTGCGCTATACTGCCCCGGCACGTGCGCGCGGACCGGGCTGCAGCCCTGCAGCGGCGCAGCGCGGCGCATTTCCTGTTTGATTTTCCTGGCAAGTCTGCCGGGCGTTGCCGGCGGCGAACCGACTGGCATTTTCAGGTCCAAATTCGCATGAAGAAACACGGTATTGCTTTCCAGGCCCTCGTTCCCCTCATCCCCCTCGTTCCGCTTGCCGCAGTGGCCATGGTTTGCCCCGCGCAAGCGCAAACGGTTGACAGGTCCTCGCCGGACCGCCTGGTACGTGCGGCGGTCGAGGGCGTGATCGGCACCATCCAGTCCAGCCCCGACACCCGCAACGGCGACCTCGCCAAGATCACCGCGGTCGTGCAGCGCCAGTTCCTGCCGTACGCCGATTTTGAGCGCACCACCCGGCTGGCGGTCGGCAGCGCCTGGCGCAATGCCACGCCCGAGCAGCAAAAGCAGCTGTACGAGCAGTTCCAGACCTTGCTGGTGCGCAGCTACGCGGTCTCGCTGTCGCAACTGCGCGAGCAGAACGTGAAGTTCAGCTACAAGCCGACGCTGGCCGCCAGCGGCGCCACGGATGTCGTGGTGGAGACACGCGTGCTGAACAACGGCGATGAAATGCAGATCGATTACCGCCTGCAGCGCAGCGGCAACGGCTGGAAGATCTACGACATCAATATGATGGGCGCCTGGCTGATCGAGGTGTACCGCCGCCAGTTCGCCGATATCGTCGCGCGCAACGGCATCGACGGCCTGCTCAAGTACCTGGCCAACCACAACGCACGCCAGTCCGCCGACGCCTGAGCGCCGGGCCTGAGCCAGCGCGTCAGCGACAACGCCAGACACAAAAGGCTCGCCCCCCGGGTACGCGCGGTACCCGGGGGGCGAGCCTTTTTGCTGGCCGGCCTTCGGCTTAGTGCGCAGCGGCCTTGCGTGCCGCGGCGTCGTTGGCTGCTTTGGAAGGCTTCGCGCGGCCGATCTCTTCGAGCTTGATCTCCACGTGCTTCGAGAACACGTACTCGGCCGGGCGCTGCTGGGTCAGGTCGATATCCGGTGCCATCGGGCCCGACGTACGCACGCCGCGCAGGCTCACGCCCAACGCCTTGAGCGGGTGCGCGATGGTGTCCGCTACCGCGGTGGCCTCAAAGCCGCTATGGACCATGCAGTCGGCACACTTCTCGTAGTGGCCCACGCCATAGGCGTCCCAGTCGGTGCCTTCCATCAGTTCCTTGAAGGTGTCGACGTAGCCTTCGCCCAGCAGGTAGCACGGACGCTGCCAGCCGAACACGGTGCGCGCCGGATTGCCCCAGGGCGTGCACTTGTAGGTCTGGTTGCCGGCCAGGAAATCCAGGAACAGCGTGGACTGGCTGAACGCCCAGTTCTTGCCGGCGCGGCCGCGCGACAGGATGTCGCGGAACAGCTGGCGGGTCTTGCCGCGGTTCAGGAAGTGCTGCTGGTCGGGCGCGCGCTCGTAGGCGTAGCCCGGCGAGACGGTGATGCCGTCCACGCCCATGGCCTTCACGGAGTCGAAGAAGCGGGCGACCTTTTCCGGCTCGGCATCGTTGAACAGCGTGCAGTTGATGTTGACGCGGAAGCCGCGCTTCTTGGCCGCGGCGATGGCTTCGACGCAACGGTCGTACACGCCTTCCTGGCTCACCGAGCGGTCGTGCATCTCGCGGTCGCCGTCCAGGTGCACCGACCAGACGAAGTACGGGCTCGGCTCGTACTGGTCCAGTTTCTTTTCCATCAGCAGCGCATTGGTGCACAGGTACACAAACTTGCGGCGCGCAATGATGCCCTTGACGATGGTGGGCATGTCCTTGTGCAGCAGCGGCTCGCCACCGGCAATGGACACCACCGGTGCGCCGCATTCGTCGACCGCGCCCAGGCACTGCTCGATGGACAGGCGCTGGTTCAGGATGGGATCCGGATAGTCGATCTTGCCGCAGCCGTTACAGGCCAGGTTGCAGCGGAACAGTGGCTCGAGCATCAGCGCGAGCGGATAGCGCTTGTTGCCCGAGAGGTGCTGCTTGACGACATAGGCGCCCACGCGGGCAACCTGCAAAAAGGGAATGGCCAAAATGTACTTCCTTGTTATAGGGGCGCCCGGGCGTTAGCCAGCGGCGGTTTGCGGGTCCGGCTGCGACGCGGCTTCGGCGGTGGCCGTGCCGGCTGCCTGCCTGCGCGGCGACGGATCGGCCAGCTCGGCTGGCAAGCGGAATTCGGCGTGTTCCTCGCGGCCATCCATGACCGATACGTCCACCGGGCCGAGCTGGCGCAACGTGGCGATCACGTCCTTGACCATTTCCTCGGGGGCGGAGGCGCCGGCCGTGATCCCAACGACTTCGACGCCGCGCACCCACTCGGGGTTCAGTTCGCTGCCATCGGCAATCAAATAGCTGGGCACACCGCTCTCCGTGCCGATTTCACGCAGGCGGTTGGAGTTGGAACTATTGGTGGCGCCGATCACAAGGATCACTTCCACCTGCTTGGAGAGCTCGCGCACGGCGCTTTGGCGGTTTTGCGTGGCGTAGCAGATGTCACGCGTATCCGGCCCGACCAGATTGGCAAAACGCCGGCTCAGGGCGGCAATTATATTACGTGTGTCGTCCACGCTGAGCGTAGTCTGGGTCACGTAGGCAACCGGGGTGTCTGCGGGCAGGTCGAGCAGTGCGACTTCCGCCTCGCTCTGCACCAGGATTACCTTGCCGGGAATTTGCCCCATCGTGCCCTCGACCTCCGGATGGCCGGCATGGCCGATCAGGATCACGGTGCGGCCACTGGCGGCGTACTGACGCCCCTGGGTGTGGACCTTGATCACCAGCGGGCAGGTCGCGTCGATCGAGTGCAGCTGGCGGGTCCTGGCATCGCTCTCGACATCCTTGGAGACACCATGCGCGCTGAAGATGGTGACGGCGCCGGTCGGCACTTCGTCCAGTTCTTCCACAAATTGCGCGCCCTTGCGTCTCAACCCTTCGACCACGTGCTTGTTGTGCACGATTTCGTGTCGCACGAACACCGGGGCTCCGTGTTTGACGAGGGCACGGTCTACAATCTCGATCGCGCGCACCACACCAGCACAAAAACCGCGGGGTTGAGCAAGAATCACCTGCATAAAGATAGGCCCCCCGACCCAGTCAACGGGTTCAGCATAAGTTGATATTCCGGAATCACTTTCCCGTCATACGGTGGTTACTATATACCGGTGCGGCAACCTTTGCCTGGCACCTGGCTACAGCCAGCAACACTTTGAGGGTTTTTCGGTGGGTGAAATGAGTTCAGGGGACTACGTCCTGGTAACGGGCGCATCCGGCTTTCTCGGCTCGGCAGTGGCGCGGCAGGCACTGGCGCGCGGTTTTCGCGTACGGGCGATGGTACGCGCCGGCAGCCCGCGCCGCAACCTGGAGGGCCTGCCCGTGGAGATCGCCGAGGGCGACATGCGCGACGCGCGCGCCATGGAAAGCGCGCTCCGAGGGGTGCGCTATCTCTTCCACGTGGCGGCGGACTACCGGCTGTGGGCGCCGGATCCCGAGGAAATCGTGCGCACCAATGTGGCTGGCACCGAGACGGTGATGGGTGCGGCACTAGCTTGCGGGGTCGAGCGCATCGTCTACACCAGCAGCGTGGCTACCTTGCGCGTCGCGGGCGCCACCGCGCCGGTGACCGAAGAGGCCGCCATGGCCGGCCATGAGGCGATTGGCGCCTACAAGCGCAGCAAGGTGCTGGCCGAACGCGTGGTGGAGCGCATGGTGGCCCGCGACGGGCTTCCTGCCGTGATCGTCAACCCCTCCACGCCGATCGGCCCGCGTGACGTGCGGCCCACGCCCACGGGCCGCATCATCGTAGAGGCCGCCACCGGCAAGATTCCCGCCTTCGTCGATACCGGCCTCAACCTGGTGCATGTGGACGACGTGGCCGAAGGCCATATGCAGGCGCTGGCGCGCGGCGTGACCGGCGAACGCTACATCCTCGGCGGGCAGGACGTGGGCCTGCAACAGATGCTGGCCGATATTGCTGCCATGACGGGGCGGCGCGCCCCAACCATGCGCTTGCCGCGCTGGCCGCTTTACCCGCTCGCCTACGCGGCGGAGGCGGTGGCGCGCATGACCGGCAAGGAGCCTTTCCTGACAGCGGACGGCCTGTCGATGTCGAAGTACCGGATGTTCTTCAGCTCGGAGAAAGCCCGCCTGGCGCTAGGCTACCAGGCGCGGCCATATCAACAAGGGCTGAGCGAGGCGCTCGACTGGTTCCGTAGCGCTGGCTACCTGGGTTAATGGGTTAAGCCCCGACGGTCAGCCCCGTTGGGGCGCCTGCGCGCGTCCCTTCCACTGGCCGCCTTTGCGCAGCCAGTAGCGGCGCGCGGAGTCGACCGTGGCGCCGAGGTAGAACAACGCCGTCACCGGCAGCAGGGGGGCCAGCCAGAGCGGCTGGCGGTATTCACGCAGCATGGGCACGTAGGCCAGCGCCATGGCCAGCCAGGCGGCCCATGCCGGCCACAGCCGCAGGCCGCCGCCGAGCGCCAGCAAGGGCGGCGCCAGGTAGGTGAGGACCATGCCGGCCACGGCGCCGGCCAGCAGCAGCGGCGAGTAATGCAATTGGGTGTAGGCGCTGCGGGCAATCATGTCCCACAGGCTGCGCCAGTCATCGTAGGGGCGCACGGAAATGCTGTCGTCGGCCAGGTCAAGGCGGATCGAGCCGCCTTGCTTGATGCAGGCGGCCAGGCTGCAGTCATCGATCAGTTCGCCCCGGATCGCGGCAAATCCGCCAATGCGGGCCAGCGCGGTACGGCGCGCCAGCATGCAGCCGCCGGCGGCCGCCGCCACGCCGCTGCGCGGATTGTTCACTCGCGCAAATGGGTAGAGCTTGGCAAAGAAGAACACAAAGGCCGGGACGATCAGCCGTTCCCACCACGATGCGCAGCGCAGCCGCACCATCAACGACACCAGGTCCCGCTGCTCGTGCGCGGCACGCGCCACCAATTGGGCCAGCACGCCATTGCCGTGGTGGATGTCGGCGTCCGTCAGCCATACCCAGCCGGCTCCGGGCGCTGCCTTGTCGGCGGCTGCGAGGCCTTCGGACTGCGCCCAGACCTTGCCGCTCCAGCCGGCCGGCAGGTCGCGCGCTGTGATCACGGTCAGCGCATCCGCCTTGCCCAGCGCTGCCGCGGCGCTGCGCGCGAGGTCGGCGGTGCCGTCGGTACTATGGTCATCCACCACCACCAGCCGCAGCGCTGCCGGATAGTCCTGGCCCAGCACGCTGGCCACGGCGCCGCCAATCACGTCCGCTTCGTTGCGAGCCGGGATGATGGCAACCACCTCAGGCCATTGCGCGGGCGCGGGCGCGGGGCCGGGCTTGCGCACTCGCCAGAAGCCGGCACGGCCGGCAAGCAGCACGCACCAGATGGCGAGCGAGATCAGGGACAACACAAACATCTCAAAAAACTCCAGGACAGGATGGGTAGGGCAGCGACGGCATCAGCGCATCACGCATCAGCGCAACAGGCGCCGGGCAAGCCGGGCAACTTTGGGCACGGTTTCAGGGCGCAGCAGGCGCGGATCGTAGCCGGCCATGCGGCGGTCGTTCTCGGCCAGGCAAAGCTCGATCATCGCCCGCGGCGACAGGGCTTCGGCTAGCGAGGACGTGCTGTTCATGGGGAAATTGGCGTCCTTGGCCACGCCGTCGGCATCGATGCCGCGCGCAATGCCGACGCGCTCCCAGATCAGGAAGGCCCACACCCGCATCACCTTGAGCGTGTAAAGCGGGCGCCGCCACCAGGGCAGGTTGCGGCGATACCATGCCGCCCAGTTGACGAAGAACAGGATATGGCGGCCTTCCTCCTGGATGACCGGCTCGAACGTTTCCACCAGTTCCACGGGGAAGAAGCCTGAGCGCTTGGCCGCGGCAAACAGGCCAAAGGCAAAAAAACTATCGATGCACTCGCTGTAGCCTGTGACCAGCCAGCCCCACTCCACGTCAGCCGGCGGGCGGTACTCAGGCTCGGGTGCCAGGGCGATGCCGTAGGCTTCTACCAGTTTCGACAGCACCACCTTGTGGCGTGCCTCCTCGCCACCATCCATTTCCAGCGCGCTGCGCAGCAGGGGGGCGGTCACGGTATCGGCGAAGGCCTGCACCCGCACGGAGGCACGGCCTTCGGTCTGTACCGCGATATCCCATATCGGCAGCGAGGTCACCCGGTGCAAGGCATCCGGGTCAAGCCTGGGCCAATCGATGACGGCGGGTTTGTAGGGGTTGTGGGTTTGCAGCAGCATATTGCAGAACATGCGCAAATGCTGCGGCGAGCCGATGCGGATCGGCCCGGGCTCGGGGTCGGTCCAGTTGCGCATGGCATGGTCGGCCTGGTCGATCTCGGCCTTGGCGAGGGCAGCGACCACGGCGGCGGCCTTGGCCTCGGTGCTCGCCTCGCTGGTCCTGCTGGGTGTGGCAAGCGCGTCTGACATCCTGCTCCCCTGGCGGTTGATGGTCCGGGGGTAATTCTAGCGTGGCCGGCGCGCTTGCGCGTGCCACACCCGCATCACGGCACGCGCAGGGTACTGCATGGAAAGGCAACGCAGGGGGGACTTAGCCCTGGTGCTGGACCGCCGCTCGCGCGCTAGCGCGATGCCGGCAAGGCGATGTTCGCCAGCCCGAGGCCCGCGCGCCATGCCCCCGGTGGCATGCCGAAGCGCTGGGTGAAGCTGCGCGTAAAGGTGGTCTGGTCGGGAAAGCCTAGGGCCAGCGAGATATCCGCCAGCGGCTGGGCCCGGTCCGCCAGCAGGCGCGCGGCCTGGTCCAGCCGCAGGCGTGTCTGGTAGCGATGCGGCGTATCGCCAAAGGCGTCGCAGAACAGGGTATGGAAGCGCCGCACGCTCCAGCCGAACTGCGCCGCGAGCTGGTCGGCCCGCAGTGGCGCGTCCAGGTGCTGGCGCAGGTAGGCGTCGATTTGCGCCAGCGGAAAATGCGTGGGCTGGGCTTGGCCGCCCACGCCCAACGCCTGCGCCAGGTCGGCGGCAAGAGTAGCGGCCAGTTGCCAGTGATGTTGCCGGGAGCTGGTTGCCTGAGGCAGCGTAGCCAGGCGCCGCACGCGTTCGCTCCAGCCGTCCGTGATGGCAAACGCTTTGGGCCGGTCCATCAGCGCGGCCGGCAACGCGAGCGAGCCCGGCGGAATGTCCAGCACCAACTGCCGGTTGTCGGCCAGCCCAAGGAAGTCGTGACGCTCCCCGGCGGGCACGATCAGCCCGCCGCAGGGATCGAGCCGGTGCAGGTGGCCGCCGATTTCCAGCTCGCAGGCACCGTCCAGTCCGAACAGGACCTGATGGTAGTCATGGCGATGCCACTCCCGTTCTGGCTGGTAGACGCGGGTCTCCACCAGCGGCGCCGGCCGGCCCGCCTGGGCTAGCAGCACAGCATCGTCATCGTGCGGCGGCATGGCGGGTTTTGCGAGGGATCCCGGCGCCCTGGGCGGCCTGGCATAGCCAGACCCCAATGCCGGCAACGAGCAGGCCAAGTAACTGCAGGACCCCGAGCTTGTCGCCAAACAGCAGCCAGGCCTGCAGCGCCGCCAGCGGCGGCGCCAGGAACATCAGCGACGCGGCGGTGGCAGCCTGCCCGCGCCTGACGATGCGCACCAGCAGATAGGTGCCCAGGCCCGACAGCACCAGCGTGGCCCAGGCCAGTGCGGACCAAAGCGCCATGCCCGGCTGCCAGTGCGACTCGCCCAGCAGCCATGCCAGCGCGCCGGCCACCAGGGCACCGCCCACGTTCTGCCAGGCCATGCTGGCGCGCAGGTCGGCCGCGGCAATCGAGGTTTTCTGCAGGATCGTGCCCATGGTGATGGAGAGGATGGAGATGACCGCCACCAGTACCACCCACGGCGAAACGGGGCTGGGTGCGCTGGCCAGGGTGGCGGGTGCCACCACCAATACTACGCCCAGGGAGCCCAGTGCAAGCCCGCCCCAGCCCTGCCGGGACGGAAACTCCCCCAGCAGCGGGATTGCCAGCAGCGCGGTCAGCAGCGGTTGCAATGCACCGAGCAAGGCCATGGCCGACGGCGCAAGGCCATGCGCGATGGCCCAGTAACCGCCGCCCAGGTAGCTGCCGTGCAGGAGCGCGCCCGCCAGCAAGTGCCGCGGCACTTCGCGCAGCGCTGGCCAGCGCGCTGCGCCGGCCACGGCCACAGCTGCGAACAGTACGGCCGCCAGGGAGAAGCGGGCCAGCAGGAACAGGCTGGGCTGGGCCACGGGCACGATGGCCCGGCCCACGATGAATCCGGTCGACCAGATCAGGACAAAAGCCAGGCTGGACAACCAGGCGGCCGAAGCGGGGACGCTGAAGCGGGATGAGGGCATGGTGTTTCAGCGCGCCGGCGGCGCGCGGGCGCGGCAATGATCGACAATGGGCTGCAGGCTAGTCGCCCGATGCCGTCCTGTCTTGGCAAATCCGGCAACGCGTGGCCGAACCGTCACGGCTTCGGTTTATAGTCTGGCGTTAGCCCCGGCTGCCATGCCGCACGCAGCGTGCCGCGCAAGGCAGCGCAGCATTCGTCAACCTACGGTCCTCTATCACCATGTCCGAACCCTTATTGGAACGCGTACTCCTCACCAACGATGACGGCATCGACGCCCCCGGGCTGGCCGTGCTCGAAGCCGTGGCGGCAACGCTGGCGCGCGAGGTCTGGGTAGTCGCGCCCGAGCATGACCAGAGCGGCACCTCGCACTCACTGAGCCTGCACGCGCCGCTGCGCATCAGCCAGCAGGGCGAGCGCCGCTTTGGCGTGAGCGGCACCCCGGGCGACTGCGTCGTCATGGCCGCCCGGCACCTGATGGCCGACACCCCGCCGAGCCTGGTCCTGTCGGGCATCAACCGTGGCGCCAACCTCGGCCTCGAAACCGTGTTCTCTGGCACCGTGGGCGCCGCCATGACCGGCGTGCTGCTGGGCATCCCGGCCATTGCGCTGAGCCAGGCCTTCACCGATCGCAACGCGGTGCGCTGGGAAACGGCGCGCGCGCTGGCCCCCGGCGTGATCCGCCGCCTGCTTGCCGCCGGCTGGAACCAGCAGGCCTGCCTGAACGTCAACTTCCCCGATGTGGAGCCCGGGTCCGCCGGCCCGCTCACCGTCACCCGCCAGGGCGTTGGCCTTGTCAAGGATCTTGCCGTGCGGGCCCATGTCGACCCGCGCGGCATCCCGTATCACTGGCTGCAGTTCTCGCGCGGCCCGCAGCCGGACACCGACGACAGCGAGGCGGTGGTGGTCGGCCGTGGCGCCGTTTCGGTGACGCCGCTGCGCTTCGAGCGCACCGACGAGGAAGCGGCCGCGGAGCTGGCGGGGCGCCTTTGAGGTGATGCGCGCCTCAAGCGCTCGTCCACCAATGCCTCCGATATCGATTTCGATCCTGTCGCCCGGTTTCATGGATACCGGCGGCATGCCCATGGCGATCACGTCGCCCTGCATGATGACTCTCAGCAATGCGTACCTGATGCGCGCGTGTTGGCATCGTCCCTGTCAAACCTGAAATCGGGCGGCAGGCGCCCCCGGAACTGCCGGAGCTTGGCCAGATGGGCGGCCCTGCCAGGCTTGTTCAGTACCAGGAGCACATCACGGTTGCGAACGACGACTTCGAAGTCGTCGCCTTCATGCAGATCAAGCACGTCCGCCAATTCATTGGGCAAGCGGATAGCCAGGCTGTCGCCCCATTTGAAGACTTGCATAGTTGGATCCTCCGGAAGCACTCGTGGATCATATGGGGGCTACCGGAGCGAGACGCCCCCCTCGCGAATGCACACTTGCTACTGTGCTAGTGCAGTTTGATAATCATGTCACAAGAACTATGGTTATCAAACCTGCTTTGAATGTACTCCCTAGACGACCTGAAACTCTTTGTCCGCACGGCCGAGCTTGAAAACCTCTCCGCGGCCGCGCGCGAACTGGACCGGACCGCCGCCACCGCCAGCGCGGCCCTGATTCGCCTGGAGCAACGCCTGAGCGCACGCCTGTTCGCTCGCACCACCCGCCGCATGCGCCTGACCGAGGAGGGGCGGGTGTTCCTGGAGGCAGCGCGCAAGGCATTGGCGGCGCTGGAGGAGGGCGAGGGCGCACTGGCGGAGCAGCGCGAGGAACTGGCCGGGCCGCTACGGCTGTCGGCGCCCGCCGACCTGGGGCGCGCCTTGTTGCGTGGCTGGCTGGACGATTTCCTGGTGGCGCATCCGCAGCTTTCGCTTGAGCTGTCCATCGGCGATACGCTTGCCGACCTGTATCGCAGCAATGTCGACCTGGCGGTGCGGCTGGGCTGGCTGGAGGATTCGGGACTGGTGCGCCGGCAGCTTGCGCTGACGCGCCGCGTGGCGGTGGCCGCGCCGGCGTACCTGGCGCGTTGCGGCACGCCCGCGTCGCCCGAGGCGCTGGCGCAGCACCAGATGCTATGCCTGGCGCCGGGCGGGCAGGCGCGCATGCGCTGGCCGTTTCGCTCGCGCCAGTCCCGGCTGGAAGTGGAGGCGAACGGACGGCGCACCAGCGATGATGGCGCGGTGGTGCGCGACTGGGCGCTGGCGGGCCATGGCATCGCTTTCAAAAGCTGGTTCGATGTCGCGGCCGACGTCAGCGCCGCCCGCCTGGTGCTGCTGTTTCCCGAGTGGTACCAGGACAGCGTGCCGCTGCAGCTGGTGTTCCTGCAGAGCCGATTTCCGTCTTACCGGCAGCGCCGCCTGATCGAGTTCCTGCAGGCGCGTTTCGCGGCGTTCGACGCGGACTATCCTTTCCCGGGCTAGCCGCGTCGGTGCAGGCTTGCGTCGTGGCTACTCGTTGACGGCAAGCTCGCCGCCGGCAAGCACGGTCCCTTTGCCTGCGCCGCGGCTGGCTCGCCACGCGGAGTAGGTGACCCCGGTCAGCAGCAGGGCTGACAGCACGACGAAGACGCAGCTGATCGGGCGATGCACGAACACCATCATGTCGCCGCGCGACAGCAGCAGCGAGCGGCGGAAGTTCTCTTCCACCATCGGCCCGAGCACGAAGCCCAGCAGGATGGGCGCCACCGAGAACCCGAGCCACATGAGCACTGCCCCGATGACACCGAACGCCAGTACTTCCCAGATCTCGAACAGGCTGTTCTGCGTGCTGAACACGCCGACCACGATGAAGAACATGGCTGAGGGGAACAGGTAGCGGTAGGGCACCTGCAGCAGCTTGACCCACACGCCGATCAGCGGGACGTTCAGCACGATCAGCAGCAGGTTGCCAATCCAGAAGCTGGCGATCAGGCCCCAGAAGATGTCGGGGTGATCGCTGATCAGCTGCGGCCCCGGGGCGATGCCCTGGATCATCAGCGCGCCCAGGATCAGCGCCATCACGGCGTCGCCCGGAATGCCGAGGCTCATGGTGGGGATGAAATCGACCTGCGTCTTGGAGTGCGCGGAGGCTTCCGGCCCGGCGACACCTGCGATCATGCCCGTGCCGAACTTCTCCGGCGTCTTGGAGATCTTGCGCTCCAGGGCATAGGCGACGAAGGTCGTGATGGTGGGGCCGGTCCCGGGCATGGCGCCGAACACAGTGCCTACCGCGGTGCCTCGCACCATGGGCCAGAAGGCGGTCTTGAGCTCGGCCAGGCTGGGCCGCATGTCGCGGATGCGCAGCTTGGCCTTGCTGGCGATCACGCTCATCCGGTTGACATTGAGCAGGAAGTCCGCCACGCCGAACAGGCCCATGGCGATGGCGACCAGTTCCAGCCCGTCGCTAAGCTCGGGGATGTTCATCGCCAGGCGGAAGGTGCCGCTGTTCACGTCGGTGCCGACACAGCCGCAGATCAGGCCGAACAGGGTCATTGCCACGCCTTTCAGCGGTGAGCCGCGCGACATGGTGGAGCCTGCCAGCAAGCCCAGCAGCATGATCGAGAAGATCTCGGTTGGGCCAAACTTGAAGGAAATCTCGGTGAGCAGCGGCGAGGCGAAGATCATCACGATGATGCCCACCGACGCGGCGAAGAATGAGCAGATCATGGTGATGCCCAGCGCCGTGCCGCCCTTGCCGGCGCGCGTCATCGGATAGCCGTCCAGGCAGGTGACCGCATGCGGCGGGTGCGAGGGCAGGTTGAGCAGGATCGCGCCGATGGCGCCGCCATATTGCGAGCCATAGAAGATCCCCGCCAGCATCAGGATGGCGGGTACCGGGTGCATGGCATAGGTCAGCGGCAGCAGGATGGAAATGGCCGACAGCGCGCCCATGCCGGGCAGCACGCCAATCAGGTTTCCCATCAGCACGCCGAAGAAGGACCACATCAGGTTGGAGCCCTGGAAGGCAACGCCAAAGCCGAACCAGAGATCATGCAGAGCGTTCGCGGTCATGATGTTCAGACCCCCCAGGCAAACAGCG
Organism: Cupriavidus sp. GW822-FHT02D05; assembly: GCF_058802485.1. Taxonomy (NCBI): domain Bacteria; kingdom Pseudomonadati; phylum Pseudomonadota; class Betaproteobacteria; order Burkholderiales; family Burkholderiaceae; genus Cupriavidus; species Cupriavidus sp. GW822-FHT02D05. The sequence continues at coordinate 6,675 of NZ_JBXAOE010000040.1, read as the reverse complement.
GCAGCTGCAACTGCAGCGCCCACCAGAACACGACCGTGGCGATGACGCACATCGCCAGTGCCAGGATGGCGGCTTGCTTCACGGTATTGCTCCGGTCGCCCAGCGCCGAGATGAACACGATGGCGAAGGTGGCGGGGATCAGGCCGCCATATTTGCCCAGCAGCAAGAAGGCGAGCACGCCCAGGATGATGCAGGCACATCCGCGCAGATCCGGCAGGCCGGCGCCATGCCCGTGTCCGGATGCCTGGGCTTGCGCCGGTGGCTCCTTGCGCGCCGAGATGGCGATGAGCACGCCGACGATCGCCAGTAGCGCCCCTACCGCTGCCGGGAAGAACCCAGGCCCCATGTGGCTCAGGGTGCCGGTGCGATATTGCAGGCCGGCCACTAGCGTGGCGAGCCCGATCAGCGTCATCAGCCCACCGCCGTAGTAGTCCTTCTTGAAACGCGAGGGGGTGTTCATTGCAGATCCCCTCTGGTCCGGCTACCCGAACGGTAGCGTGCGTTGGTGTGTCGATGCATGAGGTGGTCTCTCCGTCTCCTGTTTTTACGCCCTTGCCTTACCGCGACTTCATCGCGGGCGTGAGCGGGTGTCGAGACTGTAGGAACGGCATCTTCCAAACGGCTTTCCGACGGCTTGCAATCGGCTTTCGGGGCAGCGATGTTGAAGAGAATTTCTCGTGGCTACGCGTAATCCCTAGCGCCGGAAATCCATGGAGCAGGGAACTTCTGCGGCGGATCTCAAGCCATGCAGCAGCCAAGTGGTGCACTGCTCACCCGCTGCCGGCGACTCGCGGAAATCCATTTGCATCACGTTGTGCTATATCCCGCCGGATCGCTGCAGCGTGGGGCGTGCCTGGATGATTGCAATTGCAGTCATGCAGACATGTAGCCATGCAAAGCGACATCAAGCTTTCACATAAGGCATCGACAATGCGGTCTGCCGCCACGGGTGCGGTTCATGGCGTCTATCGCATGGTTGCCCGCGGCTGGCGGAAGACTGCCTCATCCATCCATAAGACAGAGAAAATCAGTGAAGAAAGCTCTCCTTGCAATGACTGCCGCGGCTGCTGCCGCAGCCTCCGGCGCAGCGTTCGCCCAAACCTCCTCGTCCAGCGTCACGCTGTACGGCATCGCCGACGTTGGCATCGAAGTCATCAACCACATGCCGGCCACCGGCTCCGCGGGTGGCACCGTTACCCGCATGAACTCCGGCAACCTGTCGGGCTCGCGCTGGGGCCTGCGCGGCAGCGAAGACCTGGGCGGTGGCCTGAAGGGTATCTTCGTGCTGGAAAGCGGCTTCGATATCGATACCGGCGCCTCGGGCCAGGGCAACCGCCTGTTCGGCCGCCAGTCGTACGTTGGCTTGCAGGGCAATTTCGGCGCAGTGACGCTGGGTCGCCAGCAAAACGCGCTGTACGACCTGTTCGGCGCCTATGACCCGATGGCCGTTGGCCCGCGCTACTCGCTCAATAGTGTCGACTCGCTGTTCAACGGCCGTGCCGACAACGCCTTCAAGTACACGGGCAAGTTCGGCGGCCTGACGGCTACCGGCTTCTACAGCACCGGGCGCGATGCCACGGTGACCAACGGCAGCGAAGTGCCGGGCGAAAGCAAGGTGGGCCGCAACTACGGCGCGGGCCTGGCCTACGCTGTTGGCAGCTTCTCGGTCGGCGCGGCGTATGACCAGTTCCAGGGCTCGTCGGTGGCACTGAAGGACCGCAGCGCCAAGCGCGCGGCCATCGGCGCGTCCTATGCCTTCGGCGATGCCAAGGTGTTTGCCGGCTATCGCTGGCTGCGCGACGACGGCACGGCCAGCGCCACGGCCACCGTCACCCGCAGCAATGTGTACTGGGCAGGCGCGCAGTACAAGTTCACGCCTGCGTTCCAGCTGACCGGCGCGGCATACTACACCGACCTGAAGAACAGCGGCGCGGATTCGTGGATGTACGTGCTGTCGGGCGACTACTCGCTGTCCAAGCGCACCGATGCCTATGTGAACATTGGCTACGTGAAGAACAAGTCGGGCTCCACCCTGGGCCTGAACGGTGCCGGCACGGCTCTGCCGGGCGCGAACCAGACCGGCGCCACCGTCGGCGTGCGTCACCGCTTCTAAACCACACCTGAGCCACACCTGAGCAGCACCTGGGCGGCATCCTGCGCACGGAGGATGCCGCCAACAATCATATCGACCTTGCTTTGCGCGAGGATCGCTTGGCCGGTCAGATCGACCGGCCTTTTTTCTCTTCTTCGCCGAACCGCGTGAAGTGAGCAAGGCTGCCGTCGCCATAGACGCGCTCCACCTTTGACACCACGACGTGATAGCCGTCATACCACTTGCGGTACTGGCGCTTGGCGTCAAGGTGCCGTGGATGGGCAGCGAAGGCCCGCAGGGCTTCCTGATCCCGCCAGTAGTAGCTGGCGTTGGCCAGCTTTCCGTCGGGCGAGCGCCAGGATTCGGCCCCCAGGAAGCCCGCAATGCTGGCCGCCACGTCGTCAATGACCGCGCTTAGCCGCTGGAACTCTTCGTCGATCTTGCCGGGCTTGTAGATAAAGGCTGCGATGTACATCTCGTGTTGTCCTTCTTGTATTGTCTTTTCAGGATCTGGATGGAAGTGCCCGCCATCTTCGCCGGCTAGGACACCCTCGGCATGGCAAGCAGCCTCAGCGCCAGCAGCGCCAGCACCACGGCAAGCCCGTATTTCTGGAACACGGCGGCACGCGGGTTGCGGCTCAGGAACCGCCGTGCCGACCCGCCAGCCGCGCCCAGCAGGCCGTGGAACACCGTGCTGATCGCCGTCAGCACGCAGCCCAGGACAATCAGCTGCCGGGCCACGTTGCCTTTTCCCGGATCCACGAACTGCGGCAGGAAGACCATGAAGAACAGCAACGCTTTCGGATTCAGCAAGCTGTTCAGCGTAGAGCGGAAAAACACCGATTTCAACGAGGCCTGCCGGGTCACCGTGCCCAGCGGCAGCAGCGGGCGGCGCAGCGCTTTCCAGGCCATCCACAGCAGGTACAGGGCCCCCGCATAGCGGATCAGGTCGAAAGCCGGAGGCCACGCAGCAATCACGGCGGTGATGCCGGTTGCCGTCAGGACGGTCAGCACGAGGTCTGCCGCGGCAATGCCGAGCGCGGCCGCCGCGCCGCCGCCGAGGCCGTAGGTGACGCCGTGTGCCATGACGAAGGCCATGTTTGGCCCGGGTGACAGCAGCAGCACCATCACGGCCGCGGCGAACACCGACAAGGTAGCGAATTCGATCATGCCCAGGTTTCCAGATAGCTCCGCGGAGCCCTTTACGTTGTCGAGGCTGGTAGCGTAATCTTTGTGTCTGATACAAACAAAAAATTGTTCTAGATACAAAGAACAATCCTATGAAGGCGCGCAGGCCAAGGCATGATCCCAGCCCGGTACAAAACCATCATGGACGAGATTGCGGGGCGCATCCGCGAGGGGGCGCTGCCGCCAGGCACGCAATTGCCGACCGTTCGCGCCTTGATGAAGCAGCATGGCATCGCCCTGGCCACCGCATCGCGCGTCTACCGGGAGCTGGAGTCCATCGGGCTTGTCGTCGGCGAGACCGGCCGGGGCACCTTTGTGCGCGACACCTCGCTGCCGCGCGGCCTGGGCCTGGAGCAGCACCCGGTGCGTTTCGGCACGGTCGATCTCACCTTCAACTATCCGTCCTTGCCCGGCCAGGCCGACATGCTGCGCGATGGCCTGCGTACCATCGCGGCCTCGGGGGACCTCGATGCGCTGCTGCATTCGGCGCCCCAGGGCGGGCGGGCGCACGAGCGGCAGACCGCGGCCAGGCATCTGCGCAACCGGGGCATCCGGGTGAGCGGCGAGCAGGTGCTCATCGTCAATGGCGCGCAGCAGGGCCTGGCCGTGACGGTCATGGGGCTGCTCAAGCCGGGCGATGTCCTGGCCGTGGATGCGCTGACCTATCCCGGCATGAAACGGCTCGCGCAGACGTACCGTCTTGACCTGGAGGCGGTGCCGCACACGGTAGACGGCATGGACCTGGAGCACCTGGCAGCGTTATGCAAACGGCGTCCGGTGCGCGCCGTCTACGCCATGCCAACGATGCACAATCCGCTGGGCACGGTGATGGCTGAGCCGTCCCGGGTCCGGCTTGCCGAGCTTGCCGAGAAGCATGATTTCCTGCTCATCGAGGATGGCGCCTATGCCTTCCTGGCCGAGCCGGCACCCAAGCCGGTGTTTACCTACGCGCCCGAACGCACTGTGTATGTCTCGGGGCTGTCCAAGAGCGTCGCGTCCGGCTTGCGCGTGGGCTTTGTCGCCGCGCCCCTTGCGCTGGTGCCCGCGCTGGAGGGCGCGATCCGCGTCTCGACCTGGAACACGCCCACGCTGACCGTGGCGCTGGGCTGCTATTGGATCGAGGCCGGACTGGTCGACGAGCTCGAGGACCGCAAGCGCAAGGACGCGCGGTTGCGGCAAAGCCTGGCGCGCCGCGTGCTGCGCGGTTGCGATGTCAAAGCGCATCGCGCTTCCTACTATCTCTGGCTGACCTTGCCGGAGGACCTGCGCGCGGACCGCGTCGCCGCTGGCCTGGAGCACGAAGGCGTCCTGGTGACGACGGCCCAGCCGTTTGCCGCCACGCCAAGCGCGCCGCATGCGCTGCGCCTGGCGATCGGCTCCATCTCGCATGACGCACTGGAGGACGCGCTGGTCAAAGTGCGCCGGGCGGTGCTCGGCTAGCGGGCTTCACACTCGGGCTTCATGCCCGGGTTTCATACTCACTCGATGACGTCGCCTACGCATACGCGGTCGAAGCTTGCCGCCGCCTCGTGCTGGATCTTGCGCAATGCTTCCGCGTCAGCGGCTTAAGTTCTCTCCAGCTTTCTCCAACCGTGATTCCAACGGTGCCGGTCTATAGTGCAACTGGGGGGCGACGCGGTGGCGTGGCCCCTCAAAAAAGTAGCGCATGGGTGGGGCGGGGGTGCTAGCCGCCGCGTGCAGCGGGGCGGTCCGCCCTCGCGACACCTGCGGCCAATGTTCAATGCCCAATGTTCAAGGAGCAGCATCATGTTGATAGCCAGGTGGCAGATCGATGCCCGTTTCGGGCACAAGCAAGAAGTCATCGAGCGCCTGCAGGCATGGGCGCGCGAGATCGCCCCGCAAGTCGGCCTGGTCACCGGGCGCTTGCTGACCGGCTCGATTGGCGTGCTCGAGGCCACGGTGGTCCACGACTGGGAGGTGAGCAACCTCGGCGAACTGGATAGCGCCTGGGCTCGGCTCGCGTCGATACCTGCCCACGCGCAATGGGGCAAGGAGCTGGAACCGTTCGTCGTCTCCGGCACCGCGCGCTGGGAAATCTATCGCGTGGTCTGACATCGCAAGTGATGCTGGCTTCGCATGTTTGCCGCCGCGCTGGCCGGCGCGCCTGCGTGATTGTTCCCATTGTCGGCTCACGGGCTTTCCATTAGGCTTTGCAACCACCTTCGAGGCCTCCGGCGCGTTCCCTGCATGTTCCCCGCATGTAGCCCAGACACCGCCGGCTACTGGAGATGTCCTGATGCCCGCAGCGCAGCACCTGCAGCAGACGCCGGCGCGGTTGACCACCGTGACCTTCGATCAATGGCGCGAAGCCATCGACACCAGTTTCCTGCCGCTCGATTATTCGCGCCAGACGCGCGGGGGCTTTCATTGCCACGTCAGCTATGCGCGTTTCGGCGCCTGCGCGGTGGCGGACATGGATGTCGACGCGCACCGTGTCGCGCGCGAGTCCCGGCACGTGGCGGCATCCGACGCGGGCTTCTTCAAGATCTTCTGGCAGCTAAGCGGGCGCAGCCGCGTGGCGCAGCGCGGCAACGAGGCCTCGCTGGAGCCAGGCATGTGGTCGATCTACGATACCGCGCAGCCCTATAGCATCGAGATGGCGGACCGCTGCCGGGTGCTGGTGCTGCTGGTGCCGCAGGAACGCGCCTTCGGCTGGCGCCAGGCGGCGACCAGCCTGGGCGGCCGGGCGCTGCGCGGGGAGGGCGCGGCGCGCATCGCGCTGTCGGCGCTGGGCGCCATGCTGCATGACACTTGCGCGGGGCACCTGCTGGATCATCAAGGGCAGATCGTGCTGCAGGATTCCGTGGTGTCGTTGATGGAGACGGCGCTGCAAGGCGCCGGCACGCCGCCGCCGGCCCTTGGCGATGGCGGGGACGCTGCCGTGGCGCGGCATCTTGGCGAAGCGCGCATGCGCCGGCTGGCCGAGTTCATCGATGCGCATCTGCATGATCCGGAGCTTTCGGCGCATCGGCTGGCGGCAGTGCTGAACGTGTCGCGCCGTACTTTGTACAACCTGTTTCGTGAGTCCGGGCGGACCCCGCATGCCTATATCCTGTCGCGCCGGTTGCGGCAGGCGGCGGCGCGGCTGGCGGGCAGTGGCGACGCCGGGCGCAGCATTACCGAGATTGCTTTTGCGCTGGGGTTTGGCGATGCGGCGCATTTCAGCCGGGTTTTCCATGAGCGGTTCGGGATGAGTCCGACGCAGTGGCGGCAGCAGAATGCGGGGGGAAGGGGGGGCTTTGCTGCGACTGCAATTGCAACTGATTGACTTCAACGTCAAAGGCAACTTCAACTGCCGTTTCACCACCCCTGCGGGGCGGCGACCTACTTTCTTGTCTTGCCAAGAAAGTAGGCAAAGAAGGCGCGCCGGATGG
>NZ_JBXAOE010000039.1:0-73078 GCF_058802485.1 Cupriavidus sp. GW822-FHT02D05 | reverse complement strand
GCGCCTTCTTTGCCTACTTTCTTGGCAAGACAAGAAAGTAGGTCGCCGCCCCGCAGGGGTGGTGAAACTGCAGTTGCTTTTGACGCCCAGCCCACAACACCTCAATCGGGCCGACCAAGCGCCAGGCTGCCGGGCCGGCGTTTTTCTATATTCCATTTGAGCAGCGCCGCGCCGCGGTAAACGCCGTGCGCGAACTTGCCGTAAGGCAACGTCAGGAACAACGCCATCACCACGCCCAGGTGCACCGCCAGCAGCAGCGCCATGGCCTCGGTGTCGCGCCAGGCCAGCAGCGCCAGCCCCGTCAGGCTGGTGAAAAACAGCAGCGCGATAAAGCCGCGGTCCATCGGCTTCTGAGCGGCATCGCCGGTGCGCGGGTCGCGCTTCAGGTTGAGCCAGAGCAGGCCCGCCGGGCCGATCAGCAAGCCGATGCCGCCGGCCGTGCCCAGCAACACCGGCAGGCTGGTGGGCGCATACGGTGCATGCAGGCCCAGCAGGTAGTGGTACAGGGTGGCGACCGCCGTGGCGGCAAAGCACAGCATGAAGCCATAGAACGTGAAATGGTGGAAGCGCCGGCGCCACAGCGTGAACGTGTCGTCCGCGTTGTTGCAGCCCTGGCCGTGGCCGCCGTCCAGATAGCGCAGCCGCAATGCATCGTGCGCGGCGCCGCCGATGGCCGGGCCGCGCGCCTCGCCTTGCAGCTCGCCGGGCGAGACCCTGCGCCAGAAGCGCGTCACGCCCACGCCCAGCGCCAGCACCGCGCAGCCGAACACCAGGCCGAACATCGCCGCCAGCAGGTTGTGCGGGAAGATGGCGTAGAAGTTGCCGGCCAGCGGTGCGTGCAGCAGGCTGCCACGCATGGCAAGCACCATCGCCAGGAACAACGCCAGCCCGGCTGCCAGCGCCAGCGCGGTGGCCAGGCCAGCGCGGCGGTACAGGCTACCGAGCGCGGCGGGCCAGGCGTAGTCGGAATACGTCTGGACCCGCACCTTGGCCATGGCCTGCGGCACGTTGACCGCGAACTCGTGCGGTGGCGCGTACTGGCAGGCGTGATAGCAAGCGCCGCAGTTGTGGCACAGGTTGGACAAGTAGTGGATATCGGCCTTGCCGAACTCCAGCCGGCGCGTCATGGCGGGAAACACCGCGCAAAAACCTTCGCAATAACGGCAGGCATTGCAGATCTGCATGACGCGGCCCACCTCGGCCTCGGCCTCGTCCCCGCTGAGCGGCAGCGCGCCCTGGGCCAGTGCCGCCGCTTCGCGCGTCAGCGCTTCAAGATGTTGCATGCTGCTCTTCCTGGAATGCGTTGTGGTTTGGCCGCCCGAGCGCGGCGGCGGCGGCCTGGGTGCCGGCGATGCGCCCGAAGGCGGTGCCGATGGCCATGCCGACACCTGCCGTATAGCCCTTGCCGAGCACGTTGCCGGCCATCATCTCGCCGGCAACGAACAGGTTGGCGCTGGGCTTGCCGCCGAAGTGCACGGCGGCGTGCTCGTTCACCTTGAGGCCGAGGTAGGTAAAGGTGATGCCGGGGCGCAGGGCGTAGCCGAAGAACGGCGCGGTATCGATCGGCCGCGCCCAGTGGGTCTTGGCCGGGGCGATGCCCTCGGTGTGGCAGTCGTCCAGCACGGTGTGGTCGAATGTGCCGACACGGCACGCCGCGTTGTAAGCCTCGATGGTGCGCATGAAGGTGGCCTCGTCCAGCCCGAGCTGGCGCGCCAGTTCCGGCAGCGTGTTGGCGCGCACCCCCGGAAACACGGGCGGCATGAAGCGGCCCACGGCCTTGGCGTCGATGATCGAATAGCCGATCTGTCCGGGCTGCTGCGCGACCAGCCGCCCCCAGATGGCGTAGCGCTTGGGCCAGAAATCCTCGCCTTCGTCGTAGAAGCGCTCGGCATTGCGGTTGAGCATCACGCCCAGCGAGACGCAGTCCACCCGCGTGCAGATGCCGCCGTCGTACAGCGGCGCGCGCGCGTCGATGGCCACGCAGTGCGATTGGGAAGGGTCGCCGATGGCGTCGGCGCCGGCTTCGATCATGAACTTGAGCAGCACGCCCATGTTGAAGCGCGTGCCGCGAATCAGGAAGTTGTCGGCCGGCCAGTCACCATCGGCGTTCTGGCCCCAGGCCTCGCGCAGCCATGCGCGGTTGGACTCGAAGCCGCCGGCGGCCAGCACGCAGCTGCGCGCCTCGATGCGCTCGCTGCCGATGCGAGCGGCTTTGAAGCGCCCGCCGTCCAGCTCGATGGCGTCCACCGGGGCGTTGTAACGCACCTTGACGCCAAGGGCTTCGGCGCTGCGGAAGTACGCGTTGACCAGCGCCTTGCCGCCGCCCATGAAGAAGGCATTGGTGCGCGCCACATGCAGCGCGCCTGACAGCGGCGGCTGGAAGTGCACGCCGTGGCTGCGCATCCAGTCGCGGCAGGTCGACGAGGCGCGGATGGCCAGGCGGGCCAGGCGCTCGTCGGTCAGGCCGCCGGTGACCTTAAGCAGGTCTTGCCAGTATTCCTCTTCGGGATAGGCCTCGATCAGGACGTCTTGCGGCGCGTCGTGCATGCAGCGCAGATTGCGGGTGTGCTGGGAGTTGCCGCCGCGCCACTCGCGGGGCGCGGCTTCCAGCAGCAGCACGCTGGCGCCGGCTTCGCGCGCCATCAGGGCCGCGCACAAGGCGGCATTGCCGCCGCCGATGACCAGGACGTCGATCATGGGTGCGCGCCTCCGGCAAGGCTCGGGAGAGCCGGCAGGGGCGGCTCCAGGATTTGAATGATGGACAGCACGATGAGGGTTCCGGTGGGGATGCCCGCACTGTAGCGGCCCGCTAGCGTCCTGCTAAGCCCCCGGATCGCATGGGGGCATCACGAATCGTGATACCCCCCGGGGCACGTGCATCATCCCTCCGGCCCAAGCAGCCGAGCCCCCCGCCAGGCGCCGGAGCGCACCAGTTCGCGGGCGCAGTCGGCCAGTACCACGCGCAAGGCCAGCGCGGCGGGCGATAGTTCGTCGTCGGAGAGGCTGCACAGCACGTTCTGGCGCCGCACCTTGGGGTCCGCGATCTCGGCCAGGTGGAAACGCGCTTGCGCATCGGCATAGCGCCCCACCGCGGCCCAGGGCTGCAGGGTGGCGCCAAACCCGAGGTCCACGGCGTCCATCAGCATGGCCAGCGAATCCACCTCCTGCACCACCTGCGGCACGATCTTCACGCGGGCGAAGGCGGCATCGAGCGTGCTGCGCAGCCCATGCAGGCCGGTGGGCATGATCAGCGGCACGTCCCGCAACTGCGCCATGCGCAGCCGAAGCGGCGCCTCGGCGTCAACCTCGGCCGGCAGCGCGCGGCGCGAGCGGATCAGGAACAGGGTTTCCTCAAGCAGCGGCGTCACGCTCCAGCGGCGCGCTACAACGGTGTCGAACAGCACGGCCAGGTCGAGCTGGCGGGCGTTGAGCATGGCGCCGAGGTGGCCGGACAGGCTCTCCACCATATGCAGGCGCACATCCGGATAGCGCTCACGCATGGCGCGCATCAGCGGCACTCCGATGACCGAAGCCGTGGTGGGCGCCAGCCCCACGCTGACCGTGCCGGACAGCCGCGCATGGTGGGCGGCGCGCTTGGCCTGCTCGGCATGGCGCAGCGCCAATTGAGCCTCGCGGAAGAAGGCCAGCCCGGCCTCGGTGGGCGTCACGCCGCGCGTGGTCCGGCGCAGCAGCCGGGTGGCCAGCTCGCTCTCCAGACGGCTGATCTGCTGGCTCATGGCGGATTGCACCATATCGAGGTCGAGCGCCGCGCGGCTCATGCTGCCAAGCTCCACCACGCGGACGAAATACTGAAGCTGGCGCAGTTCCATCGGGTTCCCCGGCCTGGATTCGTGTCTGGATTTGTGTCTGCGACGCTTATACCAGATCGCGAACCGGCTGCGGCCGCCCGGTCAGGCCTCGTCGAAGCCGCTGTACCAGTCCACGGTCTGGTCGGCGTACACCAGGCCCTTGGCCGCCAGCGCCTCGCGCATCTGGTACATGTCCAGCCCCAGCACGCCGGAGGCCAGCGTAGCGCGCTTACCCTCCTCCATGGCACCGCGCTCGGCGGCACGGCGCGCGGTCTCGGCAGCGAGCGGGCGCGGCACCACCACCACGCCATCGTCGTCGGCCACGATCACGTCGCCGGGCCGCACGTGGGCGCCGGCGCAGACCACCGGCACATTGACCGCGCCCACGGTTTCCTTGACCGCGCCCTGCGCCGAAACCGCCCGCGACCAGACCGGGAAGCCCATGGCATTGAGCGTGGCCACATCGCGCACGCCGCCGTCGATCACCAGGCCGCGCGCGCCGCGCGCCTTGAGCGAGGTGGCCAGCAGGTCGCCGAACAAGCCATCGGTGCAGTCGCTGACCAGCGCCACCACCAGGACGTCGCCGGGCTGCACCAGTTCCACCGCGACGTGGATCATCCAGTTGTCACCGGGATGCATCAGCACCGTCACGGCGCTGCCGGCAATGGCGGCGCGGGCCTGGATTGGCCGCATGTATGGCTTCATCAGCCCGGTGCGGCGCTGCGCCTCGTGCACCGTGGCGACACCGGCGGTGCCCAGTGCGTCGATGTCCGCGGCGGCCGCGCGCAGGATGTTGCGATAGGCGATGGTCTTCATGACAGGCTCTGTGCTACCTGCGGGAACACGCGCGCATAGCCTTCTCCGTACTTCACCTTGCGATCGGAGTTGCGCGCGGCCTGCGCGCCGCGCTGCAGCGCCACGCGGGTGTAGTACTCCCACAGGTGCTCCTGCGCCGCCATGGTGGCGAAGGCGCGCTGCTTCTTTTCCCACACCGAGGAGATATCGAGCAGCACGTCGGGCTTCCAGTTGCATTGCTCGGGCTGATGCGGCTCGAACAGGAACACAGGCGGCGCGCCGATCACCGGCACCTCGGGCTTGTAGCCATGCGCCTGGGCGATGACCCGCGCTTCCTGCGCGACGTGCGTGGCGAGCGGATGGTCAAAGTTGTAGATGTCCTCGCGCGAGTGGCTCAACACCAGTTCGGGCCGCAGCGCGCGGTAGAGATCGGCCAGGCGTAGCAGCGCTGCGTCGGTCACGCGCATGGGGTAGTCGCCCAGGTCGAAGCACTCCAGCGTCGCGCCCAGGATGTCGGCGGCCTGCTGCGCTTCTTCATGCCGAGCCGCCTTGACGCGCTCGATGGTCATGCCCGGCTGGCGCCACATCTTGGCGGACTCGCCGCGCTCGCCAAAGGACAGGCAGACGATTTTGACGTTGTAGCCGCGCTCGGCGTACAGCGCGATGGCGCCGCCGGCACGCCAGACAAAATCGGCGGCGTGCGCGCTGACCACCAGGATCGAGGGACGCTGCGCGTCCGGCTGGGCTTGGGCTTGGATGTCGGACATGGGGACTCTCTTGGATCTTGTTAGGTCGTATTGGATCGTATTGGGTCGTGTCGGATCGTCGGATCGTCGGATGCGCGTGAGGCCTCAGTCGGCCGTGATGCCCGCCTTGCGGATGACGCCGTTCCAGGTGGCGGTTTCGCCGCGCACGAACTGGCCGAAAGCTTCAGGCGTGCCCGGCAGGATGGTTACGCCCAGTTGCGCGAGCTGTTTGCGCACATCAGGGTCGGCCAGCGCAGCATTGGCGGCGGTATTGAGCTCATGGATCACGGCCGGCGGCGTCTTGGCCGGCGCCACCAGCCCCCACCAGACCGAGGCGGTGAAGCCCGGCAAGCCTTGCTCGCGCGAGGTCGGCACGTCCGGCAGCAGCGGCGTGCGCTGGTCGCTTGCCACCGCGATGGCGCGCAGCGTGCCGGCGCGGATATGGGTGATGACTTCGAGCGGGTTGATCGGCATGAACGAAATGCGCTCGCCCAGCAGGTCGGTGATCGCGGGCGCGCCGCCCTTGTAAGGCACATGCAGCACGTCGATGTGTGCCGCTTCCTTGAACAGCTCGCCGGCGAGATGGCCCGAGCTGCCGTTGCCGGCTGAGGCATAGCTGAACTTGCCCGGCTGGGCCTGCGCCTGGGAAACCAGGCCCTTGAGCGACGTCACGCTGGATTTTGCCGGCACCACCAGCACCAGCGAGGCCTGTCCCACGCGCGCCACCGGCGTGAAATCCCGTGCGGGGTCGAACGGCAGCTTGGCGAACAGCGCCGCATTGGTGGCCAGGCTATTGGACGCCATCATGATGGTGTAGCCGTCCGGCGCGGCCTTGGCCACGGCCTCCATGCCGATATTGGTGCTGGCGCCCGGGCGGTTGTCGACGATGATGGGCTGCTTGAGCAGCACGCTCATCTTTTGCCCGACCGAGCGCGCCACGATGTCCACCGCGCCACCGGCGGCATAAGGCACGACCAGCCGGATGGGCTTGGCCGGGTAGGTCTGGGCGCTGGCGGCGCTGGCGGCCAGCGAGAGCGCGGCGGCCAGGAAGCCGGCAAGGTAGGGGCGGCGCAGCATGGTTGTCTCCTGATGGTGCAATTTGTCGTGCGGCTCAAGGCCGTTTGCGTGCATTCTGGGCAGCTGCCGTGATACTGTCCAATACGTTTTCAAACCCCTTGTTATTGCACTTCGATATAAGCAATGGATTTCCGCCAACTCCGCTATTTCGTCGCCGTGGCCGAAGCGCTGAGCTTCAGCGAGGCCGCGCGCAAGCTCCATATCAGCCAGCCGCCGCTGAGCACCCAGATCAAGGCGCTGGAGGACGAACTCGGCAGCCCGCTGCTGGACCGGTCCCGCCACCATGTGGCGCTCATGCCGGCGGGCACGCTGTTCCTGGACAAGGCCAGGGCGGCGCTCGCCAACCTGGAGCAGGCCCGCGAGGTGGTCAGGCAGGTGGCCGCCGGCGAGGCGGGCGAGATCCGCGTGGCCTTTACCGCCTCGGTGCCGATGCAGGATGCGTTTCCGCGCGCGGTGCAGCAGTTCCGCGTGGACCACCCGCGCGCCATGCTGGAGCTGGTGCATATGTCCACCGGCCAGCAGTTGCAAGGACTGGAGAAAGGTGAGATCGACATTGGCTTCCTGCGACCGTCGCCCCAGTTCTACCCGCCCGCCAGCGTCACCGTGCACGAAGTGCTGGCCGACCGCCTGGTCGCCGTGCTGCCTGCCTCGCACGCACTGGCAAACCCGGTGGACGACGCCGGGATCGATATCGGCGCGCTGTCCGCACAGCCTTTCCTGCTGTTCCCCCGCGGGCTGGGCTGCGGGCTGTTCGACCACGTCACCACGCTTTGCAACCGGGCGGGTTTTGCCCCGCGCATCGGCCAGGAGGCGCGCGAGGCGACCACCATCATTGGTCTGGTAGCGAGCGGCGCCGGCGTATCGGTGCTGCCGGAGATCTACGCGCGCACCGGCATCCCCGGCGTGACGTATCGGCCACTGGCTGGCCAGGATGCCGCCAGCCGTGTGCTGGTGGCGCATCGCACCGGGGCGCTGTCACCCATCATGCGTCGGTTCCTGGCATTTTTTGAGGTTGGCGGCTGAGGTAAGGACGGTGCGGAAACTGAGTCCCGTTGCGCAATAGCGGCGTATTCACCACGCCGCGGGGCGCCGCCATGCACTAGTACGGCGAAATGTCTGCACATTGCCGTTTCAGCCCTACAGTTCCCCTCCAGCCTTCCGTTAGCCGGGGCATGCTGGCCGACAACAAAATTGTCGGAGGCCTTTTTTAACCACCGCCCCCTACCCAACGCGCATGCTTCTCTCGCTCCGTACACGCATTACGGCGACCTGTGTCGCCATCGTTGTCACCGCCTTGTCGGCATCCACCGGCATCACCTACGTAGTCACGAAGCACAGCGACGAACGCACGCTGCGGCAAAACCTCGCCACCATCACCCAAGGCAACGCGCAAGCCATCACCGAGTGGCTGACCGCGCGGGCCGACATGGTGCAAGCCGTATCCCCGGAGAGCCTTTCCACCGATCCCATGTCCGCGGTCACGCAGCTGGAAAGATCCGGCGGCTTTGTCGTGGCCTATGCGGGCTACCCGGACAAGCATGCGGTGTTTTCCCGCGACCTCGGCATCCCGGCCGACTACGATCCCACGGGCCGCCCGTGGTACCAGGCCGCCGTCAGCGCCGGCAAGCTGGTCATCACGCAGCCGTATGAAGATGTCGCGACCAAGAAGCTCGTGGTGACGCTGGCCCTGCCTGTGCTGGCCAATGGCCAGTTGAAGGCCGTGGTGGCTGCCGATGTGAACCTGGACGCCGTGACCTCCACCGTGAACGGCATCCACCCCACCCCGGCCAGCTTTGCCTTCCTGGCCGACAAGAGCGGGCGCATCGTGGCGCATCCGGACGCCAAGCTCAACCTCAAGCCGGCCACCGATCTGTCCGCCGACCTGACGGCGAACGCCCTGGCCAGCCTGTCGGATCCCGAGCAGCCCCTCGCAGTCAAGATCGCGGGCGCCACCAAGCTGCTGCATGCAGAGCCGGTCAAGAACTCCGACTGGGAAGTGGTGGTTGCCATGGATGAGGACGAAGCCCTGGCCGGCCTGCGCAATGTGCTGCAAGCCATGTTCATGACCCTGGTGGCGGTGGCCTTCCTCGCCGCGGGAGTCGGCTCGGTCATGACTGCCTCTGCGTTCCGGCGGCTGTCCCAGGTGCGCGAGGCGATGGACGAAATCGGCTCCGGACACGGCGACCTGACCAAGCGCCTGCCGGCCGACGGCAACGATGAGGTCACGCAGATCGCCCGCGCGTTCAACCAGTTTGCCGACAAGCTCGCCACGGTGCTGATCGATATCCGGGACAGCAGCGAATCGGTTCGCACGGCAACCGCCGAAATCTCACAGGGCAATATCGACCTGTCCTCGCGTACCGAGCAAGCCGCAGCCAGCCTGGAGCAGACAGCGGCTGCCATGGACGAGCTCACCGGCACCGTGCAAAACTCGGCCGAGGCCGCCGTGCGCGCCGGCGAGCTGGCGGCCGCGGCCTCCCAGGTCGCCAACCGGGGGGGCGATGCCGTCTCTCGCGTGGTGACCACCATGCAGGAAATCTCGACCGCCTCCGCCAAGATCCACGACATCATCGGGGTCATCGACGGCATCGCCTTCCAGACCAACATCCTGGCGCTCAACGCTGCCGTGGAAGCCGCCCGCGCCGGCGAACAGGGACGCGGATTCGCCGTGGTGGCTGGCGAAGTCCGCACGCTGGCCCAGCGCAGCGCGCAGGCCGCCAAGGAAATCAAAGGACTGATCAGCCAATCGGTGGCCAAGGTGGACTCGGGCGCGGAGCTGGTGCGGGACGCCGGCGAGACCATGAACAGCATCGTGGCCAGCGTGAAGCAGGTCGAGCAGGTGCTGCGCGAAATCTCGAATGCCGGCAGCGAGCAAAGCGTGGGCATCACGCAGGTCAACCAGGCCGTGAGCCAGCTCGACGGGGCAACGCAGCAGAATGCGGCGCTGGTCGAGCAAGCCTCGGCGGCCGCCGGTTTCCTGCATGAGCAAGCCAACAAGCTCGCCGATGCGGTAGGCCAGTTCCGCCTGGCCAGGGCGCATGGCGGCGCGATAGGGTCCAGGGCTTGAACCGCTGACGCAGCGGCGAGCCAGGTAAGCAAGGGGGTTCAGCGGCGGCTGAACCTCTTTTTTTTGTCAGGCGGGCGCCACTTGAAGAAATTTCCCAATTGCTGATATGGTTGATGTGGCACAAAATCCACATAGCGTCGCACCCGACGCGGACTGCCAGTAGTGCCGCTAGTGCCGCTAGTGCCGCTAGTGCTTGTAACGCTTGTAATGCTTGAAACACCCGCATCACCCATCTGCAAGGAGAACTCCCCGCATGACTGTATTCCAAGGGACTGGCGCCCTTTTCACCCTCATCGCCATTTTCGGCGTCATCAACCACCGCTTCATCAAGCTGCCCGACACCCTGGGCATCACCGCCGTCGGGCTGGTGACCTGCCTGAGCGTGTCCATCCTCGGCTTCAACCACCCCGAAATGGTCGCGCAGGCCCGCAAGCTCGTGGCCCAGATCGATTTCTCCGACGTGGTCTTCCACGGCCTGCTCAGCCTGCTGCTGTTCGCCGGCGCCCTGCACGTCGACCTCTCACGCATGCGCCGCCAGCGCCGGGCCGTGGTCATGCTGGCCACGGTCGGCGTGGTGATCTCGACCGCCGCGGTCGGGTTCGGCTTCTTCTATGTCGCACAGTGGCTGGGCCACCCGGTCAGCCTGCTGTGGTGCCTGGTGTTCGGCGCGCTGATTTCCCCTACCGACCCGATCGCCGTGCTCAGCGTGCTCAAGAACGCGGGCGCATCGGAAAGCCTGGAAACCAAGATTGCGGGCGAATCGCTGTTCAACGACGGCACCGCGGTGGTGGCATTCCTGACCCTGGTGGGGCTAGCTACCGGCGCCACCGAATTCTCTGCTTCGCACGTGGCGCTCGCGCTGGTGCGCGAAGTGCTGGGCGCCGTGGTGCTGGGCATTGTGGTGGGCTATGTGGCGTCGGTGCTGCTGCGCGGGATCGACAGCTATCCGGTCGAGATACTGATCACGCTGGCGCTCGCCACCGGCGGCTACAGCCTGGCTGAAGCGGTGCACGTGTCCGCGCCGCTGTCGGTGGTCATCATGGGCCTGGTGATCGGCAACCATAGCACCAGCAAGTCGATGTCGGAGAAGACCCGCGAACACTTGTTCAATTTCTGGGGCCTGCTGGACGAGTTGCTCAACCTGGTGCTGTTTGGCCTGATCGGGCTGGAGATCATCGCGCTGTCGCTGCAGCTGCATATCGTCTGGCTGGGGCTGGCGGCGATTCCCGTGGTGCTGATTGCGCGCGGCATCAGCGTGGCCATCCCGCTGCTGGCGCTGCAGAATTTCCGCCGGCTCAATCCGCACTCGGCCACCATCATGACCTGGGGCGGCCTGCGCGGCGGCATCTCGATTGCGCTGGCGCTATCGCTGCCGGAGTTCCCCGGCCGCGAGATGCTGATCGGCGTGACTTACCTGGTAGTGGTGTTCAGCCTGCTGATCCAGGCCACCACGCTGGGCAAGCTGGTCAAGCACCTGAATGGGCTGAGCCCGAAGCCGTAGCGGATACGCCATCCGCAAGCGGGCGGCGGGACTCACCCGCCGCCTGCGCCTGGCTTACAGGCGGCTCTGGTAGATCTTGTCGAACTCGCCGCCATCGGCAAAATGCCGGCTCTGGGCCTGCGCCCAGCTGCCAAACACGTCGCTGACGGAAAACAGCTGGATCGGCCGGAACAGCGCCGCGTGAGTCTTGAGCACCGCGGCCGAGCGCGGCCGGTAGAACTGGCGGGCGATCACGTCCTGGCCGGCATCGGACCACAGGTATTGCAGATAGGCCGTGGCCACCTTGCGCGTGCCGCGCTTGTCCACCACCTTGTCGACCACAGCCACCGGCGCTTCCGCGATGATCGACTGGCTCGGATACACCACCTCGAAGCTGTCTCCCAGCTCCTTGCGGATCTGGTGCACCTCGCTCTCGAAGGTGGCCAGCACATCGCCAAGCTGGCGCTGCGTGAAGCTGGTGGTCGCGCCCCGGCCGCCGGTATCGAGCACCGGCACATTGCGGAACAGGCGGCCCACCGCATCGCGCGCCTGGGCCTCGCTGCCGCCCTTGCGGATAGCCGCGCCCCACGCCGCCAGGTACGTGTAGCGCCCGTTGCCCGAAGTCTTGGGGTTCGGCACGATCACCTGCACGCCAGCGCGGCCCAGGTCCTCCCAGTCCAGGATGCGCTTGGGATTGCCCTTGCGCACCAGGAACACGATGGTGGAGTAGTACGGCGCCGCGTTGTCCGGCAGGCGCTTCTTCCAGTCCTGCGCCACCACGCCCCGCTGCACCAGGATATCGATGTCGGTCTCCTGGTTCATGGTCACAACGTCGGCCTCCAGGCCATCGGCTACCGAACGCGCCTGCTTGCTCGAGCCGCCATGCGACTGGTTGATGACCAGCGTCTCGCCACTCGCCTGCCTCCAGTTAGCGACAAAGCCGGGGTTGATCTCACGGTACAGCTCGCGGGTGACGTCGTAGCCGGCGTTGAGAATGGCGGTGTCGGCCAGCGCGGAGAACGTGGCGCCGAGCAGCAGGCCAGTGGCAAGAATGCGGAGTAGGGATCGGGGTCGGGACATGAATGGACGCTGGTTGGATCGATCGGATTAATGTCTTGCCGAAAAGACAGGCATGACGCTCGTGATCCTCATTGTCCACAGCAGGGGCATCGCAGCGGAACGAAAGATTCCGCATGTCGATAGACGCGAGCCAGACGGAAGGCGGGTCACGATCTCCTCGCCTTCCGCCGCCTCTCACGCCACCTTCGGGAAATCGATCACCGTATCGTTGACGCGGTTGATCATATTGGTGAACAGGATCGCGCTGATGGCCTGGATGCTCTCGACGATCTGCCGATCGGTGTAGCCGGCTTCGCGCACATTGGCGACGACGCCGGCAGGCACCGTGCCGGAAGTCGTGGCCACGGCCAGTGCGAAGCGGACCAGCGCGTCGATCTTGCTGTCTTGCGGGTACTCGCCGGCGCGCAGCTCACGCGTTTGTTCGACGGTATAGCCGGCCATCTTGCCGGTCATGGTGTGCGCGGCCACGCAATAGTCACAACCCGACGCTTCGCTGACGGCAAGGTTGATCGCTTCGAGCTCGCGGGCGCTGAGCGTAGCATTCTTGAGCAGCGCGCCGGTTTGCAGCGCGTGGGCCAGCACCTCGGGGGCATTGCTGCCAATCACCGCGTAAGCGTTGGGCACCTTGCCCACGGCGCCCTTGATGGCGGCGAACAGTTGGGCGGCCTGGCCGGTGGCTTCGGCGGGGTTGATGGTGTGAAGACGGGACATGACGGCACTCCTTTGCGGTTGGTTGATGGACCCGCGCTGTGTTTGTTGCGCTGCTTCCATGGACTGAAGTCTAGGCGCGCCATATGCGATTTACCGCATATAATCGTCGCATTATCTTGCCCTATCGTCTCAACACGCCGTATCCGTCTTGATGCCACCGTTCCCACCATGGATAGCTTGACCGAACTTGTGCGCATGCTTTCGCCCGCCGGCACCGTCGACCTGCACTGCCATTTCGCCGGCAACTGGCGGGTGGACAACGCGGCGGCGCCCGCCGGCCACCTGCCGTATCACATCATCCTGAAGGGGCAGGCGCGCGCGCTGGTGGCGCAGGAGGCCATCTCGCTCGATACTGGCGACGTGCTGCTGTTCCCGCACGGCAGCGCGCATACGCTGCGCAGCCTGCCCGACGGGACCGAGGGGGCCGAGGGGGCCGAAGGTGCCGCCGGCGCGCACCGCGCCATGCCGGCCCAGACGACGCGCTTCAATGGCTTGCTGACCGAGGTGACGATGCCCGGCGACGCGCATCCGCTGGACATGCTGTGCGGCACGTTCGTGCTGGGCTTGCCGGGCACGGTGCTGTTGCGCAACCTGCCGCCGGTGCTGCGTGTGGCCACCGCGCGGCGCGCCGATTGCGCCTGGCTGCATGCGCTGATCGACATGATGCGCAACGAGGCGCAGGCGCCCGAGCCAGGTGGCGCGGCGGTCATCGGGCAGCTCTCCACCGCGTTGCTGACTTTGCTGTTGCGCGCGCTGATCGCGCAGGGCGGCGTCACGCATAGCCTGCTGGCGCTGATGGCCGATGCGCGGCTGTCCAAGGCGATCGATGCGGTGCTGCGCGCGCCGGCCGAGCCGTGGTCGGTGGCGTCGCTGGCGGCGGTGTGCAATGTGTCGCGCGCCACGTTCGCGCGGCGCTTCGCCCAGCTCAGCGGCGAGACGCCGCTGCAGTTCGTGACCACCTTGCGCATGGAAATGGCCGCCCGCCTGCTGACGCTGGACCGCGGCTCCGCGGCCAGCATCGGCGAGCATTGCGGCTATGCCTCCGAGGCCGCCTTCGGGCGCGCCTTCAAAGCGTACTTTGGCGTGGGGCCGGGCATGTTCCGGCGTGCGGCGCGGGAGCGCCGCGCGGCCGCCGCCGCGCAGGCGGCCTCGGCGCGTTAGGCCGCGGCGCGCTGCGCTTCGTAGACCTGCAGGTGGCTATAGGCGATGCGCACCAGCGGCACCGCATGCCCCAGCCGCGCGGCACGCTGCGCCATGTCGCCGACGATGTCGTACGCCTCCAGGCGGGGCGCGCCCTGCGCGATATCGCGCATCATGGAGGCGGCCCAGGCCGAGTTCTCGTCCAGCAGGCGCGCGGCCATGGCTTGGGCCACCGGCTCGGGCAAGGCGTGCCCGGACAAACGCGCCACCGCCGCGCATTCGTCCATGGCCTGCTGCATCAGCGCCCGGCCGTCCACCGTCCTGACGATCTCGCCGACGGTGCCGCGCATCAGGCAGGTCATCAGCGCACCAGCCGAGATCATCACCCACTTGTTCCATAGCGCCTGGTCGATGACCGGTGACAACTCACGCGTGCCGGGCGTGCTGGCCGCAAGCGCATGGAAGGCGCTGGCCAGGCCCTGTGCCGACTCGGCACGCGCGCCCACGATGAGCCTGTCGACCGCGCCTTGATGCACCACCGCGCCAGCGGCGTCCAGCGTGGTGGCAATGTACGACACGCCGCCAAGCACCCTGTCGCGGCCGTAGCGCGCGTCCAGCGTCTCATACGCGCGCAACCCGTTGACCAGCGGCAGGATCGCCGCGCGCTTGCCCCCGCTGGCAGAAAGCACCGGGCCCAGCGCGGCCATCGCGCTGTCCAGGTCATAGGTCTTGCATGCCAGCAGAACCAGGTCGTAGTCTGCCTTGGCGTGCTCGGCCAGCACCGTCTTCACGGCGGCGCGGATATCGCCAAGCTCGCTGCGCACGGTCAGGCCGTCTCTCGCCAGCGCTTCGGCGCGCCGTGGCCGCACCAGGAACGTGACATCCGCCCCCGCCTGCATCAGGCGAGCGCCATAGTAGCCACCCATGGCGCCAGCGCCCAGGACCAGAATCTTCATGACGTTCCCCGCTTCAATGTCCGACTTGCTTAACAGTGGTTAACTGCGGCCAACAGTGGCTAACAGTGCAAAGCGCCTACGGCAGGTCGCCGGTGAGCACCGCGTCGCCCGCCTCCCCGGCTTGCTCGGCGCCCCCGAGGAAGCCGGCGGCGGATGCCAGGCGCCGGCGCATGCCGTCCGCGGCGGCCGGGCCGGCCACCAGGGCATGCCGCTTGAAACTCAGCCGCTCGCCCGTGCCGGCATCCACCAGCACGGGATCGACCACCTTGCCGGTTTCCTTGTCGCGCAATTCCACGCTGGGGCCTTCCGGCGCGAAGTGCTTGTTGCCCCAGGCCAGCATGGCCAGCAGCACGGGCAGGAAATCCCGCCCGCATTGCGTCAGCACATACTCGTAGCGCGGTGGCTTCTCCGAGTACTGCTGGCGCTCCAGCAGCCCCTCCTCCACCAGCGCGGTGAGGCGGCGCGTGAGCATATTGGGCGCGATGTCCAGGTTCTTCTGGAAGTCGTCGAAACGCCGCGCGCCATAGAACGCCTCGCGCATCAGCAGCATGCTCCACCACTCGCCAACCCGCTCCAGCCCGCGGGCGATGGGGCATTGCATGTTCCTGAAGGTTTTTCTTTGCATGGTTGAGGACTCCGCTTCGGCATCTTGATACTTTCAACATGATAGCTGGATTGAAACGCCGCAATGCCGTCCCCGCCGGTGCCGTCTAGTCCAGGGCTTCGAGCGCCAGCGCAATGCCCTGCCCGCCCCCGATGCACAGCGTCACGATGCCCCGGCGTAGCCCATGCGCACGCATCGCGTACAGCAGGCGTGTGGTGAGCACCGCCCCGGTTGCGCCGATGGGATGGCCATGCGCGATCGCGCCGCCCTCCACGTTGATGATGTCGAGCGGCAATCCGAGTTCCCCAGCCACTGCCAGGGGCACCGCAGCGAAGGCCTCATTGATCTCGAGCCACTCGACATCGCCCAGCGCCCATTGCGCGCGCTGCAGCGCCTGGCGCACAGCCGGAACGGGCCCAAGGCCGAACAAGCCCGGCTCGACGGCGCCTACGCCATAGGCCACCAGCCGGGCCATCGGCGCCAGCCCGAGGCTCTCGGCCAGCGATCGTTCGGCGACCAGCATGGCGGCCGCGCCGCTATTGAGCCCCGGTGCATTGCCCGCGGTGATGGTGCCGTCCTTGCGAAACGCCGGACGCAGCTTGCTGAGAATCTCGAAGGTGGTATCCGGCCGGTTCGCTTCATCCACGTTGAACGTGGACGTGCCGCCCTTTGCCTTCACGGGCACACCGATGATCTGCTCCACGAAACGGCCTTGCTCCTGCGCGCGGGCAAAGCGGCTTTGCGAGCGTTCGGCCCAGCGGTCCTGTTCGTCGCGGCTGATCTTGTTGCGCGCCACCAGGTCCTCGGTATGCCAGCCGGAGTGCTCACCCGAGAATGCATCCACCAGGCCATCGCGCAGCATGCTGTCCTGCAATGCCGCGTCGCCCATGCGGCTGCCCCAGCGGGCGGCGGGCATCAGGTAAGGCGCCTGGTCCATATTCTCCATGCCACCGGCAATCGCCACGTCGACATGGCCGAGCCAGATTTCATCGGCGGCACTGGCGATGGCCTGCGCGCCGGAACCGCACACGCGGTTGACCGTCATCGCCGGCAGCGAAACCGGCAGGCCCGCGCCGATGGCCGCCTGCCGGGCGGGATTCATCCTGTTGCCCGCCTGGATCACATTGCCGAAGACCACGCTGCCGATCCGCTCTGGATCGACGCCAGCGCGGCGCACCGTCTCGCGGATGACCGCCGCGCCCAGTTCGGTTGCCGGCGTGGCCTTGAGCGAACCGTTATAGGCGCCGATGGCGGTGCGAACGGGGTGGCATAACACAACTTCCCTGGTTTTCATCACAGGCTCCTTGGGGTGGTGGACGAAGCCGGCCGCGTAGCGGCCAGCCATGGCGCTTGCGCATCGCCAGCCGCCGCGCCCTGCGGCGCCTTGCAATAGCGGTTGTCGGCGCGTGCGCATCCCACGCCGGAGTCGCGCGGGCGCTCCGTGCCGGCGTGGACAGTTTGTGCCGCCATGGCGGCAAACAGCGCGGCACAGGCCAGCGCGCTAGCTAAACGGGTGTTCATCATTCATCTCCCGGGTGTGGAAGGCCTCAATGCGCATCGGCCGATGGCGCCATGGGCGGCCCCGCCTTGCGCAGCAGCGGCACCATGGCGGTGGCGATGGCAAAGCACACCATGATGACCAGGAAGGCATCGCTAAACGTCTGCGTCTGCGCCTCGCGCCAGGTCAGTGCCCACAGTTGCCTGAGCGCGGCGGACTGCGCATCGGCGACGTCGTGGCCCAGCGCGGCCATATTGCTGCCCACCGCCTGCAGCAGCGCGCCCATGGCCTCGTTGCTGTAGTTCAGGTGCTCAGCCAGGCGCTGGAAATGCAGGTTGGTGCGGTCGTTCAGGATGGTCGCGCAACTGGCAATGCCGATCGCGCCGCCCAGGTTGCGCATCAGGTTGAACAGCCCGGACGCCAGCTTGAGCCGCTCCGGCGCTAGCGATCCCAGCGTGAGCGTGACCGCCGGCGCCACCGAGAACTGCTGCGCCATGCCGCGGAACGCCTGCGGCAGCAACAGTTCCTGCGCGCCCCAGTCGTGCGTAATCGGCGCGAACTGCCACATCGAGAAGGCAAAGCAGCCCAGCCCGAACATCATCAGCCAGCGCAGGTCCACCCGATTGGCGAAGAAGGCATAGACGGGGATCGACATGACCTGGAACACACCGGTTGAGAACACCGCCAGCCCGATCTGCAGCGCGCTGAAGCCACGCACGTGGCCCAGGAACAGCGGCGTGAGATAAATGGTGGCGAAGATGCCCACGCCGGTGATGAACGAGAAGAAGCAGCCGAGTGCGAAGTTGCGGTCCTTGAGCGCGCGCAGGTCCACCACCGGATGGGCGTAGGTCAGGCTGCGCCAGACAAAGCCGACGCCCGCCATGCCCGAGATCCAGGCAGAGGTGAGAATCACATCGTCGCCAAACCAGTCCCAGCGCGGGCCTTCTTCCAGCGTGTACTGCAGACAGCCGAGAAACAGCGCCATCAGCGTCATGCCGAGATAGTCGGCGCCGCGCACCAGCGACCAGTTGGGCTGGTCCACGCGCACCAGCAGCGGCACCGCCACCGTGATGAAGATGCCCGGCACCAGGTTGATGAAGAACAACCAGTGCCAGGAGTAGTTGTCGGTGATCCAGCCGCCCACGGTGGGCCCGAGCGTGGGCGCCAGCGAGGCCAGGGCACCGATGGTGGCTGCGGCAATCACGCGCTGCTTGCCGCCGAAGAAGGCGAAGGCGGTGGTGAACACCAGCGGAATCATCGAGCCGCCGAGGAAGCCCTGCATGGCGCGAAAGGCGATCATGCTCTGGATGTTCCAGGCGAGGCCGCACAGCAGGCTGGTCAGCGTAAAGCCCGCCGCCGAAACGGCAAACAGCCAGCGTGTGGACATCACGCGCGACAGCCAGCCCGACAGCGGAATCACGATGATTTCGGCGATCAGGTAGCTGGTCTGCACCCACACGGTCTCATCGGTGCCCGCCGACAACCCGCCGCCGATGTCGCGCAGCGAGGCCGAGACGATCTGGATATCCAGCAAGGCGATGAACATGCCCACGCACATGGTGGCAAAGGCCAGCACCTTGGCAGCCGTGCTCATGGAGGCCGCGGAATACGCCGGCGCAGACGGCTGCGCGGGCTCGGCTGGCTGCGTGGCCTGCCCGGGCCCGGCCAGGACGCTGCTGCTCATGGTTGCACCTGCGCGTCGGCGCGGGAATCGACTTGCGCCAGCACCGACAAGCCGGGCCGCAGCATGGCAAGCGCGGCCTCGTTGTCATCCAGCATGATGCGCACCGGCACGCGCTGGACGATCTTGGTGAAGTTGCCGGTGGCGTTCTCCGGCGGCAGCACGCTGAACTGTGCCCCCGTGGCCGGCGCCAGGCTGAGTACGCGGCCGTGGAACACGCGGCCGGGCAACACGTCGGCCTCCACGGTGGCACGCATGCCCGGGCGCAGATGCGCAAGCTGCCCTTCCTTGAAATTCGCATCGACCCACAGGCCGCGTGCCGGCACCACCGACAGCAGTTGCGCGCCGCCGGCGGCATAGGCGCCCACGCGGGCGCGGCGGTTGCCGATGGTGCCGTCGATGGGCGCGCGCAACTCCGTGTAGCCCAGGTTCAATTTGGCGATGTCGCGCTCGGCAACGGCTTGCGCGAGCGCCGCCTGCGCTTGCAGCTTCTGCGTGGCAATCACGTCGACCTGGCGCTGCGCCGCGAGCAGGCTGGCCTGCGCCTTCTGCGTGTTGGCGAGAGCTTGCTTGTAGTCCGAGTCAGCCTTCTGCGAGCTCTGGACCGATACGGCCGATTTGGCAGCCAGGCTCTGGTAACGAACCTGGTCGTCGCGCGAGCGCAGGGTGTCGGCATTCACCGCGGTGACCGCCGCCCGGGCCTGGCCGATCACCGCTTCCTGCAAGGAGCGGGTGGCATCCAGATTGGCCAGCAGCGCCTGCTGGGCGGCCACCGCCCCTTCTGCCTTGGCCAGCGCGGCGCGGTAGTCGCGGTCATCGATACGGGCCAGCAAGTCGCCGGCGTGCACCTGCTGGTTGTCGGTCACCAGCACTTGCGCCAGGTAGCCCGGCACCTTCGGCGCAATCACCGTGACTTCACCGCCAACATAAGCATCGTCGGTGCTTTGCAGGAAGCGGCCGTGCGTCCACCAGTGCTGGCCATAGGCGGCGGCGCCAAGGCCGGCGGCGATGAGCGCGCCGGTCATGATCAGCCGCTTGCGGCTGATGCGGGGCTTGCGGGTAACGGGGATGGGCGCCGGGCCTGCACGCTCGGCGGTGATATCGCTTGTCATGACGCTTCCTCTGGTTTTCGCTCTAACTTTTGCTTCAACACGCTAACGCTGCAGCGCTTTCACATATGGACAGTTGCCTGCGGGACATCGGGGATGGTGGCCGCGCGTGCCCGCGCCGACTTTTCAAGCTTGGCGCGGACGCCCTCGCTGGCGGCCGGGCCGGCCACGACCACGTGATCGGCATCGGTAATCGGATGCCCGGTCTGCGCATCCACCAGGATCGGGATAACGGTGGCGCCGGTCTGGCGGTCCACCAGCAGCACGCTCTCGCCCTCGGGTGAGAAGTGGCGGTTGCCCCAGGCCAGCAGCGCCAGCATCACCGGGCGGAATTCGCGGCCCCGGTCAGTCAGCAGGTATTCGAAACGCGGCGGCCGCTCGCAGTACTGGCGCCGCGCAAGCAGGCCCTCGCGCACCAGGGTTTCGAGGCGGCGCGCCAGCATGTTGGGCGCAATGCCCAGCTGCTTCTGGAATTCGTCGAAGCGGCTGTTGCCATAGAACGCCTCGCGCAGGATCAGGATGCTCCACGGCTCACCCACCCGCGCCAGGCTGCGGGCAATGGGGCAAGGCGCGTTGTCGAGCGGCTTTTTCTGCATGTTCGCCACCTCCAGGAAATCATGTTGCTATCAATATGAAAGTTAGTATAGAGTTGTAAATATCATCATGCAAGTAACTTGTTGAACAAAACCACTGGGGCGGCGATCAAGCCGCTTCCTGGTTTCCCTGAATCCCTGAAGGAGATGGACATGAGCCGTACCCCGCCCCGCCCCGGAATCGCGCCTGAACAGCCGCAGCCGCACCAGCACCTGCGCCGGCATGCGGCGCGGGCCACCGTGCTCTGCGCGGCAGCGCTGACGGCGCTGGGCCTGGCGGCTTGCGCCGCGGTAGGCCCGGACTACAAGACGCCCGCGGCCGACACCGCAGCCAGCTACCCGCATGCCGATGCGCTGGCTGCACGCGCCACGCGCCAGCCTGCGCCACCGCTGGATACCTGGTGGACGGGATTCGACGATCCCGCGCTCACGCGCATCGTCCAGCGCGCGCTGGACCAGAACCTGGACCTGGCCGCCGCGTTTGCCCGCGTGCAGCAGGCGCGGGCCGCTGCCGCCGAGGCCGGTGCGCAGTTGCTGCCCCAAGGCAGTTTGTCGGCGCAGGCGGCCAAGGTGCATCAGTCGCTGGAAAGCCCGCTAGGCAAGATCGCGAGCAAGTTCCCCGGCTACGACCGCAATGCCGCGCTCTACGATGTGGGCGCGGGCGCGAGCTGGGAGATCGACCTGTTCGGCGGCCTGCGGCGCGGCGCAGAGGCGGCCGACGCCGAGGCGCAGGCCGCGCAGGCCGACCAGCTCGGCGCGCGCATCTCGGTGGCGGCCGAGGCCGCCGATGCCTACTTCCGCGTGCGCGGCGCGCAGCAGCGCATTGCCATTGCGCAGGAGCAGGTGACGAACAACGGCAAGCTGCTGGACCTGGTGCAATTGCGCTTGCACGACGGGCTTGCGTCCAGCCGCGAGGTAGCCCAGGCGCAAGCGCTGGTGGCGCAGGCGCGCGTCACCATCCCCCCCTTGCGGATCGAGCTGCAAACCCAGTTGAACCGGCTCGATGTGCTGATGGGCGCGCAGCCGGGCACCTACGCCGCCGAGCTTGGCCCCCTGCCGAACGGCGTGGCCGTGCCGGCCATCTCCGTGGCCCAGGGTCCCGCCGACCTGCTGCGCCGCCGCCCCGACGTGATCGCGGCGGAGCGCAGGCTGGCCGCCAGCAGCGCGCGCATCGGCGCGGCCACCGCCGAGTACTACCCCAAGCTGTCCCTATCCGCGCTGCTCGGCTTTGAGAGCCTGAGCGGCGGCAAGCTGTTTTCCGCTGCCGCGTTCCAGCCGGTGGCGGCAGCGGGCTTGCGCTGGCGCCTGTTCGACTTCGGCCGTGTGGATGCCGAGGTGGCGCAAGCCAAGGGCGCCAACGCCGAGGCGCTGGTCAACTACCGCAAGGCCATGCTGCGCGCGACCGAAGACGTCGAGAACGCCATCGTCACGCTGACCGAGCTCGAATCGCAGGGCAAGGAGCTGAGCACCGAGATCGACGCCCACGAACGCGCGCGCGGCGCTTCCGAAGATGCGTACAAGGGCGGGGCCGTGAGCCTGTTCGAGGTGTTGGATGAGGAGCGCCAGTTGCTGGCCGCGCGCGACCAGCAGGCCCGCGTGCACGCCGACAACGCGCGTGCCGCGGTGGCGACGTTCCGCGCGCTGGGCGGTGGGTGGTGATCGGATCAGGCCAGGCTTGGCGCGAGAACCCGTTCCCTCAGCAAGGCGGAAACATCCTCCGATGCGAGCGGCCCGGAGAACAAGTAGCCCGCGCCGAAATCGTCGATGCTGATGCACATGCTCAGGCCGCGCAGCCCTTTCTCGGCAAGGGCCTCGGCCTCCACGCGCGCCTTGCACACGCAGCCTGAGCACTTTGCCGGCAGCGCTCGCCGCACCACTGCCGTGCACTTGCACTCGCCAGCGGCATAAGCCGCGCCCAACTGGTGCGCGCCCAGCCCGGGCCAAGGCCGTTTTGCGTACAAAAACTGCACATCACGCTTGTATATCAGTCTGGCATACCTCTTGCGTCTGAGGCTGGCATGACTTTCGCCGCTCCCTCCATGCCAGCCTTCAGCGATACCGCCGGCCACGCCCGCGGCAGCACTTCCGCCGAGATTGCCGAACGCATCACGCAATCGATCCTGGCCCAGCGCCTGGCGCCCGGCACGCGGCTGGGCGAGCAGGCGCTGGCCGGGCTGTTCAGCGTCAGCCGCACGCTGGTGCGCGAAGCCCTGACCCGGCTGGCGGCGCGCGGCATTGTCACGGTGTCCGCCCGGCGCGGCTGGTTTGTGATCGAGCCGTCGCGGCAGGAAGCCCGCCAGGCATTTGCCGCCCGGCGCGCGATCGAGCTTGGCTTGCTGCGCTATGCGGCGCCGGTCTCCGCCGCTGCCATCGGCCGGTTACAGGAGCACGTGGCGCAGGAGCAGCGCGCGCTGAGCGCCGACGACACCGCCCTGCGCAGCTACCTGCTGGGCGACTTCCATGTGTGCCTGGGCGAATGCGTGGGCAATGTGCTGCTGGCCGACACGCTGCGCGACCTGACGGCGCGCACCACGCTGATTGCCATGCGTTACCAGTCCAGCCACCAGGCCAACGAGTCCTGCGCCGAGCATGTGCTGATCGTGGCAGCGCTGGCCGCGGGCGATACCGAGCGCGCCATCGCGCTGATGGACGCCCACCTGTGCCACGTCGAGGCCGGCCTGAGCGCCGCCACGCCGGCGGACCCGCCCGATCCGCTGCGCCAGGCGCTGAGCCCGCTGGGGCATGCGGCTTGAGCACGCGGGCAACCGGTAGATAGCAACGACCCGCTTCTTCGATTTCGATTCTTTGAATTTCCTCCCTAACGGCAAGCTAGCAAGGACCCTTATGAAGCTCTCCAAACTCCTCCTCGGCCTCGGTGCCGCTGCCCTCGCCTTCTCGATGCAAACCGCCGGCGCCGAAGCGCTGGACGATGTGGTCAAGGCCGGCGTGCTCAAGGTCGCGGTGCCGCAGGACTTTCCGCCGTTCGGCTCGGTCAACGCCGAGATGAAGCCCCAGGGGCTGGACATCGACGTGGCGACACTGATCGCCAAGAAGATGGGCGTGAAGCTGGAACTGGTGCCCGTGACCAGCACCAACCGCGTGCCCTACCTGCAGACCAGGAAGGTGGACCTGGTGATCTCCAGCATGGGCAAGAACGCCGAGCGCGAGAAGGCCATCGATTTCAGCGAGGCTTACGCACCGTTTTATAACGGCGTGTTTGGCCCGGCCGACCAGAAAGTGACCGGTGCCGCCGAACTGGCCGGCAAGACCATCGGCGTGACGCGCGGCGCGGTGGAGGACCTGGAACTGACCAAGATCGCCCCGGCGACGGCCACCATCAAGCGCTACGAAGACAACAACGGCACCATCAGCGCGTTCCTGTCCGGCCAGGTGCAACTGGTGGCGACGGGCAACGTGGTGGCAGCCGCCATCCTCGCCAAGAACCCGCCCAAGAAGCCAGAGCCGAAGTTCCTGATCAAGAACTCGCCCTGCTTCATCGGCCTGAACAAGGGCGAGCCCAAGCTGCAAGCCAAGGTCAACGCCATCCTGGCGGAAGTGAAAAAGGACGGCGAGCTCAATGCGATCACGGTGAAGTGGCTGGGCATGCCGCTGCCGGCCACGCTTTGATGCGTTGATGCGTTGATGCATTGATGCACTGACGGCCCAAGCCACGGGAAGCCGTGCCCGGCGGGCAGCCGCTGCGGCATGGCGTACTGCGCCAGCTCCGCGCTCATGAGCGCCCCAACCGGGCGCCTCCACCGATCGCTACCGCATGTCCTACCAATTCGATTTCCTCTCGGCCTTCGACTACGCCGGCGTATTCGCGCACGGCGTCAAGGTCACGGCTGAACTCACCGCCATGGGCGGCGTGCTGGGGGTGACCCTCGGCATCGCCTGCGCATGGGCGCGCACCCAGGGCCCGGCCTGGCTGGCGGCCGTCGCGGGCGGCTATGTGGAGCTGATCCGCAATACGCCATTCCTGATCCAGCTGTTCTTTATCTTCTTCGGCCTGCCCAGCGCGGGCGTGCAACTGGGAGAAATGCAGGCCGCCATCCTGGCCATGGTGATCAATCTTGGCGCCTACAGCGCGGAGATTGTCCGCGCGGGCATCGCGGCCGTGCCGCGCGGCCAGCTTGAAGCGGGCGCCAGCCTGGCGATGTCGCCCTTCCTGGTGTTTCGCCACGTGGTGCTGCGCCCCGCCCTGAAGAAGATCTGGCCGGCGCTGTCCAGCCAGGTGGTGATCGTCATGCTGGGCTCGGCGGTGTGCTCGCAGATCGCGGTCGAGGACCTGACCTTTGCCGCCAACTTCGTCCAGGGCCGGAATTTCCGCGCGTTCGAGGTCTACCTGCTGACCACCGCCATCTACCTGCTGCTCGCCATCGGGCTGCGCCAGGTGCTGCGCGGCATCGGCGGCATGCTGTTCCGGAGGGCGTCATGACCGATTTTTCAACCTGGGACATCCTGCGCAACCTGCTGATGGCGGTGCGCTGGACCGTGGTGCTGTCGCTGGTGGCCTTTGCCGGCGGTGCCGTCATCGGGCTGCTGGTGCTGCTGATGCGCATCAGCCGGCGCGCGCCGCTGCGCCGCGCGGCGTGGGCCTTTATCGAAGTGTTCCAGGGCACGCCGCTGCTGATGCAGCTGTTCCTGGCGTTCTTCGGCCTGGCGCTGTTCGGCGTGGAGATCCCGGCCTGGCTGGCCGCTGGCCTGGCGTTATCGCTGTGGTCCGGCGCCTACCTGGCGGAGATCTGGCGCGGCTGCGTCGAGGCCATCCCCAAGGGCCAGTGGGAAGCCGCCGGCTGCCTCTCGCTGGGCCACCTGCAGCAGATGCGCTACGTGATCCTGCCGCAGGCGCTGCGCATTGCCATTGCGCCCACGGTGGGGTTCGTGGTGCAGATCATCAAGGGCACGGCGCTGGCGTCCATCATCGGCTTTGTCGAGCTGTCCAAGGCGGGCACGGTCATCACCAACGCCACCTTCAGCCCCTTTACCGTCTACGCGCTGGTCGCGCTGATCTACTTTGCGCTGTGCTGGCCGCTATCCCGCTACAGCCGTCACCTGGAAAGGAAGCTCAATGTCGCTCATCGCCATTGAAAACGTAAAGAAGCGCTTCGGCGCGAACGAAGTGCTCAAGGGCATCGACCTGAAGGTGGAGGCCGGCGAGGTGATTGCCATCATCGGCAAGAGCGGCTCGGGCAAGAGCACCTTGCTGCGCTGTATCAACGGCCTGGAGAGCATCGACGAAGGCAACATCACCGTGGCAGGCGCCAAGCTCGGCAGCAGCGAGCTGGAGCTGCGCGCGCTGCGGCGCAAGGTCGGCATGATCTTCCAGCAGTTCAACCTGTTCCCGCACCTGAGCGCGGGGCGCAACGTAATGCTGGCGCCCACCGTGGCGGCCGGCGTCAAAGAGCCGGAAGCATTGAGCCGCGCGCGCGAGTGCCTGGCCAAGGTGGCGCTGGGGGAGAAGTTCGACAGCTATCCCGACCAGCTTTCCGGCGGGCAGCAGCAGCGGGTGGCGATTGCGCGCGCGCTGGCCATGCAGCCACGGGCGCTGCTATGCGACGAGATTACCTCGGCGCTGGACCCGGAGCTGGTGGTGGAGGTGCTGAACGTGGTGCGCCAGCTGGCCAGCGAGGGCATGACGCTGCTGATGGTGACGCACGAAATGCGCTTTGCGCGCGAGGTGTGCAATCGGGTGGTGTTCATGCATCAGGGGCGCGTGCATGAGATCGGGCCGCCGGAGCAGCTGTTCAACAATCCGGCTACGCCGGAGCTGCAGCAGTTCCTGGGAATGGCAGCCTGAGTTGGCCTGCTGACAAACCAGAGGCATTCGCCGAAGCCGCCGAATGGGCCAACGCCGAGCGCCATGACGAAGGCTGTTTTCTCCCTCTCCCCTCATGGGGAGAGGGCCGGGGAGAGGGGCGGTTTGGCTAGGAGCCACTTGAAGCGAAGCCAACGGTATTATCCCGCCCGCCCTCTCCCCCCCTGCCCCTCCCACAAGCATCAACGTGCCAGCACGCCCCGGATCGTATCCGCCAGGTCCTTCGCCAGGAACTTCGACACGTAAGCATCGGCCCCCACCTTGCGCACGTGGTCTTCGCTGGCCGTCCCGGACAGCGAGGAGTGGATCACCACCGGGATCGACTTGAAGCGCGCGTCCGCCTTGATCTTGCGGGTCAGCGTGAAACCGTCCATCTCGGGCATTTCCAGGTCTGTCAGCACCAGCGCGATCTCGTCCTGCACGGTGCGGCCGTTGGCGGCGGCATGATCGGCGATCTCGCCCAGTTGCTGCCAGGCTTCCTGGCCGGTCTTGGTCATCAGCACCGGCACGCCCATGGCCTTGAGGCCTTGCTCGATCAGGCTGCGGGCAAAAGCGGAATCGTCGGCGGCCAGGATCTTGGTGCCGGGGCGCAGCGTCAGTTGCGGCCCGACCGTCTTGGGGTCCACTTCCGGCTGGCGGGTCGGCAGCACGTCGCGCAGGATCTGCTCCACGTCCAGCACCTGGACCAGGCGCGGGTTCGCGGGATCGGCCTCGTTATGGAGCTTGGCGATGCTGGTCACCATATCGCCCCGGACACTGGTCTCGGCCGAGACCACCTGGTTCCACTCCAGGCGCACGATTTCTTCCACGGCTTCCACGGCAAAGCCTTGCGTGGAGCGCGCGTATTCGGTCACCAGCAGGATGTTCAGGCCGCTGCGCGGCGTGCATCCCACCATCTTGGGCAGATCGATCACAGGAATCACCTGGCCGCGGATATCGGCCATGCCGAGCATGGCCGGGCCGCCGCCGACCACGGTGGTGACCTGGGGCATTACCAGGATTTCGCGGACCTTGAAGACGTTGATGCCGAACAGTTCGCTCTGCGCGGACTGGTCCGACTCGCCCAGGCGGAACAACAGCAACTCGAACTGGTTGTTGTTGGTCAGGTTGGTCCGTTCGTCGATGTCTCTCATCGAGCTGCTCATACGCTTCCTTTGTCCCCGCAATGCGCGGGCTCGCTGCGCGGTGTTGATCGTTTCCCCGGGCCCGGCATCGCCGCGTGGCTCCAGCGGTGCTTGGCGCTGGAGCGGCGCGCTGCAATGACGGGCCACTGCTCCGGCTAACGGCCAATCTTTGGGGAAATTTAGCGGCAACGCGGCAAAGGACTGACGAATTCGCGCCCCACCCCATTAAAGTGCGGAATCAGGCAGGCCGGCGGGGCGGCTGGCGTGCGCGATACCGGACTCCCCGCCGCCATGCTCTTCCACATGCCCGCCAAACCCAAAGCGCATGGCCGAGAGCAGCCGCTCGCCATAGGTGTGATCCTGCCGCGAGCGGAACCGCGCAAACAACGCGCTGGCTAGCACCGGCACCGGCACGGCCTGCTCGACAGCCGCGTCGATCGTCCAGCGCCCCTCCCCGCTGTCAGCGACTTCGCCAGAGAAACGCGAGAGCTTGACGTCGCTGGCAAGCGCCTGCGCGGTGAGATCGAGCAGCCACGAGGACACCACGCTGCCGCGCCGCCACACTTCGGCGATATCCGCCAGGTCGAGCTGGAAGCGCTCAGCCTCGGGCAAGCTTTCGGCGGCCTTGGTCTTGAGGATGTCGAAACCCTCGGCATAGGCCTGCATCAGGCCGTACTCGATGCCGTTGTGGACCATCTTCACAAAGTGGCCCGCGCCCGCCGGCCCGGCGTGGATATAGCCGCGCTCGGCGCGGTCGTTCGCGGGGTTGCGCCCCGGCGTGCGCGGTATGTCGCCATAGCCTGGCGCCAGCGTATCGAACAGCGGATCGAGCCGGCCGACGACCTCCTGCTTGCCGCCGATCATCAGGCAATAGCCGCGCTCCAGGCCCCAGACCCCGCCCGAGGTGCCTACGTCCACATAATGCAACTGGCGCGCCGCCAGCTCGCCAGCGCGCCGGATATCGTCCTTGTAGAAGGTGTTGCCGCCGTCGATGATGACGTCGCCGGGCTCGAGCAGGTCCGCCAGCGCCGCGATCATCTGCTCGGTGGTGTCGCCTGCCGGCAACATGACCCAGATCGCGCGCGGGGCGGCCAGCTTGCCAACCAGCGCCTCGATGCTGGTGACGCCGACGGCACCGTCCGCCGCCAGGGCCTGCACCTTGTCGGCGCTACGGTTGTACACCACCACCTCATGCTGCGCGCGCAGCAGCCGCCTTGCGATGTTCGCGCCCATGCGCCCGAGCCCTATGATTCCGAGTTGCATATCCGGTCCTCTCACTGAGTCATTGGTGATGAAACTGGTGGCGAACCCTGCTGCCACGAGGCATTGTCTACCTCTCCGAGTGCACTTGCACAGGCCTCGCTGCCCTCGTGAACGTGCCACTTAGCGCACTTCAGCCAGGCCTGCCCCGCGTTCGGGCGCACTCGGGGGGCTAAATTCCGCAACCCGGATTTACACCAACTAAACAGCCGCTTAAAATTGCCCAGCCAGCAGCGGCGGATTTGCATACGACCGGGCGGCTCCGATTTCACCGGCCAGCTTCTGGGGACACAGGCCGACTAACCGCCCCCTAGCCATGTCCCTGCTCATGCTGACAGCCCACCGCCTGCGCCCCGCCGTATCGACCCGCCGCCTCGAGTAGCGCCCGCATCACACCTTCGCTACCCGCTTCGCATTCGCCCCAAGACCGCACTCTCCCGCGCGCCCAAAGCATGGCGCGCCACGGTTCGTTGTCCGGGCTCTGCGCTTTCAGCGCCAAGACACTCGCCTTCGCATCGCCATGTCCGCAAACAGCACGACCCTCGCCGCCCCGGAATCCGGGGAACATCAGCAAGGCAGCA
The DNA here is from genome assembly GCF_058802485.1 of Cupriavidus sp. GW822-FHT02D05. Classification (NCBI taxonomy): domain Bacteria; kingdom Pseudomonadati; phylum Pseudomonadota; class Betaproteobacteria; order Burkholderiales; family Burkholderiaceae; genus Cupriavidus; species Cupriavidus sp. GW822-FHT02D05. Next base: position 43,949 of record NZ_JBXAOE010000039.1, on the reverse strand, counting down.
TCAACCGGCGCATCGTCGCCATCGTCTTCTTCAACTTCATTGCCTACCTGACGGTCGGCCTGCCGCTGGCGGTGGTGCCCGGCTTTGTCCACGGCGATCTTGCCTATGGCACGGTCGTGGCCGGGCTGGCGGTCAGCATCCAGTACCTGGCCACGCTGCTGAGCCGCGCCTACGCCGGCAACCTGTGCGACCTGCAGGGTCCCAAGAAATCCGTCACGCTCGGGCTCACGCTGGTTGCCGCCAGCGGGTTGTTGGCCGTGGTGTCCAGCCTGTTCGTGTCGATCGGCTGGCTTAGCCTGGCGTGGCTGTTCGCCGGCCGGCTGATGCTGGGCGCGGGCGAGAGCCTGGTGACCACCGGCACCATTGCCTGGGGCATCGGCGACGTGGGCGCCCGCCATACCGGCAAGGTGATCTCGTGGAATGGCATGACCACCTACGGCGCGCTGGCGCTGGGCGCGCCGGTTGGCGTGCTGCTGGATGCGCGCTGGGGCTTTGCCTCGCTGGGCATCGTCACCACCGTCATGGCCCTGGCCGCGTTCACGCTGGCCCGGCGCAAGGCAGCGGTGCCCACGGTAAAGGGCGCGCGCATGCCGTTTCGCACCGTGTTCCGCCACATGACGCCGTTTGGCCTGTGCCTGGCGCTGGGCTCGGTGGGCTTTGGCGCCATCACGGCCTTTGTCACGCTGTACTACGCCAGCCACGGCTGGGACCATGCCGCGCTGGCGCTGACCAGCCTGGGCGTGAGCTTTGTGGTGGCGCGCCTGCTGCTGGCCGATAGCATCGGCCGCTTTGGCGGCTATCGGGTGGCGCTGTGCTCGTTTGCCGTGGAAGCCGCCGGCCTGGCCCTGATCTGGCTTGCGCCGACACCCGCGCAGGCGCTGATCGGCGCCGCCGTCACCGGCTTTGGCTTTGCCTTGGTGTTCCCGTCGCTGGGCATGGAGGCGGTCAAGCTGGTGCCCCAGAGCAATCGCGGCTCGGCGCTTGGCGCCTATGCGCTGTTCCTGGACCTGGCGCTGGGGCTGACCGGCCCGGTGGCCGGCGTGATCGCCAGCCATGCGGGCTATGGCTCGGTGTTCCTGTTCTCGGCCGCGGCGGCGCTGGGCGGGCTGGGCCTGAGCCAGGTGCTGGCGGCGCGGTCGCGGCGCGCTGCCGTGCCGGCGCCGACGCCGACGCACTGACTATCGCAACGCGCCAATCTCGCGGCACGCCAGATGAGGCCGCGAGATATTCCGATGCGATGAATTGATTCGGGAATTTCTTGATCTATTTTCAGACTTGTCCGATTGATTTTCAGGCAATCTACATGCATTCAACCTTCAAGATCGATTAATCGCAGGCATCCGCCGTTTTGTGCTTGACCCATTCAACTTGCGCCGCTACAGTACGCGGGTTCTTAATTCCAGGGCTACCCAGTGAGCACTTGTTCCGACGACAGTAGTCGATCCAGGATCGGCACCTCCGCCTGACGGGCCACGGTATCCCTAGCGACCGTGCCCCGCTTGCGGCACGGTGCTTTCGAGGCCAGACGTCCTGTCTCGCCTCTCTTCTTGAATACGGCTTCATTCTTCTGATCGCGCCTGCGTTGCAGCACGCCGCTGCCTGTGCTTGCCCGCGATTTGCACAAGACTCACCGGTGCTTCCTGCTCAATACGGGAGTTCTCATGGTGTGGCACGAATTTGCCCTGCGCTTGCTCGAAGCGCTGGCGCTGGGCGCTTGCATCGGTACCGAACGGCAGCTGCGCCAGCGCATGGCAGGGCTGCGCACAAACGCGCTGGTCGCCGCCGGCGCGGCCTTGTTTGTTTCGGTTTCCGCCTTTACGTTTGACCCGCAGGGGCATGCGCGCATTGCCGCGCAGGTCGTCTCGGGCATTGGCTTTCTCGGCGCCGGCGTCATCATGCGCGACGGCCTGAACGTGCGCGGCCTGAATACCGCTGCCACGCTGTGGTGCTCCGCCGCCGTCGGCGTGCTTGCCGGCCTTGGCCATGCGCTGGAAGCCGCCATCGGCACCGCCTGCATCCTGTGCGCCAACTTTGGCCTGCGCATGCTGGGCCAGCGCATCAATCGCAACGGCACGGCCACCGCGCCGGAAGTGGAGATGGTTTATCGCATCACCACGGTCTGCACCGCCCAGGAAGAAATCCGTGTGCGCGGCTTGCTGCTGCATGCACTGACCGAAATGCCCGCCCTGCTGCTGCAGTCGCTGCACAGCGAGGACACCGCCGCTGGCGGACACATCGAAGTCCGCGCCGATGTGCTGGCCGCGCCCGGCCATGAAGGCAAGCTGGAGCAGATCGTCAGCCGCATCAGCATGGAAAAGAGCGTTTCCCTCGTGCGCTGGGCCATTCCGGCCGGCGCGCTCGAATAACCCCAAGGAGAAGGAAAGGAGCTGGATATGCGTTTGTTCAACTGGATGCTCCCCCAGGCCCCCAACCGCCGCGCCGCCCAGGCGAGCCGCGGCACAGCCGCCCAGCTGTTCCAGGTGGTGCTGCTCTGCAAGGATGACTATGGCGCCCGGCTGGAGCGGCAGATCCGCCAGGAGCTGGCCGCGCGCGACCTCTCGCTGCAGCGCCTGCGCACCCGGCAGTGCGAGCGCCGCGAGCTGGTCGAGATGCGTGTGCTGGTGCATTGCCAGCCGGGCGGCAGGCCCGGCATGGTCAAGCTGGTGCAGCGCCTTGGCCTGGAGCCGCTGGTTCGCGCCGTGCGCTGGGAAACCGTGCCGCAGCCCGAGCGCGCGTTAGCCGCGGCCTGAGCGCAAGGCCCGCCCGCCAAGATCCACCCTGATTGCCTGAGGAAAAACATGGACCCAGACCCTTCTAGTAGGCAGCGCCGAAGGCACGGCGTGTTCCAGCTGGCCTGATTCCGCGCCCGGCATCCTGCCGGTGCCGCGGCACCGGCTACCTGGACCCGCCAGGCTCCCATTGCGTTTCGCGCCGTCCCGGCCGCGTGCGCGCCGGACCCGCCCCGCCTTCCGCGCCGCCTTCCCCCGTTAGCAAAGCGGGCGCTTTCGCCCATCACCGGTTACCTGCGTGGATTTGCCACCCCGCAGCGCCGGGGATGCGTCACGCCTGTCGAATCCTGTCGTCGGTGGATCCTGAACCTGCGATTCCACCGACGACGCACCGGCAACAAGCGGTGCCCCTGTCCTGGCTGCCGCCACGGCAAGTGCACCGACCGAGGAGAAAAATCCATGCAAACGCCCACCACCCGCCAAAGCTTGCCGCTGCGCCGGCAGCCAGGCCTTGCGCTCGCCGCCGTCTGCGCGGCATGTCTCGCACTGGCCGGCTGCGATGGCGCCAGCCTGTCTGGCGCCATCGCCAACACGCCCAAGCACAGTACCGAACCGGTCCGCGAGGGCAACTTCATCACGGTGCCCGAGGCCTCGCCATTGCGCACGCAGTTGCAGGTGCAGACCCTCGTCGAGCAAGCGCTGGAGCGTCCCATCGAGGTACCGGGCTCGATCGAGCCCGATGCCGCCAAGCTGGTCAAGATCGTGCCGCCAATGCCCGGGCGCATCGTTCGCCTGCACGCTGCCCTGGGCGACACAGTGCGCAAGGGAGACCCGCTCTTCACGCTGGATTCCGCCGAGCTGAGCGCGGCTCAGGGTGAGGCCAGCAAGGCGCGCGCGGCGCTCCTTGAAGCCAAGCTGAACCTGGAGCGCCAACGCACCCTGTTCGACGCGGAAATCGCGGCACGCAAGGACTATGAACAAGCCCAGCTGGCCTACGCGCAAGCCAACAGCGACGCCGTGACCACGGCCGCCCAGCTCGCGCAGCTTGGCGCCGGCACCGCGCCGCAATCGCACCGCCAGTACACCATGCACGCGCCGCTGTCCGGCCGGGTGATCGAGCTCGAAGGCGCGCAGGGCGGCTTCTGGAACGACAACGGCGCACCGGTCATGACGGTGGCCGACCTGTCCACGGTCTACCTCGCGGCCAGCGTGTCGGAGAAAGACATCGCCTCGATCTTCGTCGGCCAGCCCGCCGAGATCCTGCTCAACGCCTACCCCGGCAAGCCCGTGACCGGCAAGGTCCGCTACATCGGCGAGATCCTCGACCCCGACACCCGCACCGTCAAGGTCCGCGTGGCCATCGACAACGCGGACGGACGCTATCGCCCCGGCCTCTTTGCCAAGGTGACCTTCGCGGGCGAAAAGCATGCGGCACTGCTGGTGCCGCCCACCGCGCTGCTGCAAAGCGGGCTCTACACGCGCGTGCTGGTGGAGAAAGCCCCACTGCGTTTCGAGCCGCGCGTGGTCACCACGGGCGCGCATGCCGACGGGCAAGTCGAGATCCTGGCCGGGCTCAAGGCCGGCGAACGCATCGTCGTGAAAAACGGAGTGCTGCTACATGATTGACCGCCTCGTCACCCTATGCTTCAACCGGCGCGCCATCGTCTGGCTGGTCTTTGCGCTGGTGGCGCTGTACGGCGCCTACAGCTGGAAGCAGCTGCCCGTGGAGGCCTATCCGGACATTGCCGACGTTACGTCGCAAATCGTAACCCAGGTGCCAGGGCTCGGCGCGGAGGAAATCGAGCAGCAGATCACCATTCCGCTGGAGCGCGCGCTGCTGGCCACCCCCGGCATGCATGTGCTGCGCACCCGCAGCCTGTTCGCGCTGTCGCTGATCACCGTGGTATTCGAGGATGGCACCGACGGCTACTGGGCGCGCCAGCGCCTGCAGGAACGGCTGAACGAGGTCGACCTGCCCTACGATGCCAAGCCGGGGCTGGACCCGTACACCTCGCCTACCGGGGAGTTCTACCGCTACACGCTGGAGTCCACGACGCGCGACCTGCGCGAGCTATCCGAACTGCAGACATGGACCGTGATCCCGCGCCTGAAGAAGGTGCGCGGCGTGGTCGACGTGACCAATTTCGGCGGGCTCACCACGCAGTTCATGCTGGAACTCGACCCGGCGCGGCTGACGCAGTACAACCTGACGCTGACGCAGGTCACCGAGGCGCTCAACGCCAACAACGTCAATGCGGGCGGCAGCGTCATCGACCGCGGCGAACAATCGTACGTGGTGCGTGGCGTGGGCCTGCTGCGCTCGCTCGACGACATGGGCAACGTGGTGGTCACGAGCAAGGACGGCACCCCCGTGCTGGTCAAGGACCTCGGCACGCTGCGCTACGGCAACGTGGAGCGGCGCGGCATCCTGGGCAAGGACGACAACCCCGACACGATCTCCGGCATCACGCTGCTGCTCAAGGATTTCAACGCATCGGAAGCGCTTGCGGGCGTGCACGAGGCGGTGCGGGACCTGAACGACAACTTGCTGCCCAAGGACGTGAAGGTGGTCGCCTACCTCGACCGCACCTCGCTGATTGACGCCACCATGCGCACGGTGGGCTTCACGCTGACCGAAGGCATGCTGCTGGTGGGCATCGTGCTGCTGCTGTTCCTGGGCAGCCCGCGCGCGGCGCTGATCGTGGCGCTGACGATTCCGCTCTCGCTGCTGATCGCCTTTGTCTTCATGTATCACCTGCGCATCCCGGCCAACCTGCTGAGCCTGGGCGCGATCGACTTCGGCATCCTGGTGGATGGCGCGGTGGTGCTGGTGGAGAACATCCTGCGCCGGCGCGAGCAGGACAAGGACCGCGCGCTCACCCCGCGCGACGCCATCGAGGCCACCTTGCAGGTGGCACGACCGATGTTCTTCGGCATGCTGGTGATCGTTGCGGCCTACCTGCCCTTGTTCTCATTCGAGCGCATCGAGTACAAGCTGTTCTCGCCGATGGCGTTCGCGGTTGGCGCGGCGTTGATCGGTGCCTTGATCGTTGCGCTGGCGCTGGTGCCGGGGCTGGCCTGGATTGCCATGCGCAAGCCGCGCCACGTGTTCCACAACCCTGTGCTGGACTGGCTGGGCGTGCGTTACCGCGCGGCGCTGGAGCGCGGCATCGGCCGCATCCGCTGGGTGGCCGCCAGCTGCGCGCTGGCGCTCGCCTGCGTGCTGGCGCTTGGCGCCACCATCGGGCGCGACTTCCTGCCGTACCTGGATGAAGGCTCGCTGTGGCTGCAGGTGCAGATGCCGCCCGGCATCACCCTGGAGCGCGCCTCCGGCATGGCCAGCGAGCTGCGCCGGGTAACCCGCGAGTTCCCGGAAGTCTCCTACGTGGTGACGCAGACCGGCCGCAACGATGACGGCACCGACTACTGGACGCCCTCGCATATCGAGGCCAGCGTTGGCCTGCATCCGTACAAGACGTGGGCCTCGGGCATGACCAAGCAGCAGCTGATCGACAAGCTGGCGGCGCGCTACGCGCAGATGCCAGGCTACTCGGTGGGCTTCATGCAGCCGATGATCGACGGGGTGCAGGACAAGCTTTCCGGCGCCCATAGCGACCTGGTGGTCAAGGTGTTCGGCGAGAACCTGGGCGACGTGCGCCGCATTGCCGGCGAAGTGGCCACCGCGCTGCGCGGCGTGCCTGGCGCCGCGGATGTGGCAATCGACGTGGAGCCTCCGCTGCCCAACCTGAAGATCGACCTGGACCGCGCCGCCGCCGCACGCTACGGCATCAACGCAGCCGACGTGGCCGAGCTGATCTCCACCGGCATCGGTGGATCGCCGGTTGGCCAGCTCTATGTGGGTGAGAAGAGCTACGACATGACGGTGCGCTTCCCGCCGGCCATGCGTGCCAGCGCATCTGGCGTGGGCGACCTGATGCTGACCGCGGCCAATGGCGCCAAGGTGCCGCTGGCGCAGGTCGCACGCATCAGCACCGTGTCCGGCGAAAGCGTGATCGTGCGCGAGATGGCACGCCGCCACATCATCGTGCGCCTGAACGTGCGTGACCGCGACCTGTCCGGCTTCCTCAAGGAGGCCCAGCCCGCCATCGAGCGCGCCGTGTCCTACGACCACAAGCGCATCCAGATCGAATGGGGCGGCCAGTTCGAGAACCTGGAACGTGCGCAGGCACGGCTCGCCATCATCCTGCCGATGACGCTGGCGCTGATGTTCGTGCTGCTCTTTGCCGAATTCCGCAACCTGCGCCAGCCGGCGCTTGTGCTGCTGGCGGTGCCCCTGGCCACCATCGGCGGCCTGGCTGCGCTGCATCTGCGCGGCATGACGTTGAACGTATCCAGCGCGGTGGGCTTTATCGCCCTGTTTGGCGTAGCCGTGCTCAACGGCGTGCTGATGATCTCGCAGATCAACCGGCTGCGCGCGCAGAACGGCTTGAGCCTGCGCGAAGCCGTGATCGAAGGCGCGGCAAGCCGCATGCGTCCGGTGCTGATGACCGCCACCGTGGCCGCCATCGGGCTCACACCGGCGATGCTGGCGCGAGGTCTCGGCAGTGATGTGCAGCGGCCGTTGGCCACCGTGGTGGTTGGCGGGCTCTTTACCGCCACCTTGCTGACCCTGCTGTTGCTGCCCGCCCTTTACTACCTGGTTGAAGCCCGCGCGGAGCGTGCGGCGCAAGCGGCCAGGGGGTCGGAAACCGATGCCGAAGGCGATGCGGCGGCAACCAGCGCCGCCGGCCAGGCCTGAGGAGAATCCCATGCAAATCAAAGACAAGAACTTGCTAGCGGCACCCGCCCTGCGCCACCTCTTCCTGGCAACGTCGATGCTGGCGGCATCCGCATCCTGGGCGCAGGACGCGCCCGCCACCGCCACCGCCACGGCCCGCGCACCGGTCCGCTTCTCCTCCTATCTCGACACGGTGGAGCGGCAGAACATCGGCCTGTCCGCGCAGCAGGAAACCATCCGCGGCGCCCAAGCCGAGATCTCGATCGCCGGCGTGCGCCCGGACCCGGTGCTCAAGTACGGTCGTGGCAGCATCGAGACCAGCCGTGCGGTGTCGCCCAAGCCGCCGCGCACCCATGAGTTCGAAATCGAGATCCCCATCGAGCTGGGCGGCAAGCGCAGCGCGCGCATCCGCGCCGCCGAGAGCAACCTGCGCCTGACCGAGGCGAACCTGCAGGGCTTCAAGCACACGCTGTACCAGGAATCCGCCACAGCCTTTGTCGAAGCCTGCCGCAGCCGCGAGGCCCTGGTCCGGCAGGAATCAACGCTGTCCGCTCTGTCCAATGTGGTACGCGCCAACGAGATCCGCCGCAAGGCGGGCGACATCGGTGGCCTGGAGCTGTCGCAGTCGCGGGTCGAGCGTGACCGCTTCACCGCCGAGGTGAAATCGGCGCGCGCCGCCGCGCAGGCCGCCATGCAAAAGCTGTCCATCCAGCTTGGCGTGCGCGTGGCCGAGGCCTTCGGCAACGCGCCGCTGGCTTGCGAGTTCCAGCCCTATGATCCTGGCACCGACAGCGGCGCGCTGATCGCCCAGGCGATGGAAGCGCGCGACGAGGTCCGGATCGCCCGCGCCACGCTGGAGAATGCCCGCGACAAGTCGGGACTGGCGCGCGCCAACCGCTGGGTGGATCCCAGCGTGAGCTTCGCGATGACCATGACCCCCGGCGTGCGCGGCACCACGGACGATGAGGGCCAGCCCAACGGCGACGCCACGGCGCGCTCGCGCATGCTGGGCGTGTCGGTATCGATTCCCCTGCCCTTGTCGCGGCTGCAGCGCGGCGAGCTGATCCAGGCGGAGTCGGAGGTCACGCAGGCCATGCTGGCCCTGCGCGAGGCCGAGCTGAAAACCGAGGTCGACGTGCGCAACGCGCTCATCGCGTTCCAGGCTGCGCAGGACAACCTGCAACGTTACCGCGACTCGGTGATCGCCGACGCCGACCGGGTGCTGGACGGCATGCGCCAGTCGTACCGCCAGGGCTCTGCCTCCCTGCTGGAACTGCTCGATGCGCAACGCACCGCGGACGAGACCTACCTCGACTACCTCCAGGCCCAGGCGGACCTGGCGGGCGCCACGGTGGAGCTGCAACTTTCCACCGGCTTGCGGCCCGCGCTTTAACGGCCCGGCGCGCCCCGGCCACGGCCGGGCGCACCAGCTTCGATTGCCTCGTGTCGAAAGACAAAGGAGACCTGCCATGAAAGCCGTCAACCTTGCGCCGCCCGTCCAGCGGTGGCGCCTGTATCGCCTGAGCGTGATCGCGCGGCTTGACGATGCGCCCGCCGTACGCGTGGCCATGCGCTGCGCCGCCAGCGACTGCGGCCAGTACCCGTCCAACGAGCGGCAGATGCCGCTCGGCCTGCCGCCAATCAAGTGCATGCTGAGCTTCGAGATCCGGATGCCGCAAATGCGGGCCGGGCAGTTGCTGGTCACGCTGGAACGCGCCCTGGTGTCCGTGCCCATCATCCTGCTGCGCCTGGAGGTTATGGGCAACCATGCCGAGGCGGCACACGCCCCACGCCTGAAACGGGTGTCTTCGCCCGCGGGCGGCACCAGGTCCCGGGCCGCCGCGACCGCGCCGGCCGAGGTGGGGTGAGGCCCGGCCCATCCCGCCTGAAGGCGCGGCGATGGGCCGCTCAGCCGGCGCGATTGACCGAACTCCGGCGCAAAGCTACGATGGGCGCGGCGGAACCATCATCCCGCACCCTTGCGCCAAGCCCCAGACCAGCTCATGGTGATACCTCACGCGGCGGCCAGCGCCACCGCCACGCCGCCTACCGCCCCCTTGCGGATGGCGCGCATCCTGTTGCCCCAATCCCTGCTCACCGCAAAGCCACTGCTAGCGCTTGTGCTCTGGCTGCTGCTCACCTTGCCCGGTTCATCACCGCTTGCCGCCGGGCAGCTGCAAATCCTTGGCGAGGCCGCCATGATCACCGGCGACGGCACGCCGGCCACCGTCAGCCTGCCTTACTACTGGGACCGGTCCCGTCCCGGCCAGACGGGCGGCGCGCGATTTCTCCTGCGCTTCCCGGATTTGCCAGGCCGCCAGGGCATGGCCGCGCTGTACATCGAGCGGGCCGCCAATAGCTATGAGGTGCGGCTCAACGGCAGCCGCCTTGCCCACGCTGGCAGCCTGTCGGCCCCGGCGTCCTATGCCGGCCAGCAGCCATTGCTGATCCCGGTGCCGGCTGACCTGCTGCGCCCGGAGAACGAGCTGCTTGTCACGATCGCTGCCAGCGCCAGCTCGCGCGGCGGCCTGTCACGCGTGGAGTTTGGTGCGCCGGCACTGGTGGAGGCGCACTACCAGCGGGCGCTCTGGTTCAAGGTCATCGGCCCGATAGTCATCGCAGCGGCCAGCGTGCTGCTGGCGTGCCTGGCGGCGCTGGTGTGGTGGCGGCAGCGGGACCCCCTGTTCGGGTTATATGCCATCGCGGAGCTTGGCTGGTCTTTCGGACTGGCCGAGTACTTCGTTTCCGACGACGCCGGCGCGCCCGATGCATGGCTCGCGCTGGTGCTGGCCGGGCGGGCGGTCTTCATGTACGCGACCGCCAGGTTCGCCATCGTTGTGACCGGCCTGGAGGCGCGCTGGCTGCGCCGCGGGCTGCTGCTCTACCTGAGCATCAAGCTTCCGCTGATCGCGCTGATGGTGACGGCACACAGCACCCGCGCCATGGTGCTGGCCAATGTGGTCGTCAATGTTGCGATGGCGCTGTCGATCGTGGCCGTGCTGGTCCGCGCCGCCGTGACGCGTCCGGAGCGTGAGCGCACGGCGATTGCCGCCGCCCTTGGCCTCACCCTGCTCATCTCGGTGCTGGATTTGATCCATGTCTGGTGGATCGGGGATGCCTACTGGGACTCCTCCGTCACCCGCTACGTGTCGCTGATTTTCAGCCTGACCATGGGATGGCTGCTGGTCGACCGCTACACGCGCGCCACACGCATGCTGGCTGCCCTGAACCAGAAGCTGGACAGCGCGATCTCCCGCAAGGAGCAGGAACTGCATGCGATGTACCGCCACTCCCGCGAGATGGAGCGCGAGCAGGCCACCCTGCAGGAGCGCGGCAGGATCATGCGCGATATCCATGACGGGCTCGGCAGCCAGCTGGTGGGCATGCTCTCCATGCTGCGCTCCGGCAGCCCTTCCACGCACACGTTGCAGCAACAGCTGCAGCATGCGCTGGATGCCCTGAAACTATCCGTCGATGCGTTGCAGGACACCGGCGGCGACCTGGCCACCGTACTCGGCAACCTGCGCTACCGGCTTGGCCCGCGGCTGGAGGCGGCGGGATTGCGGGTGGACTGGCAGGTGGCGCGCCTGCCGGCGCTGCACGACCTGACGCCGCAGCGGGTGCGTGAGCTGCACTACCTGTTGCTGGAGGTGTTTTCCAATGCCATGCAGCATGCCGGCGGCAGCGCTATCCGGGTCTCGGCGCACCATGATGCCGCCCAGCAAGCCCTGGTCATCGAGATCCACGACAACGGCCGCGGCTTTACGCCCGAGGCTGCCGCGCACGGACGGGGATTGGGCAATATGCGCCGGCGTGCCGAGGCCATCGGGGCGGCGCTGGACCTGCGCTCTTCGGCGCAAGGGACGACCGTGCGGCTGACGTTCGCACTGGCGCCGCAGCCACCCGGCTCCGCCGTTTAGCCCCCCGCACCCGTTTGATGTCAACCCGGGCGCGGGTAGCTCCGTTATCGGATTGCCGGAATCAGACCTTGATGTCGATGCTCTGGCCAAGGTGAGGGGGATTGCTGGCCGGGACGCTGACTTGCGGCATCGAGCCCAGCAGGGTTGCCACGCTCTGCGCCTGCAGGTCCAGCGACTTGCGCAGCATCATGGTGGGCACGGGATCGCCGCCCGAGTTGCTAGCCGCACTGACGAGGGAAATATCCATTGAACGGTTTTCCAGGTTGAGGTTGAGGTTGAGATTGAAGCTACGTTCGAAGCTACGGTTGAAGCTACGATTGGCATTGAAGCCAGCGGGAAGGCGCACCTCCCAGCATCCATGTTGTCGGCCATCAACCGGGAATCTTTAGCGCGGCGGCCGCAATAGCGGGCCGCCCGCTTGGCATCCGGAACGTTTATCATAAGCAGCCCGGCCGCTTTGGCCGGGAAAGACCAGACAGCCAGCACCGTCAGGATGGCGGCTGAATCCGGCGAAACCAGTCACCAGAATGAACATCATGGGTCGGGCGCAGAACATTGCGGGAAGCTTCGCTATTTCGTGTTTGGCTTTTGGCATCTCGACGGATTGCCTGGCGCTGGATTCGGCCGAACTCTATGAGCGGGAATCGCCCAGCATCTGGGTGGTATCCGTCTTTGACGCGCAAGGCACGCGGTTCGGCCTGGGCAGCTCGGTGGTGATCGGGCCGGAGGAGCTGGTCACCAACTGCCACGTGCTCAAGAGCGGCAAGTCCATCAGCATCCGGCGCGAGAAGGTCACGTATGGCGCCAACCTGGTGCACGCCGATGTCGAGCGCGACCTCTGCATCCTGCGCGCCAAGGGCCTCACCGCCCCGGCGGTAAAGATCGCGCCGCTGGCCGCGCTCAAGGTGGGGCAGAAGGTCTACGCCATCGGCGCGCCGCGCGGCTACGAGCTGACGCTGAGCGATGGCCTGCTCTCCTCGCTGAACAAGGACGAGCGCGACCGCATCGTCCGCCTGCAGACCACCGCCCCGATCTCCCCAGGCTCCAGCGGTGGCGGCCTGTTCAACACGGACGGGCAACTCGTCGGCATTACCTACCTGATGCGGACCGACGCGCAGAACATCAATTTTGCCATTCCCGCGCAATGGATCAGCGAGGTGCCGGCACGGTCCGCGCTGGCGCTGCAGAAATTCCGTAGCGAGACGGCATCCACCGCCCCGCCTGCCATGGCGCTCCCGCCTGGCCAGCCTGGGCAGCCTGGCCAGGGCGCCACGGCCTACGCCCCGGCCCGGCCTGCGGCCGGCCCGCAGGGCAGGCAACTGACCGGGGTCGAGCTGGCCAGCCATTTCACGCATCTTGGCAGGATCAATGCCATCGCGCCTTCCGGCATTACGCTCTGGATGCAGGTCAGGGAAAGCGGCAGCCTGGATGTGACCAATTCCGTCAGCCGCGGCTATTCGTCCGGGCGCTACCGCATCGAGCCGGAAGCCAACCAAGTCTGCCTGGAGATGGCCAACCCGAGTTTCAGCGCGATGCAAACGTGCTATCGGCTGACCGAGGCCGACGGACGCTATGTCATGCGATCCGCCACCAGTCCCTATTACTTTTCATACACGAAGTAGCAAGCGGGCGCCGGCCGCAGCCGCTCGCCTCGCCATTTCTCTCAGGGCACAAGACATGGGAAACCGATATCGAAATAGCGCCCCCGCCGCGCTGGCCGTGGCGTCTATGCTGCTGGGCGGCTGCGCGCCGACCACCGTCGGCGTGACCAGCCGCGCCAGCGACTACACCGGCAAGCCCACCCGCATGTATGTGCTGGGCACTACCGGCATGGGTTGGAACAGCGACTTCTCCGCGGCGTTCGCGGCCAAGTTCCGCGAGGTCACCCGGCAGTGCGGCGTGGAATCGGCGTACGACGAGATCTCGGGGCTGGAGCTGGACTCGACCGCGCTGACCGGCAGGATGCGTACGTTCGCCGCCGATACGGTGCTGACCATCGCCAACGGCGGGGGCGTGGTCAACGCGTCCGGCGGCCGCCTGTCAATCAACTATGGCACGACGCTGACGGATGTCAGGCAGAACCGCGCGGTGTGGAAAGGCAAATACACGTTCAGCCGCGGCGGCACCCTCATCCCGATCGAGGAGCGCGCTGCAGTCCTGGCGATCGACATCACCAACAGCCTGAAGAAAGATGGCTTCCTCACCGGCTGCGCGCAGATCGCGCTGGGCCAGAATGGCCGGCTCGACCCGGCTGCCGTGCCGCATGCCGCCGGTGGCAGCACGAATACGATCAGCCAGGCCCGCCCGGCGCCACCCGTCTCCGCGCCTCCTGTCTCCGCACCTGCGGCCCCCGCTACCGCGGCAACCCTGCGGGACCTGCAAGACCTGCTGCCACCGAAGTGACAAGCGCGGGCCGCAACGGGATCAAGCGCCCAGCCCGGCCTCGTCCAGATCCGCGAACAGGATCGTCCCCGTTTCCGATTCGGTCACAAACACCTTGCGCGGCTGCCCCGGCTCAACGGCGGGCTGAAACGCCAGGTTGGTGGTGGTTGCGCCCGCCGGGCTGGCGAGGATCGCCTCGGGCTCGCCGCGCTTGCTCAGCACCCACACGCAGCCCAGGCTGGCATGCGCCACAAACAGCCGGTCACGGCTGTCGATGGCCATGCCGTCGGGGCCGCTGGTGCCGTAGAAGCTAAAGAACTGCCCTACCTTCGACACGCTGCCGTCGGCCTGCAACGGCACGCGCCACACGCAATTGCCGCGCGTGGCCGCAACGAACAGCACCTTCTCGTCGCAGGACAGCGCCAGGCCGTTGGGGCTGGGCACATTGCCCAGCAGCAGGTCCAGCTGCCCGCCGGCACGCAGGCGGTAGACGCGGCCCGTGGGATCGTGCAGGCCGGTCTGGCCCTGGTCGGTGAAATACAAGTCGCCATTACGGGAGATCACGAGGTCGTTCACGCCCTTGAACTGCTCCGCGTTGCGCCGTCCCAGCAAGGTGGTCACCTCGCCCGTGTCCACGTTGACGCGCAACAGGCCGTTGCGATAGTCCGCCACCACCAGTTCGCGCGCGTTCAGGAACTTCATGCCATTGGGCTCGCCCTTGTACTCGGCGACCAGCGACCATTCCCCGGCCGGCGAGATGCGCAGGATGCGCCCGAACGGAATGTCCGTCACGTACAGGTTGCCCGCGGGGTCGAATACCGGCCCCTCCAGGAAGCTGTCGATGCAGGCCCCGCCCTTGTTGGCATCAGCCCACTCGGAGCGCACGCCAGTCTTGCGCAAATGCGCGGGCATTGCCGTGAAGACCTGGAGGGATATCTCCCGGGGCATCGTTCTGAAGTACATGATCGTTCCTTGTTGTCCTGGCGCCGCGCAATGGCGGCGCTTGCCCATTTACTCGGCCTTCACATCGGCGGATTTTGCCACCTGGCTCCACAGCGCGGTGTCGTCCTTGATGCGCCTGGCGAATTCCGTAGGCGCAATGCCGCCCGGCTGGGCGCCCATGCTGGCCAGGCGCTCCTTCACCTCCGGGCTGTTCACGCTCTTGTGCACCTCCGCCTGCAGCTTGGCGACCAGCGCAGGGGGCGTGCCTTTGGGCGCCGCCAGGCCAAACCAGTTGATGACCTTGTAGTCCTTGAGGCCAGCTTCGGCAAAGGTCGGCACGTCCGGCAGCGCGGGCACGCGCGCGGCGCCCGTGACCGCCAGCGCGCGGGCCTTGCCGCCCTTGATCTGCGGCACCGCGGTTGGCGTGGCGGTGATCAGGATATCCACGTTGTTGCCGATCAGCCCCATCAGCGCATCGCCCGCGCCCTTGTACGGGATATGCGTGATCGATATCCTGGCGTCCTTCTTGAAGACCTCGGCGGACAAGTGGGTGGAGCTGCCGGCGCCGCCCGAGCCGAAGTTCAGCTTGCCCGGGTTTTGCCTGGCGAAGTCGATCAGTTCCTGCAGCGTCTTGAACTTCGAGCTCGCGGGCACGATCAGGATCACCGGCGTCTGCGCAATCGTGGTCACCGGCACCAGGTCGTTGTTGTAGTCCCAGGGCAGCGCCTTGAACAGCGACGGCAGCATGGTGTACGTGGTGTCGTTGGCCAGCAGCGTGTAGCCATCGGGCGCGGAACGTGCCACCTGCAGCGTGCCGATGGTGCCGCTGGCGCCGGGCTTGTTCTCCACGAAGAACGACTTGCCAGTGCTTTCGGTCAGCTTCTGCGCCACCTGACGGGCCACGAAATCGGTGGTGCCACCGGCGGTGTATGGCACAACGATGCGCACCGGCTTGTCGGGCCAGGTGCCGCCGTGGGCATAGGTAGTGGCCACGCTAAGGGTTGCCAGGGCAAGGCTGGCGCAAAGGCGGTGGTACATGGCTGTCTCCATTGATGTCTGACTGGTGTCCGGTGTCCGGTGTTCGCTATGCGTGGCTCACGCCAGCTCTCGGGGCGGCGGGTCGCTCTTCCGAAGTTGGTGCGCCTACTTGTTCTATTAGACGGAATAACATTCCGATTAATTGTAGGAGCCGTTGATTCGCCGGTCAATCCGGGGGCTTTCCCTAGCGAGCCTCGTCCCGGGCGCGGCGGATTTGCCATTGGCGGCAATGTGGGTGTTCGGCCGGGCAGCGCTGCCTGCGTTACCATGGCAGCGTACGTCTCACCTTGCGCATGCCCTCGCGCTGCCGCACCCACCTCGCGCCTTCGCCGCCATCACCCAATCGCCATGACCTCAGCACTGCTGCTTGAAAACATCCATGACACCGCCGTCGAGCGCTTCAAGGAAGCGCATGTCACCGTCGAGCGCCGCACCGGCGCGCTCGCTGGCGACGAACTGCATCGCGCTCCCGCGGCCCACCAGATTCTCGGCATTCGCTCCGCCACGCACCTTGGCGCCGCTGAAATCGAAGCCGCCAAGCACCTCGTGGCCATTGGCTGCTTTTGCATCGGCACCTCGCAGGTAGACCTCGACGCCGCAGCCCGCGCCGGCATGCCGGTGTTCAACGCGCCGTTCTCCAATACGCGTTCCGTGGCCGAGCTGGTTATCGCGGAGGCGATCCTGCTGCTGCGCCGCGTTCCGGAGAAAAACGCGCTGGCGCATGCCGGCAAATGGGCCAAGGGCGCAAGCGGGTCGTTCGAGGCGCGCGGCAAGACCATCGCCATCATCGGCTACGGCAATATCGGCTCGCAGGTTGGCGTGCTGGCAGAAGCCATGGGCATGCGCGTGGTGTACTACGATGTGCAGGCCAAGCTGTCGCTGGGCTCGGCGCGCGCGGCGCGCTCGCTGGCGGATGCGGTGTCGCAGGCCGACATCGTGACGTTGCACGTGCCGGCCACCGCGCAGACCAAGAAGATGATCGATGCCGACGTGCTCCGGCAGTTCCGGCGTGGCGCGATCCTGATCAATGCGTCGCGCGGCACCGTGGTGGATATCGAAGCGCTGCGCGCGGCGTGCGATGACAACCATATCGCCGGCCTGGCGATCGACGTCTTCCCCGAAGAGCCCAAGACCAACGCTGACCGCTTCACCAGCCCGCTGCAGGGCGTGCCCAACGCGATCCTGACGCCGCATATCGGCGGCAGCACGGAGGAGGCGCAGGAAAATATCGGCACGGAAGTCGCCACCAAGCTGATTGCCTTCCTCAGGACGGGCGACACGATTGGCGCGGTGAATTTCCCCGAGGTGAGCCCCGGCCCGCTAACGTCGCCGGCGCGGCTGCTCAACGTGCACGGCAACGCGCCGGGCGCGCTCGCCGCGCTCAATACGCTGCTGGCGCGCGACGGGGTCAACATCGTGGCCCAGCACCTGCAGACGCATGGCCAGATGGGCTATGTGGTGACCGACCTCGACAAGGTGCCCTCGCCGACGCTGGCCGCCGCGCTGGATGCGGAGACGACGTTTATCCGCTGCCGCACCATCATTAACCCGCTGGCCTGAACGGCAGCGACCAGGACAGCGGCCATCGGCCGCTGTCTTCAATTCACCCGGAAATGCTCCACCGACTGGCCCGCGTTGACTGCGCGCAGCAGCCATGCGGGCATGGGGCCCACGCCATCCCAGACCTGTCCCTCCGCATTGCGGTAGCGGCGTGCGGGCGCGCTCGCCTGCGCCAGTGCTGGCGCAGGTGCGGCCGCTGCCGGCGCGGCGGCGGCCTCGGCTACCTGTGCCGGCACCGCTGGAGGTGCCGCTGGTTTCACGGCTCCCGCTTTCTGCGCGGGCACGGACATGGTCACCCGTGCAGGCGCAGGAGCGGCGGCCAGGGCTGCCACCGGCTCGGCAACCAACGCTGCCGCCGGCTTTTCCGCGGGCACGGCGTCGGCAACTGCCACCGCATCTACGACAGGCGCGGCTTCCAGAGTTGCGACCGGCACAGCAGGTGGCGCTGATTGCCTGACAGGGGCAGGAACGCGTTTGCGCGCTACGGCCTTGCGCAATGGCGCAGGTGCGACTACCGGCGGTGCGGTGATTGGCCCGGCAGGCAACAGCGCGGGCGGTGCCGTGATCGGCCCTGCGGGCAACAGCGCCTGGGCGACATCTACATCCATTTCATTTTCCTTCACGATGGGTTCCTCGATCGGCGCCCTGGCGGGCGCCGCCTCCCAGTCAAAACAACCTGCCGCCTCCAATTCATCCATGGAGATGCCGAGCCGCTCCATCTGGACGCGGATCCAGACAATGGCGGCGACTTTCTTGACGTCGGCGGGATCAGAAGAAGGCATGGCAAAAGACACAATAAATGCAGGTAGAAGGGGCGGGGAAACGGTCGCGGATGCGGCGCTGGCCGCACACTGAAGATCCTGAGGATCGCACATGATAGCCGAGCGCGGGACCAGCCCCCGCCGAGCCTCGAATCCGGACGCAAAAGCCGGGCCAAAGGCCCCTCTCCTGCACCCCTTCAATGACCGCAAATCCGCCTCCGGGGGGCATCGGCCAGCCTGCGTCCATGCCCTGCCCCCAACGCTGCGCCATCATGCAAAACCCACACAAATTAAATGAGAACGATTATCATATGCGACTTCACGGTCACGATTTCCTAGCCGTCCCAGCCAACGGCCTGTGCGCAACACGGCACCGCCAGCCTCCCATCTTGAAAGGATGCATAGCCCATGAATCGCCTCATCACCTCGGCCCTGCTTTGCGGCGCCGCACTGAGCGGCACCGCTCAGGCTCACCAGGTCTGGCTTGAGCAAACGCCGGCGGCCGCCCAACTGTATTTTGGCGAATTCAACGAGAACCTGCGCGAAGTTTCGCCGGGACTGCTGGACCGGTTCGTGCAGCCCACCGCCGTGCTGGTAACGGCCAGGGGCGAGCAACCCCTCAAGGCCGACAAGACCACCAACGGCTTCGTGCTCTCGGGGCGCGCAGGCGCGGGCGAGACCATCGTCGCGCAGGACACGGGCTATGCGCTGCTGGAGCGCAAGGACGGCGACAAGGTGATCCGCACCGCCTGGACGCCGGCGGCTCGCTTGCTGGGCGCTGGCTCCACCACCGCTGTAACGCCCAAGCTCACGCTGGACATCGTGCCGACCGGCCGCGCCGGCGAGTACCAGGTGGTCTATGCCGGCCGCCCACTGCCCAAGGCCAAGGTGGGCGTGGCCGTGCAGTCCGGCTGGGGCCGCGAGCTGCGCACCGACGAGCAAGGCATCGTGCGCCTGGCGCAGCCGTGGCAAGGCACCTACGTGCTGGAGGTGCACCACATCGACAACACCGCCGGCGAGCGCAATGGCAAGCCGTACGACATCGCCAGCTACGTCACCACCCTGTCGCTGACGCAGGGCGATGGCCTCGCCGCGGTACCCGCAGTGCCGGCAGCCGCGCCCAGCAAGTAAGGGAGCGCTTGTCATGGGGTTGAGCCAGACCGGCCGCTATCGCCTTGGCGTTGCCTCGCGCGTGGTGGCCGCCATCGGGGGCGGCTATGTGCTCGCGGCCGTGGTCACCGGGCTGCTGGCCGTGGTGGTGCCCATGCCGCCGGACGAGGCGGTGATGACCGCCACGCTGCTGTCATTCTCGCTTTACGCGTGCGCGGTGCTGTGGGTGTTCGCCGCCGGCAGCGCGTGGCGCGCCTGGGCCGGCGTGGCGGTGCCTGCCGCGGTGCTCGGCCTCTTGCTGGCTGCCTTGCGGAGCGCGCCATGAGGGCCGGGCTGCGTCAATCGATGGCCTGGCTGCATAGCTGGTCCGGGCTGCTGGTGTGCTGGGTGCTGCTGCTGGTGTTCTGCGCCGGCACCGCCAGCTACTTCAAGGACGAGATCACGCTGTGGATGAAGCCCGAGCTGCACCGCTCGGCCGCCACGCAAGTCTCCAGCGCCGAGGCCGCCAGCCGTGCGGTAGCGTACCTGCAGCGCAACGCCTCGGACTCTCCCCGCTGGTTTATCGACCTGCCGGATGCGCGCAACCCCGCGGTAAACGTGCTGTGGATGCGCCCACCCGGCGCGCCGGCTTCAGGCATCGGGGGCGGCCGCGGCCGCTTCGAGAGCCGCACGCTGGATCCCGCCACCGGCGCCTTCCTGCAGACCGTGCGCGACACGCGCGGCGGCGAGTTCCTCTACCGCCTGCACTTCGACCTGTACTTCATGCAGGCGATCTGGGCGCGCTGGATCGTCGGCTTCTGCGCGATGTTCATGCTGGTGGCCATTCTCAGCGGCATCATCACGCACCGGCGCATCTTCCAGGACTTCTTCACCTTCCGGCCGCGCAAGGGCCAGCGCTCCTGGCTCGATGCGCACAATGCCACCGCCGTGCTGGCGCTGCCCTTCCACCTGATGATCACCTACACCGGGCTGGTCACACTGATGTTCATGTACATGCCGTGGGGCATCCAGACTGCGTACCAGGGCAACCAGCAGGCTTTCAACAACGAAGCCTTCGGCCGCGCGCCGCAGGGCAAGCCAAGCGGGCAGGCGGCGCCTCTGACGCCGGTCGCCCCGCTGGTGGAACAAGCCATGCGCCATTGGCATGGCGCGCAGCCCAGCCGCGTCGCCATCATGCTGGCGGGCGATGCCAACGCCACCATCACGGTGTCGCGCGGCACCGAAGGCTCGTTGTCCGCCAATGCGCCGTCGATGCGCTTTAACGGCGTCACCGGCGCGCTGGTATTGGCCACGGGCGACGCGCCCGGCGCGGCCAACCAGACGCGCGGCGTGATGGTGGGCCTGCACGAGGCGCATTTCGCCGGGCCCTTGCTGCGCGCGCTGTTCTTCGTGAGCGGGCTGGCAGGTTGCGCCATGGTGGCCACCGGCGCGCTGCTGTGGGGCGTAAAGACGCGCCAGGGCCAGGCCAAGGCACTGGCGGCCGGCGCCCGCCCGAGCTTTGGCTTGCGGCTGGTGGACGCGCTCAACCTCGGCGCTATTGCCGGCCTGCCGATCGCGTTTGCTACGTACTTCTGGGCCAACCGCTTGCTGCCCGCGGGCATGCCGCACCGCCCCGACGCGGAGATCCATGCCTTCTTCATCGCCTGGGGGGCGGCAGCCGTGCTGGCGCAGGTGCGGCCGACGCGCACCATGTGGCGCGTGCAGCTGTGGGCCGGCGCGCTGATGCTCGCTGCCATTCCCGTGCTCAACGCCTTCACCACGCAGACCCACCTGGGCGTGACGCTGTTGCAAGGCCAGGGGCCTGCTGCCGTGGCCGGGTTCGACCTGACGGTGCTGGCGCTGGGCATTGCGCTGGGCGCGGCAGCGCATATCCTGGGGCGGCGCGCCAAGGCGCGCGTACCCGTGCGGCGCCCGGTGCCAGCCAAAGACATCGGTATGCCATCGAGCGATGCGAAGGGAGCCGCATGAGCGCAAGCCTGGGTTTCTTCACCGCGCTGGCCTTCACCTATAGCGGTTTCACCGCGCTCAGCCAGACGCTGGACCGCCACTATGCCGATCGCCACGGCCGCGGCGCCGCGCCTTCGCCCGCCGAGCGCTTGCGCCTGCAGGGACTAGGCTGGGCCGCGCTGGCCCTTGCCCTGGCGGCTTGCGTGCGGCAGCTAGGCTGGCCGATGGGCAGCATCTCATGGATCGGCACGCTGACGCTCGGCGCGCTCGTGCTGGTGCTGCTGCTCAGCTACGCGCCGGCCATCGCGGTACGCGCCGCCCGCTGGGCGGGGATGCTGGGCGGATGCGGGCTGCTAATGATGGGCGCAATGCCCGCCTAGCCATCACTGGGGCCTGCGAACAGGATCAGGCGCACGGCAGACACATCTCGCCCGTCCCGTCGGAGAGCGTGACAGCGAAGCCGTCCAGATTGCCGCGGGCCGCTAGCGGCTATCATGACGGCCATTCCAACACACCGGCACAGTCCTTCGCTCGCCATGCCTGACAACACCCCCGCAAGCCAGCCATACGCGCTGGAGAATCCCTTTCTCGAATCGCTGAATCTCACCATCGTCGAGTGGCAGCCGGACCTGGTGCGCATGTCGCTGATGCCGCAGGCTGCGCACCTCAACAACACGGGCGTTGTGCAAGGCGGCATCCTGGCCACGCTGCTGGACGCGGCGGGCGGCTACGCCGGCCTGTTTCCCGAGAATGGCGTGCGCCGCGCCGCCACCACCATCTCGCTGAACGTCAACTATGTCTCGTCCGCGCAAGTGGAGCCGCTGCTGGTGGTTGGCCGGCGCGTGGGCGGTGGCCGCCGGGTATTTTTCTCCAACGCCGAGGTCACCGACAGCCAAGGCCGTCTGATCGCCACCGCGCAGGCCGCATTCCGCAGGAAGGATCCGGTCTGAGCAGACTAGACCGCGCCCGTGTTGCCGGCGCGCCATGCAAGGTGGGCTAATCGCGCGACGACAGCGGCGGCGCAATCTCTTCCAGCGGGCGCTTTTCCGCATTGACCGCATAACGCAGGGCAAACAAGCCCGCGACGATCACCAGCGCCGCGCCAATGCCATAGCCAACAGCCACCGCGGCGCGGCTGCCGCTCTCGATCAGCGCGCCGAACAGCAACGGCCCGATAAAGCCTCCGGTGCCCGTCCCCACGGCGTAGAACACCGAAATGGCGAGGGCGCGCGTCTCGATGGGAAAGACCTCGCTCACCGTCAGGTAAGCGGAACTGGCCGCCGCGGAGGCCAGGAAAAACACCGCCGACCAGCACAGCGCCTGGCTGCGCGCGTCAAGCCAGCCCTGCTCGAAGGCCCACCCGGTCATGGCCAGTCCCACGCCGCAGAGCACATAGGTAAGCCCGATCATGCGGCGCCGCCCGATATGGTCGAACAGCGGCCCCAGCAGCAGTGGCCCCAGCACATTGCCCAGCGCAAAGGGGAAGATATACAGCCCCACGCGGTTATCGGGCACGCCGTGAAAGCGCGTGAGCACCAGCGCATAGGTAAAGAAGATCGCGTTATAGAAGAACGCTTGCGAGACCATTAGCGCCAGGGCGACCGCGCTGCGCAGCCGGTAGCGCTTGAACAGCACATGCGCGACCTCGCCAAGCGTAGGCGCCGCGCGCCTGGAAAGCAGGATCGTGCCCGTGGCCGGCGGCAACGCGCCGTACTGGGCCACCACCTGCGCCTCGATGGCGGCGACGATGCGCCCGGCTTGCTCGCCACGCCCGTGCGTCAGCAGCCAGCGCGGGCTCTCCGGCACGTCCCGGCGCACCAGCAAGATGGCTAGCGCCAGCACTGCGCCGAGCAGGAACGCCGCACGCCAGCCCACGGCCGGGCCCAGCACGCGCGGATCCAGCAGCACCAGGCTCAGGCCCGCGCCAAGCGCGGCGCCGAACCAGAAGCTGCCGTTGATGGCCAGGCTGACGCGCCCGCGCACGCGCGCCGGGATCAGTTCGTCGATGGCCGAGTTGATCGCCGCGTACTCGCCCCCGATGCCAAGGCCCGTCAGGAAGCGGCACACCGCGAAGAAGACGAAACCCGTGGAAAAAGCGGTGGCCAATGTCGCCGCCATGTACACCGCCAGCGTCACCAGGAACAAGGCCTTGCGGCCAAGGCGGTCCGCAAGGCGGCCGAACACCAGCGCGCCCAATACCGCGCCAGCTATGTACAGCGACCCTAGCCACCCTACCTGCGCCGCATTGAGGCCCAGGCCATCCGGGCGCTCGAGCACGCCGCCCAGCGATCCCACCAGCGTCACCTCGAGCCCGTCGAGCACCCACGCCACCCCCAGCGCGACTACCACCCTCCAGTGCCAGCGCGACCACGGCAGGCGGTCCAGGCGGGCGGGGATATCGCTCTGAATGAGTGGCATGGCGGGTTCCGTCCCGGTGCGGCGAATGGCAAGCTGGCGCTGCGACCCGCGCCTGAGAGGCGCTTCCGGCATCAGCTCAGCCGTTCACGATGTTTCCGTCATGGATCTGCACGACCAGGTCGCTGAAGTAGCTAGCCAGCTAGCCGCGCTGGAGGCCAGGAACACCTAGCCGCCAGCGCCCAGCACGCCAGGCGCACGAAGCCTACAATGAATCATGGCCACCATAAAAGGGAACCGCCATGATCGCCTATATGCTCTTCCTCGGGGCAGTCGTCCTGCTCTACGCCTTCGTCATTCGCGCAGGCTTTTTCCACAAGTCGGTGCTCTATCCGGAACACGCCCATCCGTTCCATTACTGGTGGGACCGGATCGTCCATCACCAGAAGAAAGAGAAAGCCAGCTAAGGCGCTTGGACCCCGCAAGGCCTGACCAGGCCGCCCAGCCCGCCGATCGGCGGGCTGTTTCATGCCGGTGACTGGCACCGGGCGCCGGACGTGGCCCCGGAACGGAAAATGGAAAACGAGCGCCCCGACAAAGAGGCCCTTGCTGCTCATGACTGCCTGCCCGGGTGCTAAACTGGCCGCCCTTCTTATCCGGCCGTTGCTCCCTATCCATGCGCATTTCCCGCCTCGCTACCCGAGCTGCACTCCTCTCTGTCTGCCTGGCGTCCGCCAGCGCCGGCGTCATCGCCGCCGAGGCCCCGCCCGCGCCCACGCCCGACCAGGTCACCGCCGCCATCCAGCAAGCGGAGGCCGAGCGCCTGAAGCAACTGGAGCAGACTGACCCGGCCGCGGCCGAGCGTGCGCGCTCGCCGTTTGTGGCAGGGATCATGGCTTCCATCAAGGCGCATACGGTCAAGGGCTGCCTGCCCGCCAGCGGCGGCGAGATCGTCTGCATCGTCGGGGTCAAGGCCGGCCGCCGCGACGGCTACCGCGCACTGGCCTTCGGCGGCAATCCGGAGCCGTGGGTACTGGTGCGCCGTGAAGAACCCGCCATCAGTGGCCCGGACGCCGCGCAAGCCACCGCATCGATGCGCGAATTTGCCCGTGGGCAATTGCAGACCCAGACGGATGCGCAGGCAGTCGCGGAACTGACCGCAATGGCCACATCGCTGACGGTCAAGCAGCTCGACGAGTGCAGTCTGAGCCACGAGAGCGGCAACGTGCGCTGCTCCGCCATGATCTCCACCGGCGGCAAGCCCGACCAGCGCGTCACCGGCTTTGCCTTTGCGCTCGAAGCCGGCGGCTGGCGGTTTGTGCCACGCGAGCAGTAAGCAGGCCGCTGCGGCCATCGCGGGCCACTGCCCCGCAGGGAGCGGAGATCACATCTCATAGCTTTTAATGTTGATCCAAGTCAAGTGAGTGATGGAGCACAATCCCCACGCTATTGGGGCAGATGCCCAGCGCCCACGGTGAGACACTGCGTGCGGGCGGGAAAAGCGTCTCGCCCAATGTCACTTCTTCATGCCCTCCATTTACCTGGCGGGCATTTTTTTTGGCCTTGCTGCCGCGATTCATTGAGCCGTGAACCTTGTTCGCTCAATGTTGAACCGCCTGCTTAGGCCGGCAGGCTCGATTCACCCGACTCCGATGGATACAGGACCGGGGGATGTTCCATGTCCTTTGGCCATGAATTTACGGCCATGAATTTACAAATTGTCCAGATATAGATAATATGTACAGATTGATCGCACCTCTGAGTACCCGCAAGCAGCAAGAGCTGCTCGAGCAGGAACAGGGAAGGGAAAGCGGACCACGGTTTGATTGAGACTTTCGCACCAGTTGCAATCTGACCGACATGGCGCCGCAGGCCATGACGATGGCACGCCTGCCCAGCGGCGTGCTATCGATACTCAAGGGCCCCAGCATCCATCGGCCCTGACAGCGCCTTCAATCTAACAAGACTTAACGATGATCCTGAATCTTCCAACCTTCGATGACGTGTTAGCGGCCGCGCGCCGGATTGAAGGCTTTGCCCACCGGACTCCCGTGATGCGCTCCCAGACCGCCGACAAGGAACTGGGCGCCGCTTTATTCTTCAAGTGCGAGAACCTGCAGCGCACTGGCGCCTTCAAGTTCCGTGGTGCCTTCAATGCGCTGGCGCGCTTCGATGCCGCGCAGCGCCGCCGGGGCGCTCTCGCCTTCTCCGGCGGCAACCACGCGCAGGGCATCGCACTGTCGGCGGCATTGCTGGGGATACCGTCGACGATCCTCATGCCGCACGATGCGCCGGCTGCCAAGGTGGCGGCGACCAAGGGCTACGGGGGCAAGGTGGTGCTCTATGATCGGTACACCGACGACCGCGAGGCAATCTGCCACAAGCTGGCGGAGGAACAGGGCCTGACGCTGATCGGGTCCTATGACCAGCCGGACGTGATTGCCGGCCAGGGAACCGCCGCCAAGGAATTGTTCGAGGAAACGGGCGAGCTCGATGCCCTGTTCGTCTGCCTGGGCGGCGGCGGCCTGCTCTCCGGCTCCGCACTGTCCGCGCGCGCACTGGCGCCGCGGTGCAAGATCTACGGCGTAGAGCCCGCCACCGGCAACGATGGCCAGCAATCGTTGCGCTCCGGCGCGATCGTGCATATCGATACGCCGAAGACCATCGCCGACGGCGCGCAGGCGCAGCACCTAGGCCGTCACACGTTCGAGATCATTCGCCGTGATGTCGACGATATCCTTACCGCCAGTGACGAGGAGCTGGTCGATGGCATGCGCTTCTTTGCGTCACGCATGAAGCTGGTCGTGGAGCCAACCGGCTGCCTGGGCCTCGCCGCCGCACGCGGCATGAAGGCCGAACTGATGGGCAAGCGCGTGGGCATCATCGTTAGCGGCGGGAACGTGGACATTGACCGTTTCGCGGCGCTTCTTGCAGGCTGAGTTGCGTGATTCGCGCGTGTACACCCGAAACACCGGGCCCTGCGCGAAACGTCCTCGCTGCAATGGCCTATGGCGCTCATCCGCATCATCCCGATGGTGGATCGCCGGGCGTCGGCACGGGCGCTTTTCCGCCGTCAATAGTCCTTCACGATTACCCCAACAAGGGGGATCGTCCCCACGCAAGATGGGTGCACAATCCGGCCTGAAACAGCAACCGCAGGCCTCGAATCCCATGCTAAACGACGCGAAACCACAGATCGATACGGCCCGCCGCGGCGAAACCGTGAAGGAGTTGGGCGCCGGTGCGCTCACGGATATGGGGATCCCTGGCGCTCTGGCCACGGTGCAGCAGATCGCGGAACGCCGGACGCGGGCCCTCGCGGATTTGCTCGAGGAGGCGATTCGGAGCGGGACGCCGCGGGCGCTGCGCAGCCATCGCAGGCGGTAACTTTCTCCCTTCCACCCGTTCTCCCTTCCGCCCGTTCTCCCTTCCGCCCGTTCTCCCTTTCGCCCATTCTCCCGCTCGCCGGCGTCCAGGACCGGCGCGACTGGCGCACCGGTCATAGCCGGCACCGTGATCCTCCTGGCCCCTGCCGCGGTCGTCATCGGCACCTTGATTACCTGCCGCGTAATTGGCGCGCAGCCCCCCAGCTCCCACACTGAGCTTGCCTGGACTCGCCAGGTAACCGCCACCGGAGCTGTCTCATGCCTGCCGCCGCCATTTCACATTCCGCCCCGTCCCTGCGCCATCCCGGCGCATCAATCCCCGCTCGGCTCCATTCCACACAGCCCGGCCATGTGCTGACCCGTGACGGCGTGTCGCTGTTCGTGCGCGACTGGCACGACGGCAATCCGGCGGCGGACGTGGTGCTGTTCGCGGCCAGTTGGGCGCTGCCATCGGACGTCTGGGGCGGGCAGATGCGGGCGCTGCATGCTGCAGGCGTGCGCTGCATCGCCTACGACCGCCGGGGGCATGGCCGCTCCAGCGATCCCGGGCATGGCTATGACTTCGATACGCTGGCCGACGATCTCGCGGACGTCATCGACGCGCACGGCCTGCGGCGCGTGACGCTGGTCGGCCATTCGATGGCTGCGGGAGAAATCGTGCGCTACCTGTCGCGCCACGGCGCGGGCCGCGTCGCCGGCATCGTGCTGGTGGGCTGCACCACGCCGTGCGTGCCGCGCAGCGAGGACAACCCGGACGGCATCGATCCCGCGCTGCTGGCGCAAGCGGCGGCCGAGCTGGCGGACGACTTTCCGCTCTGGGTGGAGAACAATCTCGCTGCGTTCGGCGGCGGCCTGTGCTCGGCGCCGCGGCTTGCGTGGGTGCGCGCCATGGCCCTGCAGACTTCGCTGCAGGCGCTGCTGGGCTGCAACCACGCCAGCACCCATGCGGATTTCCGCGCGGAACTGCCGGCCATCAAGGTGCCCGCCCTGCTGGTCCACGGCGACAACGATGCCTCCTGCCCGCTTGCGCTGACCGCCGAGCGCACAGCGGCCCTGCTGCCCGACGCCCGCCTCGCCGTCTACGCTGGCGCGCCGCACGGCCTGCCGTTCACGCATGCGCAGCGGCTGGGCGCGGACATCCTGGCGTTCGTGCGCGAACTCGGCTAAGGCCCCTTGCCAAGGACTCCAGCCATGACCTCCTCGAGCCTGAACCGCGCCGAGAGCGCGCCCGTCCCGCACCACGCCGCCGCATCGTCCCCGACCCCCATGGACCACCTGGCCCTGTTGGTGATGCTAAGCGGCACCTTCATGGTGGTGATGGATTTCTTTATCGTGAATGTGGCGCTGCCGGCCATCCAGCACGAATTGCACGCCAGCGCCGGCGCGCTGCAGTTCGTGGTGGCGGGCTATGGCCTGGCCAATGCCACCGGGCTGATCACCGGCGGGCGGCTGGGCGACATGCTCGGGCGGCGCCGCATGTTCATGCTGGGCCTGTTGCTGTTCGCGCTCGCCTCCGCCGCTTGCGGGCTTGCCCCGTCCGCTCCCGTTCTGGTCGCGGCACGCGTGGCGCAGGGCCTGGCGGGCGCGCTGCTCCAGCCGCAGGTGCTGGCCATGCTCTCGCTCACCTACACCGGCCCCGCGCGGGCGCGGGCATTCGCCGCGTACGGTCTCACGCTAGGCCTGGCGGCGCTGCTCGGCCAACTGGTGGGCGGCGCGTTGATCCGGGCCGACCTGGGCGGGCTCGGCTGGCGCACCTGCTTCCTGATCAACGTGCCCGTGGCAATCATTGCGCTGCTGCTGGCGCCACGCGTGTTGCGCGCATCGCCGCCCACCAGCGGCAGCAAGCCGGACGTGCCTGGCATGGCGCTGTTGGCGGCGGCACTGGGTGCGCTGGTGTGGCCTCTGGTAGAAGGCAGGCAGCAAGGCTGGCTGGCCGCCCGCCGCCCTGCTTACGCTGGCCATGGCGCCCGTGTTGCTCGCCGTGTTCGCCTGGCATCAGCGCTGGCTGCATGCGCGCGGCGGGCAGCCGCTGGTGAGCCCGGCGCTGTTCGCCGCGCCAGGCTTTGCGCGCGGCCTGGCCGTGACGGTCGCCTTCTACGCCGGCAATGCCTCGTTCTACTTCGTGCTGGCGCTCTACCTGCAAGACGGCCTTGGCCTGAGCCCGCTGCAAGGCAGCGGCGCGTTCACGATGCTGGCGCTGGGCTTCTTCGCCACCTCACTGGCCGCGCCGCGCATCGCCGCCCGCCTGGGGCGCTCGTCCATCGCCTATGGCGCCATGCTGCTGGCGGCGGGCCACTGGCTGCAACTGGCGAACACGCTGCTGCCATGGCAGGCGCAAGGCACCGGCTTGATGACCGTGATGCTGATCCTGCTGGTGGTAGAGGGCGCGGGCATTGGCATGGTGATGGCGCCGCTGGCCTGCGCCGTGCTGGCGGGAACGGCGCAACACCATGCCGGCGTGGCCGCCGGTGTGCTGGCCACGGTGCAGCAGGTGGGCAACTCAGTTGGCGTGGCGCTGCTCGGGAACCTGTTCTATGCGCGGCTGGAAAGCGCCGGCACGGCGCATGGCTACGGCAGCGCCTTTGCCTGGTGCCTGGGATGCCTGCTCGGCCTTGCGCTGCTTGTCACCCATCTTTGTCGCGGGCGGCGGCTGGCCGCGGCCCTGTAGACCCCGCAAGTCCCGCAGGCCGAAGGGGCATTCGGTGGCATCCCCCGGCAGGATGGGGGGGGCCAAGGCTGCCGCGCCAGAATCGGCTGGATTTCGCCTCTTCCGGCATCTAGAGTTACCAGCATCCTTCCCTACGCCCCGGCGCCCGGGTATCCAGGTATGCGCCGGCGGCGGCGACGAGGTG
Source organism: Cupriavidus sp. GW822-FHT02D05 (assembly GCF_058802485.1). Taxonomy (NCBI): domain Bacteria; kingdom Pseudomonadati; phylum Pseudomonadota; class Betaproteobacteria; order Burkholderiales; family Burkholderiaceae; genus Cupriavidus; species Cupriavidus sp. GW822-FHT02D05. Next base: position 14,229 of record NZ_JBXAOE010000039.1, on the reverse strand, counting down.
ACTTATGCAGAACGGAAAAGACGTCGCCCGCGGCCCTAAGCCTGCCAGCCCATGGCAGGTGCCGGACCTGACACCGGAGCGGGTGTTGCAGCTCGGGATGGGCTTCTGGGCTTCCAAGACCTTGCTCAGCGCGGTGGAGCTTGGCGTGTTCACGCAACTGGCGAAGGCGCCGCAGCCGGCCGGCCCCCTGGCCGCCGCCCTTGGCCTGCATCCACGCGGCGCGGTGGATTTCCTCGATGCGCTGGTGGCCCTGCACCTGCTCGAGCGCGAAGACGCCGAGGCGCCCAGCCGGTACAGCAACACGCCCGACACGGACCTCTTCCTGGACAAGGCCAAGCCCAGCTATGTAGGCGGCCTGCTGGAGATGGCCAATGCGCGGCTGTACCCCAGTTGGGCGTCGCTGACCGATTCACTGCGCTCCGGCCTGCCGCAGACCCAGGCCGACGAGCATGGCGACCTCTTCGCCGCAATCTATCGGGACGAACAAGGCTTGCGCGGATTCCTGCAAGCCATGACCGGCGTCAGCCTGGCCGCCGCCCAGGCGATGGCGCGCAAATTCCCCTGGGCGCAGTGCCAGACCTTTATCGATATCGGCACGGCGCAGGGCGCCCTGCCGGTACAGATCGCGCTGGCCCACCCGCACCTGCGCGGCGGCGGCTTCGACCTGCCCGCGGTTGGCCCGGTCTTCGAGGAATATGTCGCCTTGCATGGCTTGCAGGATCGGCTGCGTTTTTATCCCGGCGACTTCTTCAACGACCCCTGCCCGCAAGCAGACGTGCTTGTCATGGGGCATATCCTGCACGACTGGGATCTCGAGCAGAAGCTATACCTGCTGGAAAAATGCCACGCCGCGCTGCCCGCCGGCGGCCGCCTGATCGTCTACGACGCCATGATCGACGACGCGCGCAAACAGAACGTGTTTGGCTTGCTGATGAGCCTGAACATGCTGATCGAAACTCCGGGCGGCTTCGATTACACCGGGGCGCAGTGCTGCGCCTGGGCCAGGCAAGTGGGCTTTGCGCAAGCGCGGGTGGAACCGCTCACCGGGCCGGACTCCATGATGATTGCGACCCGCCAATGACGTAGCAGCGCCAACCCATCGGAGAGGACGTGCCATGGCTGAGATGGAAAAGGAACAAGTGGTCAGCGTGCTGAACCGGATCCTCGAAGCCGAGCTTGCGGGGGTGGTCCGCTATACCCATTACTCGCTGCTTGTGTTCGGCTTCGGCCGCATCCCGATCGTTTCCTGGCTGCGCGAGCAGGCCAACGAATCGCTGCTGCATGCCCAGCAGGCGGGAGAATGGATTACCACGCTGGGCGCCTATCCGTCGCTGGCCATCGGCAAGCTGCTCGACAGCCACACCTTCGATATCGCTGCCATGCTGCGTGAGTCGCTGGACGCGGAAAACGCTGCCCTCAAGCTGTATCGCGAGTTGCTGGCGCTGGTGGAGGATCGCTCCGTGGCACTGGAGGAATTCGCGCGCCAGATGATCCAGATCGAGGAACTGCATGCCGGCGAGGTCGACAAGATGCTGCGCAAGCCGGGGCAGGCCGCAGCCTTCGCACCGCCGCCAAAAGCCTGACGCGCCATCCGCGTGGCCGCCGGACCGCGTATCCCCCACGCCGTCGCCATGGCAAACAACACGCCGTTCGGCCTGGCCGCGCACTTCCATACCGGCAGCCACGCCCGCTCCTGGCGCGTGACCGATGCACTGGATTGCGCCATCATCGCCTGAATGCAGGCATCATCTCCACCGCGGTGGCGCCGTTTGCGCCGTTTGCGCCGTTTGCGCCGCGAGAAGACGCCCGGCGTTGGCTCCGAGAGCCCAAAATACGGGATCGAGGATGACCTGGAATCAATTAAATCGGAGCCGGCAGCGCCTGGCGGCAAGCGCGGCCGGGCGCTGCCGGACTCGGATATTCGCACCTGGCAGAAAACACAAGATCGGAGACAACATGAAAACAATCGGCATGATCGGCATCGGCATGATGGGCCATGGCATCGCCACCAACATCGCCAGGCACGGCCACCCGCTGGTGCTGCTCGACCATCCCGGCAACCAGCCGGTGGACGACCTGCTGGCGGCCGGCGCCACCACGGCCGCCACCCCGGCCGAGCTAGCGCGCGCGGTCGATATCGTGATCCTGTGCGTCACGGGCACCCCGGAGGTGGAGGACGTGCTGTTCCGCCCGGACGGTGTGCTTGCCGGCCTGCGCCAGGGCGCCGTGGTGATCGACTGCTCCACCGCCATTCCCTCGTCCACGGAGCGCATTGCCGCAGCGGTGGCCAAGGCCGGCGCACGCTTTCTTGACGCGCCCATGACGCGCACGCCCAAGGAAGCCGAGGAAGGCCGCCTCAACCTGATCGTCGGCGGCGACCGCGCCTTGTTCGAGCAATGCCGGCCACTGCTGTCGTGCTTCGCGGAGAACATCGTGCACGCCGGGCCCGCCGGCTCGGGCCACCGGCTCAAGCTGCTGCACAACTTTGTCTCGCTGGGCTTCTCCGCCGTGCTGGCCGAGGCCGCTGCCTGCGCTGAGCGCTCAGACGTAGACCCGGGCGTGCTGGTGGAAGTGCTGGCCAAGGGCGGCGCAGACGGCGTGATCCTCAACCGCATGCGCCCCTACATCGAGTCGCAGGACAAGTCCGGCTTCCGCTTCTCGATTGCCAACGCGCTCAAGGACATGGGCTACTACACCACGATGGCGCAGGAGCTTGGCGCCGCGCGTGCCACGGCGGAGGCGGTGCGGGATACCTACGAGCGCGCCAGCCACACCGCCCGGCCGCAGCCGACGGTGCCGGAGCTGATTTCGATCCTGGCGGACGAGGCAGGCAAGGCGGCCTGATCCTCGCTCAGATCGCCCGCAGGTCGGGCAGCAGGCGATCGCACTCGCGCTTGACCACGGCATAGCACTCGCACACGCGCTGCTCCAGCCCTGGCCGATCGAGCACTTCGATATGCCCGTGGTGATAGCGAATCAGGCCGGCATTCTGCAGTTTCAGCGCTGCCTCCGTCACGCCGGAACGCCGCACGCCAAGCATGTTGGCGATCAGCTCCTGCGTCATCTTCAATTTGTTGGTTGGCAAGCGGTCCATGCTGAGCAGCAGCCAGCGGCACAGCTGCTGTTCGATGGAGTGATGCCGGTTGCACACGGCCGTCTGCGCCATTTGCGTGATCAGCGCTTGCGTATAGCGCAGCAGCAGCCGCTGCATGGGGCCGGCGCGATTGAATTCCGCCTTCACCGTGGCGCTGTCAAGCCGATAGGCCGTGCCGGCGCTCTGGACGATGGCACGGCTTGGCGTGGTCTCGCCCCCCATGAACAGCGCAATCCCGACCATGCCCTCGTTGCCAACGATGGCGATCTCCGCCGATGCGCCGTTTTCCATCACGTAGAGCAAAGATATGATCGACGTGGTTGGAAAATACACATGATTGAGCCGGTCCCCAGACTCATAGATCACCTGCCCCAGCGGCAAATCCACCAGCACCAGCTGCGGCGCCAGGCGCGCCCATTCTTCTTCCGGCAACACCGCCAACAGATGATTGGCTCTGGCGTATTCCTGTGTCTGCATGGGTATGCCCCGTAGGTTCAGGACCTGCCTCTTGCCGGCATCTGCCATGGCAAATCGGGGTCAGGACCGCCATCTGAGCCCCAGTGTAAACCAGCCGCATGGCGCGCTTGCCGAAGCCGCCAGACACTGGCGCCATAAAAAGAGAACCCGACTTGCACGCTAGCGTACCGACTTGCCATAGGCCCCCGCCTAAGATGCCCCAGATGTCGATCGGCCAGATGCCATAGGGCTGCAGGCCGCATCACAGCCAAGGCATGCCTCTCCCTCCCCTTGGGGCATACGGTAACTAGTGGCGCTCGACCCACTTGGCAGGGGAAACGTTTTGGAGGGCGCATGCAAGCCCAAGCTAATGGTCACAGTGTGATCGTCTATCCCGACATGGTCGGTGGATGGTACTTCGCGGAAATCGACAGGAAAGCTGTCTACCGCTTCGGGCCATTCGAGTCGCACAAGCTCGTCAGGGAGCTGGTCGTGGTGTTGTTCCCGGAGATTCCAGTGCTTGAGTTGGTAGAACCGTCGCCAGAAATGGATGACAGCGCCCTGATGATCCTGGGCAATGGGGAACGGGTATCACAAGTCACAGAAGAGCAGGGAACTGCCAGGCAGTAGACGCGGCTGCAACCGGGCAGGGGTCGTGCAGCCGACCGGCGATGGCGGCAAACGCAAGCCAACGCTGAACGCTATTCCTTTCATGCCCTTGGCCTTCGGGCCGAGGGCTTTTTTTTTGCATGGCGCGCCGCATCGGATTCCGTGTCCGCCATCGTACCGACTTCGCAGCCGATCCATGTCAGTCTCAGCCTGTCGCGGCGCCGCATTGCGGGCCTTCGCCATGTAGCGAGCGCGATGCGATGGATCTCGAGGTGACATCATGCGCAGCGTCCTTTATTTCCGGCTTAGCGGCATCGCCGCCGCGAGAAGCATGCAATCGTCGTTGCAGGCGTTACCTGTTGCCCCTGTCCATATCGGCGGGCCCTGGTTCATCCAGCGCGACGACCAGCCCTTGGAAGGGTTGCCCCGAGCCGCGTCCAAGCAAACAACGTATCGCCAGGAATGGGCGATAGCGGGCACTGTGGCCGGCGCCATATTGGCCATTGCCGCGACGCTGCATCTTGGCACCTCGGCCGGCACCTTTGCCAGCATCCTGGCCTGCGTGGCGAGCGGGGCGCTCGGCGGCTTGTGCGGCGCCTGGCTCGCGGGCCAGCTTGGCGCGCGCATCCTGCGCGGCAAGGTTGCCCGGGAACGCGCGCAGCTCGCGCAAGGCGAAATGCTGCTGGTCGCGAGCTGCGCCGGGGACGCGAAGGATTCCGTCAAACGCATGATCAATGAACTGGGCGGCGTGAGCGTCGAGGAGCACAGTGACGTCATGCCAGGTTTCCGGTGGGCGTGACGCATTGCGGATGACCGCTGCAGCGCATCACGCCTGCGGCGTGGTATCGATAGGAGCATGTCATGCGAACTCGTCTTATTATTTGCGCTGCTGCGCTCGCGCTCACCCAAACGGGGTGCTTGTGGGTACCCGGCGGCGAAGGCCGCACCGGTGGCGATGGCGGCTATCGCGGTGCGGACCGGCATGACGGCCATCCAGGCAATGAGTGGAACAACGATCATCGCTCCGGCGATCGCGGACAGCCGTACGGCACGGAGCGCAACGGCGACAACCGGGAGCGCGACTATTCGCCAAGAGGCGGCTGGACGCAATGACGTTGCCGGATAGCACGCGCGCAAAAATGCGGCACAGCGCGGGTGCTATCATCCAACGGCTCTAGCCTCCCCCAATCGCGCCGATGCCGCCGGACCCCGCACCAGACAAGCCCACTACCGCCAACGCGCTCCCTGATATCCACCGCCTGCGCGCCCGCTTTGTCGCCATTTCCTGGCGCGACCTGGCCGTATCCTTCGGCCCCGTGCTGGCCCTTGCCCTGGCAGCCATCTGGCTCGCAGTATGGCTGGTGCAGCCGGCGCCGCCGAGCACCATCTCCATCAGCGCGGGCCCCAAGGGCAGTTCCTTCTACAACGCCGCCGAGAAGTACGCAAGGGTCCTCGCACGCAATGGCATCACGTTAAATGTGCTGGCCTCCGAAGGCTCCCGCCAGAACGTGCAGAGGCTGGCCGATCGCAAGCAGGACGTTGACCTGGCGCTGGTGCAGGGCGGTGTCTCCAGCGATGTGGATACCGAAGGGCTGGTCTCGCTGGGCAGCGTGTTCTACGCGCCCATCACGGTGCTGTACCGCGGCAAGGAGCAGCACAAATTGTCCGACTTCCACAAGTCGCGCATCGCCATCGGACGCGAAGGCAGCGGTGCCCGCGCGCTGGCGCTGACGCTGCTCAAGGCGAACGGTATCGAGCCGGGCGGCAGTGCCGAGCTCATCGCGTTCGATGGCGACGACGCCGCCCAGGCGCTGGTCGACGGCAAGATCGACGTGGCCATGCTGACCGGCGATTCCGCCACTGGCCCGATCATGCGCAAGCTGTTTCGCATGCCGGGCATCCGCCTGCTGGATTTCGCGCAGGCCAATGCTTATACGCGGCGCTTTCTCTATCTGCAGGAGCTGGTGTTGCCCGCCGGCGTATTCGACCTGGGCAAGAATCTCCCGGCGCATCCCATCCGCCTGATCGGCCCGACGGTGGAACTGGTGGCGCGCGATTCGCTGCATCCCGCGCTGTCCGACCTGCTGATCGAGGCCGCGCGCGAGGTCCACGGCAAGGCCGGCCTGCTGCAAAGCGCCGGGCAGTTTCCCTCGGCCACCGCGCATGAGTTCCCGCTGAGCGACGACGCCACACGCTATTACGCGTCGGGCAAGGGCTTCCTGTACCGCCACCTGCCCTTCTGGCTGGCGAGCCTGCTCTCCCGTGCACTGGTGCTCGTGCCGGTGATCGTGATCCTGATTCCGGCCTTCCGGCTGGTGCCTTCGCTCTACAGGTGGCGGGTCAAGTCCCGTATCTATCGCTGGTACGGCACCCTGATCGACATCGAGCGCGTGGCACTGGTGAACCCCTCCGAGGAAGAAAAAGCCGCCCTGGCCCAGCGCCTCGACCACATCGAAGACGCGGTCAACAAGATGAAGATGCCGCTTGCCTATGCCGACCAGTTCTATGTGCTGCGCGAGCATATCGTCTTTGTGCGGCGCAGGCTGACGGGCGCGCTCTAAGCTGGCGCAAGACATCCTCCGCATCGACACCGTGGTTGCCATAGTGCGATCTGGGCGCTCTACCACACCAAACCACGACACCGAAGCGCAGAAAACGAAATAGAATCGACGCCTGAGACCATTCAAGGATTCTCATGGCGGGAAAGACAAAGCGGTTCGGTGAACTGGCTACCGCGTTGGCGGCGCGACATGCGACAGCTTTCCTTGCGGCATGGCGCAATGCCCTATCCACTGCCTGCGCTGCCTGCGCGGCGCTAGCCGGCGTTTCTTATCTCCCGCCCGCTGCCGCCGCGCCCCTCACCTTCGCATCGCCTCCCGCCGAAATCGCCAAGGCCGTGCTCGACGATGAACCCGGCACCGTGGCCGTGGGCATCTGGCGGAACCAGCAAGGCCGCTTCGCGCTGCAACGCAATCCAGTGGGTAGCGTCGGCGAGGTTGTGGAGGGCGGCAGCGCGGACGCGCAGCCGTTCTTCGAGATCGGCTCCATCAGCAAGGTATTCACCGGCTTGCTGCTCGCGCAGGCCGTGGAGCGCGGCGAGCTGTCGCTGGACGACACGCTAGGCAAGCTGCTCGAGGCAAAGGCCACCTTGAAGCCCGAAACCGCCGCCATCACCCTGCGCCAGTTGGTGACGCACAGCGCCTGCCTGCCCCGCGAGCCACAGGACTTTCCCGGCTACGGCACACCAAATCCCTTCTCCCGGCACGACCGCTGGAAAATCTACGCCGGTCTTTCCGGCATGACGCTGGAACATGCGCCACCCTGCGGCGCGGCGTACAGCAACCTGGGCATGGGCCTCCTCGGCCAACTGCTCTCCGACCGCTACGCAAAGCCATGGGATGTGCTGGTGCGCGAGAACATCACCGGGCCGCTGGGCATGCGCGACACGATGCAATACCTCGGCCGGCAGGCCAGCCGCCTGGCCACCGGATATCAGCACGAGGCGTTCCAGGCACCATGGGATTTCGAGGCGCTGTCAGGCGCCGGCGCACTGCGCTCGACGGCCCCCGACCTGCTCCTGCTGGCGCGCGCCCTCATGGCTGGCCGGGCCGGCCCGCTTGGCCCGGCGGCAGAACGGGCGCTCACCCCCCTGGGCCACTTCCGTGGAGAAGAGATCGGCTACGCCATCCTGATCCGCGGGCCGGCCGGGCATCGAACGTATCACCACGACGGGCTTACCGCGGGCTACCGGACACTGCTGGCGTTTGCGCCGGATACCCAGGAAGCTGCGGCGATACTGGCCAGTAACTCGCACGCCAACCCGGTTAAGGTTCTGACAGGCATTGCGGCTAGCCGCTACCCGATCGCCCCGGCTACCCAAATGGCTCCGGCAGCTGCGGATTTGGCCGAATATGGCGGCAACTACCAGGCAGACAAGGACACCCGCTTCACCTTCGTGCCGCAGGATGGCAAGCTCTATCGCCGCTCGACGGGCACAGGGTTTCGCGCGCTCTCGCCCGGCGGGCCAGACACCTTTGTCGACGCCGATGCCGGCACGCGGTACGTGTTCAGGCGCGAGGCCGGCGAGATCGTTCGGGTCGACTACTACCTGGGTGATGGCGGCTTTGGCGGCTTTAGCGGCTTTGCGGGGCTACGCACGAAGGAAGCCGCGCCGCCGGTTGCCGTCGTGCCGCTCGACAGGCAACTGGACTACGCCGGCCGCTACCGCGCCCGCCGCATCATTCGCACAGATCTGGACCTTGATGTTCGCGCGGAGAACGGGCAACTTGGCGTGCGCGCCGGAAACTGGTTTCGCCGCCCTGTGTTCCCCGTCGCCGACAAGCCGGATCGGTTCGCCTACGAAAACGGCAGCAGCCAGCTCCAGTTCGAGCGCGATGCGACCGGGCGCGTCGCAGGCGTCGTCCTGTATGAGAATGGCGCGATTCGGCTGCGCCGGGTGCCTTGAGGCTGGCACGGCTGCATGGCGGCCATCACTTGCGTTGCGGCCTCTGCTGCCCAACCAGCTTGTCATGGTCTTTGCAAGCGCCTCGGCCAGCGCTGGTTGGTTCAGTCTCGCAAGGCAGCGCCCGGGCAGGCGATCATGGTGCCGGATGAGGATACAATCCGGCAGCGCCGACTTGTCCATCACGACCCGACCCCATCCATGCCTAACCCTACCCGGGCCTTCCTTCTTGGCCCGCTGCTCAAAGGCGTTTCACGCTCTTTCTATCTCACCCTGCGGGTGCTGCCTGCAGGGATGCGCGATCCGATCGGCCTGGCTTATCTGCTGGCGCGCGCCGCCGACACCATCGCGGACACCTCGCTGATTCCTCCGCAGCAACGGCTGGAACTGCTGCTGTCGCTGCGTGATCAGGTCAACGGCGCCACGGACGATGGCACGCTCATGCGGCGGCTGGCGGCAGAGGTCGCCGGGCAACAAGCGCTATCGGACGAGAAGGTTCTGCTCGAATCGCTCGGCCCGGCGCTGACGGCGCTGTCCCAGCTGAGCGCGGCCGATCGGACGGCGGTTCGCGAGATCGTGTCGACCCTGGCTTCCGGCATGGAGTTTGATCTGCGGACCTTCCCCGACGAAAGGTCCGGGCAGATCGGCGTGCTGCGCGAATGGGAAGAGCTGGACCGGTACACCTACCTGGTCGCGGGATGCGTGGGGGAATTCTGGACCAAGATGACCTACGCCCATATGCCCGGGACGCTCAAGGGAGAATCCGAGGCGATGCTGCTGCGAGGCGTGCGCTTTGGCAAGGCGCTTCAGATGACCAATGTGCTGCGGGACTGCGCCAAGGACCTGCGAATCGGGCGTTGCTACCTGCCGGGGGCGATGCTGGACCAGTATGGACTGACGCCGCAAGATTTGCTGTTGCCAGGCAATTCGGCGCGTGCGAAACCACTTCTGCTCGCGCTGATCCGCACGACGCTGGGTCATTTCCGTGAGGCGGTGGATTACACGTTTGCCATTCCTGCGTTCTCTGTTCGATTGCGCCTGGCGTGTTTGTGGCCAGTGCTTATCGGGCTGGAGACGCTGCTGCTGCTTGCAAGCAATGACGATTGGCTGGATCCGGCGAAGGTGCCCAAGATACGGCGGAGCGAGGTGTATCGGATTGTGGGATATTCGGCGTTGATGGCACCGTCCAATGGCTTGCTGCGGATCTGGGTTGAGCGGTTGATTGGAGGGATCGAGGCGCGGCTGGAACGTTAATGGCGAAGGAAGCCTTCCGCATCTGCGGGGCGAACCCCTAGGCCATTGCGCGCCTTTGCCCCCACCGCGCGACGGGCCATGGACGCGACTCGCGCCTGAGCCACGCACCGCACAGCGTTTTTTAAGGCCGCAATCACTTGCTGCTGGAGTGGTCGTCGCCCCCAAGCGGATCGACAATGATCATGGTGCGGTCCAGCACCCCGCGATCGTCAAAGTAAGCGCTGAAGTGGGCCGGCTGGTAAGCGCCGATGTAGAGCCGGTACGACCATGCCTCACGCTTCATCAGCGGGTAGTACTGGACCGGCTCGCGCGGCAGGCCGAAGCGTTGGGCCACGTCCTGCTTGGTCCAGGTACCCGGGCGCGCCTCATAGATCTCCTTCTCGGTCAGCATCTGGCGGAAACTGGTGAGGTTTCCGCTGGCGTCGAAATCCGCCGCGTAGACTTCGAACCCGAGCGGCTGCTTCGAGTAGATCCAGCGGCTGGTGCCGCCGGCGAGCTGGTAGGTCTCCGTGGGCTTGCCGAAGGTGTCGCGCACGGCGCTCTCCGGGCCACCGATCATTTTTTGCGCGGTCTCGACCGGCTGCAGGAACGCGCAGGCACACAGCGCGAGCGCAGCGGCGGTAGCCCCCATCCATCTGGCGAAGCGATATTGCATGACCATTCTCCATCGTTGGCGCGGGTGGTGTTCTCGGGCCAGGAACCCTTCCAGCATAGTGCAAGCGTGCGCGCACGCCGCGCACCCGGCCCTTACGGTAAACGCTTCGGGCAGCGGGATTATTCCACTGGTTTCCACTAACCCGGCCGACAGTGGGACAGTGGCAAAGTTGGCCTCAACAAACGTACCCCTCGATATAGCAGAACGCCGCCGTGCCGCTCCCGTACTCGGTGTCGCGCAGCGTGAATGAACCGGACAGGCAGATGAACGCGGTCATGCAGGCCAGGAGAACAAGCAGGCAAATTGCCAGAATGGACAGCTTTTGCATGGCAAACCCTTCCCTCAGAGAAGCAGCGGACGCCGACACGATGAGCCGACGCATGGGGAAAACCGGGGAGCCAGTCGCAAAGGCGGCGCTGATGCACCCGTTGTTCACCATTACGCATTTCCCATGCCCGTGCCAGCACGGCGGAAAAGCGCCCGATTGTGCTTCGGAAGGAAGCCGCGCCGCTAGCGCTGTTGGGCTGTGCCACACACCGGGGTTGGCGCTGCCCGAACTATTACCGGAGCGCTCTACTTCGCGTTCCCCACTTCGCGCGCCCTATTCCGCGCGCCCGTCCACTCGCCGCAACGCCGCCCCCACATCCCCATAAAACTCCCGCAGCGCCGCCACCTCCAAGTCCGGCGGCAGTAGTGCTGGCCAGAGCAGCGCCACGATATCCTTGGCGGTCCGCTCGATATCCACCGGCCGCTGCCTGGCGATTGCGTCCCAGAGAATGTGCTCCATCGGCCCGAAGATCGCCGAGCGCAGCAAGCTCAACGGCAGGTCGGCCCGGATCTCCCCACTCTCCCGCGCGCGCGCCAGCATATCCATCAGCGGCGCGGTGTAGCGCCGTTGCAGCGGCACGAACACCTCGCCCAGCCCCGGCCCCCTGGCGCGGCCTTCGGAGAGCACTAGCGCGCATAGCCCGGTGCCCTGGATCAGGAACAGCCGAAGATGCGTGCGCACGAAGAACTCGAGCTGCGCCTTGGTGCTCTGGCCGCGCGGCATGCCTTCTTCCACCGCAGCGATGATCTCGTCGTACCAGTCCTCGATCACCCGCACGCAAAGCTCGCGCTTGCCGTGGAAATAGGTGAACACCGTGGCTTCGGAGATGCCCAGGCGCTGGGCGATCTCGGTGGTGGTGGTGCGCTCGTAGCCCATCTCGGCAAAGACTTCGCGGGCCACGCGCAGGATGTCGCGGATGCGTTGCTCCGCCTTGGCGCTCGCGGGGACGCGGCGCCGCACCATGATGTCGTCCATCGACGTGTTACCTCGCTTGCCGGAAGCCGGCGATTATAGTGCGGCGCAACATAAAACAGATGCCCGGGCACGCCTTGGGGCGCAACTCGCCCCCGTCACGGGATTGTAATTGATCTTTACTCAACTCATGGTTGCAATTTTTCGGGTCTGCGTGTACTTTTCCAGTCAACGCCACTGCCCCGATGCTACATAGGACGGGACAAGGGCCAGAATATATGCGCACTCCCCGACTTGAGCCACACTCAACAAAGTTGAATAACCCTCAAGAAACCGGGATACGGACAATATTGCGACAGCGCTTTGGAGACGAGTTATGACGATGCAGGGTGCGGCTAGCCCAACGATCTTGCCCATTGGCGGGCTCTCCCACGTCAGGGGCAGTACCGACATTCCCTTGTCCGAGCTGACGGTGCCGGCGCTGCTAGCCGAAACCGTAGCGCGTTTCCCGGATCGCGAGGCGGTGGTGTTTCGCGAGCAGGGCATCCGCTGGAGCTGGCGGGAATTTGCACAGGTGGTGGACGCCATGGCCGGGGGCTTGCGCCTGCTGGGCCTGGAGCGCGGGGACCGCATCGGCATCTGGTCGCCGAACCGGGTGGAGTGGCTGGTGACGCAGTTCGCCACCGCACGCCTTGGGCTGGTGCTGGTGAACATCAATCCGGCTTACCGCCTGGCGGAGCTGGAATATGCGCTGAACAAGGTGGGCTGCAAGGCGATCGTGGCGGCGGAGTCGTTCAAGACGTCGCGCTACCTGGAAATGCTGCAGACGCTGGCGCCGGAGTTGCAAAGCTGCGAGCCGGGCGCGCTGCAGGCAGCGCGCCTTCCCGCGCTGCGCTGGGTGATCCGCATGGGCGGCGAGCGCACGCCGGGCATGCTGAACTACGACGCGCTGCTCGCGCATGGCACGCATGCCCTGACCGGGGAGCTGGACGCGATTTCCGCTCAGCTGGACCGCTACGACCCAATCAATATCCAGTTCACCAGCGGCACCACCGGTGCGCCCAAGGGCGCCACGCTGACGCACCGGAACATCGTCAATAACGCGCGCTTCATCGCCATGGCGATGCGCTTCTCCGAGCAGGACAAGCTGTGCATCCCGGTGCCGTTCTATCACTGCTTCGGCATGGTGCTGGCCGTGCTGGCCTGCGTATCCACCGGCGCCTGCATGGTGTTCCCCGGCGAGGCGTTCGAGCCGGCGGCAACCATGGCGGCGGTCAGCGAGGAGCGCTGCACGGCCTTGCACGGCGTGCCGACCATGTTTATCGCCCAGCTGGATCATCCGGATTTTGCCAAGTACGACTTCTCCACGCTGCGCACCGGGATCATGGCGGGTTCGCCCTGCCCCATCGAGACGATGAAACGCGTGATCTCGCAGATGCACATGGCGGAAGTGACGATCGCCTATGGCATGACCGAGACCAGCCCGGTTTCCTTCCAGAGTTCCACCACCGATCCGCTCGACAAGCGCGTGACCACCGTGGGGCTGATCCAGCCGCATCTTGAGGTCAAGCTGGTGGACGGCACCGGCGAGATCGTGCCCGTTGGCGAAAAGGGCGAGCTGTGCACGCGCGGCTACTCGGTGATGCAAGGCTATTGGGACGACGAGCCTCGCACCCGCGAAGCGATCCGCGATGGCTGGATGCACACGGGCGACCTCGCCACCATCGACGCCGAGGGTTACTGCAACATCGTTGGCCGCGTGAAGGACATGCTGATCCGCGGCGGCGAGAACGTCTACCCCCGCGAAATCGAGGAATTCCTGTTCCGCCACCCGAAGGTGCAGGCAGTGCAGGTGTTTGGCGTGCCCGACCCCAAGTACGGCGAGGAAGTCTGCGCGTGGATCGTGCTCAAGCCGGGCGATACGGCCACCGAGGACGATATCCGTGCCTTCTGCCGCGACCAGATCGCGCACTACAAGATTCCGCGCTACATCCGCTTTGTCGACGAAATGCCCATGACCATTACCGGCAAGGTGCAGAAGTTCGTGATGCGCGAGCGCATGACGCTGGAGCTCGGGCTTGGCGACAAGACCACGTGACGACCCAACCGAATCCCATCTGACATCGGGCCGCCGTCTGCCGCGGCCGTATTCCACTAGATAACGAGCACTCAACCATGAACGAACTCCCCGGCCTCAATTTCCACCTTGGCGAAGATATCGACATGTTGCGCGAAACCGTGCGCAACTGGGCGCAGGCCGAACTGGCGCCGCGCGCGGCCGAGATCGACCGTACCGACCAGTTCCCGATGGACGCCTGGAAGAAGATGGGCGACCTCGGCGTGCTCGGCATCACGGTGGCGGAGGAATACGGCGGCGCCAACATGGGCTACCTGGCCCACATGATCGCCATGGAAGAAATCAGCCGCGCCTCGGCATCGGTCGGCTTGTCGTACGGCGC
>NZ_JBXAOE010000038.1:0-89403 GCF_058802485.1 Cupriavidus sp. GW822-FHT02D05 | reverse complement strand
CCCATCTTCCCCATGACTGCATCTCCATGTTCAGTTTAGGAAGAATAGGTCTTTCTTTGTTTTGTCTCCACCCTCTTAGCGAAGAGAAAAAACTAGTCCGCGTGAAATGCCGGCAGGACCTCGACGGCCAATTCTTCAATCACCTCTCGCGGCGCACGTTCGGATGCCTGCAGGTTGAGCGAAACATGATGCGTGCCGCTGCCGCGCATGTCCCGCAGCAACTCCCTCAGCCCATTTCGCCCGGTGCGATAGCCAAGCGAGATTGCGGTAGGCGGCTCGCCGGCATCGGCGCTCAGGTCCAGTTGCATCGCCACGCCAAAGGCGCGGAACTGCCCGGGCGCGGCACGCTCAACCGCCGCGCGCCACATGCGATAGCGCTCCCGCTGCACCGCAGGCTCGCGGTGATAGGTCATCCAGCCGATGGAATGGCGCGCGATCCAGTCGACGCTCTGCCCGCCCGAGCCCACGGCCAGCAAGGGAATGGGCGCGGGGAGCTTGGGGAGCACGAAAAACTCGGGCGTGTCGTCATGGAACTGATCCGGGATCACCCGCGAAGGCTCTCCCACCGCCGCCGCCACCGTCTCCCAGTGACGCAGGTACAAGTCGCGCCGTGCGGCCGTAGCCTGCCCAAACGCAGCGTACTCGGCAGGACGGTCGCCAGAGCCCAGGCCGAGCACGAAGCGGCCCTGCGACAACGCGCTGACTGAAATCGCCCCTTTGGCGACATGCAACGGATGCCGCAGCGTCAGCACGATAGCGCCGCTCACCAGCGCGATGCGCTCGGTCTGGCTGGCCAGCGCGCCAAGGAACACCCAGGGATCGAGATGCCCGACCGGGTCCGGGTAGCCGACGCTGTTCAGCGGCACGTCGCGCACCCACAGCGCGCGGAATCCGAGCGCGTCGGCGAGCTTGGCCAGCGCCACCTGCTCGCGGAAGTCCGCGACGACCTGACCGGATTGCAGCATCGGCAAGGTCAGGCCAAGCGAGAGGCGGCCTTCCTGGAACACGCGGTCTTGCACGGCGGCGTCATGCGGCGAAGGGGCTTCTGTCTGAGGCATTCGAGTCCTCCGGATATACCTGCGGGTCGCTGGCCCGTCTGCGGGGACCGTCTTGCATATTAGCAGTTGCCACGCGCTGGCCGCTGCGCACAACCGGATGAGCCGGGCCGATAGGAACCGATAGCGCCGGGCGGACAAGCGACAAGAAAAAAGCCCGCCCCACTTGCGTGGCGCGGGCCAAGTTTCCGTATTCTGGAAACGGGTAGACAAGTCATGAAGAGCGCCCCCGCATCTCCATGACGGAAATCATATTAGCGGGCGGCACCATTCGGGTTCTTGACCCATGTCAAATGGGCGTCCGGTTTGTGCGAAGGTAGTGCGAAGGCGGTGTTGCGATTGTATGGAGCTTGTACGGATTTGCCGGCGTCAAGCCAGGTCATCCAGCTTGACCGCAAAGCCGCGCTGCACGCCGGGACGCGCAAACAGGGCGTCGTACCAGCGCCCGACATTCGGAAACTGCTCCAGCGAGACCTGATGGCGCTCGTGGCGCCAGGCCCAGCCCAGGATCGCGAAATCCGCCACGGACAGGTCGCCGGCCACGTACTCCACCTCCGCCAGCCGCCGGTCCAGCACGCCGTAAAGGCGCCGCGTTTCTTCCGAATAGCGCTTGAGCCCATAGTGCCGGTCGGCCTCCGCCTCAACCGTGCGGAAGTGATGTACCTGGCCCGGCATGGGCCCAAAGCCGCCCATCTGCCACATCAGCCACTCCAGCACCGGCACACGGTCACGCAAGCTCGCAGGCAGGAACTTGCCGGTCTTCTCGGCCAGGTAAAGCAGGATCGCGCCGGATTCGAAGACGCTGATCGGCTGTCCATCGGGGCCATCCGCATCGACGATGGCCGGGATCCGGTTGTTGGGGCTGATGCGCAGGAAATCCGGCTGATGCTGCTCGCCCTTGGTGATGTTCACCGTCTTGACGGCATAAGGCAGCGCCATTTCCTCGAGCGCGACGCTGATCTTGCGTCCGTTCGGCGTATTCCAGGTGTGCAGGGTGATAGTCATGGAAATCGGTTCGCGATCGGTTCGTGATGAGGGGATCCAGGCTCAGCTCAAGGGCGCCGCAACGTATTGGCGGAAGCCGGCGCGCTGGCCCACGTGCGCATACCAGCGCTCGAGATTGGGCAGCGCGGGACGATCGATCTGGGCGTCCAGGCCGAACCAGCGGCGTGCGTAGGCGCCCAGCACCAGGTCGGCCAGCGTGAAGCCGCCGCCTTCCATATAGTCGCGGCCTTCCAGGTGCTGGTCGAGCAAGCGCCACAGCCCGGCCACCACGCCGGCTTCGGCCGTCAGGCGAGCCACGTCGCGTTCGGCGGCGGGCGTGCGCACGAAACCCCAGAAGACCGGCCGTTCCGCCGGCTGCAAGGTCGACAGCGCCCAGTCCAGCCAGCGGTCCACGCTGGCGCGCACCTTAGGCCCGGCCGGGTACAGCGCACCTGACTTGCCGTACTCCATGGCGAGGTAGCGCAGAATGGAATTCGACTCCCACAGCACAAAATCGCCATCGATGATGGTCGGGACGCGCCCGTTGGGATTCATGGCGAGATAGTCGGGCTCGTTGTTGCCGCCGAACTGCATGCCGGCGTCGATCCGCCGGAACGGCAAGCCAAGTTCTTCGCAACCCCACAGTACCTTTTGCACATTGACCGAATTCGCACGGCCCCAGATCGTCAGCATTCGATGTATTCCCGTTGGAGATTCCCGCGTTTCGCGCAATCTTCAACGATACACCAAGGTGCGGATCGGAGCCGCGGCCGGGCCGTTACCGCTGCGGCATATCCGCCGCCGAATACCCCAGGCTGACCGTGGCATCCTCCGGAATCGGCGGCATGCCCGCATTCCATACCAGCCAAGCCTCGCGCATCGCCACCAGCCGCTGGGGCTCGCGCTTCGCCAGGTTGGCGCGCTCGCGCTCATCGCGGCTGAGATCGAACAGGTACTCGTGTCCGTCCACCTGCAGATACTTCCAGTCGCCGTCGCGCAGCGCGCGCTGGTCGCGGTGGTTCATGCGCCAGTGCAGCGGGCGGTGGAAGCGGTGCGCCGCATCGCGCAGCAACGGCATCAGCGACACGCCGTCCAGCGGGTAGCCGGGATCGGCCTGCACGCCCGCCGCATCCAGCATCGTGGCCGACCAGTCCATCGTCATGCAGTGCTGTGCGCTGGTGCCACCCGGCGCGATCATCGCGGGCCAGTGCGCGATCCATGGCACACGGATGCCGCCCTCGGTCAGGTCCATCTTGCCGCCCACCAGCGGCCAGTTGTCCGAGAAGCGCTCGCCGCCGTTGTCGCTGGTGAAGACGATCAGCGTGTTGTCGAGCTGGCCGAGCTGGCGCAGCGCGTCCACCAGCCAGCCGATGCCCTCGTCCATGTGGCCGATCATGCGCCGGTAGGTGTGGATGTTGCCGCCGTCGAGATGGAACAGGTTGTTGCTGACCTGCGGCGCCAGCGCGGCGTCGTCGCGGGTTTCCCACGGCCAGTGCGGCGCGGTGTAATGCAGGCTCAGGAAGAACGGCGCGCCCTCCCCGCTCATGCGCGTCACGTAATCTACCGCGCGCCGCGACAGCAGATCGGTCAGGTAGCCGGGTTCCTGGTGCTGCGCGTCGTTGTGCCACAGATCGTGACGGCCGCTGGAATCACAATGCGTGAAGTAATCGACACCGCCCGCCATGGGGCCAAAAAATGCCTGATAGCCCGACAGCAGCGGCCCGAACGCTGGCGCAAAGCCCAGGTGCCATTTGCCGATCAGCGCCGTGCGGTAGCCCTGCGCTTGCAGCAGCGAGGGCAAGGTGGGATGCGCCGGCGGCAGGCCCAGCGTGTTGCTGCCCCGGCTTTTGCTGTTGATCGGCTCCTCGGCCGCGCCGCGCAGCCGGTACTGGTAGCGCGCCGTCATCAATGCAAAGCGCGTGGGAGAGCACACCGGCGAGTTGGCATAGCCCTGCGTCAGCATCAGGCCGTTGGCGGCCAGGCTGTCGAGTACCGGAGAGACCGGCTCGCGCCCGCCATAGCAGCCCAGGTCCGCGTAGCCGAGATCGTCGGCGACGATATAGATCAGGTTCGGTTTCATTCGACTTTCATGCCGGTGGCAACAATGAGTTGACGATATCGCTCGGACAGGTCCGACAACCGCCGCGCGGCCGCCGCGCCGGTGATGCCTTCGGGCTGCAGGTCCAGCGCCTGCATGCGAGCCTGCACATCGGGCCGCGCCAGCGCATCGGCGATGGCACGCTCGAGCACGCGCACCACCGGCTCCGGCGTGGCCGCCGGCACCATCGCCACATACAGTACCTCATGCTCCAGTTCCTTCATGCCAAGCTCGGCCACGGTAGCAATGCCCGGCGCCAGCCGCGAGCGCTGGTGGCTGGTCACCGCCAGCGCCGTCACCTTGCCCGCCTTGACGAAGGGCAGCATGCTGGGCGTGGCCAGGAAGCCGCCATCCACTTCGCTGCCCACCACGGCGGTCACCGCCGGCGTGCTGCCCTTGTAAGGCACATGGTTCAGCTTGAGGCCGGTGGCGCGCTGGAACTCCTCGATGGCCAGGTGGCCCGGGCTGCCGCTGCCGCCGGAGCTGAAGTTCAGGCGCTTTGCCTTGGCCTGCTTGACCAGGTCCGGCAAGGAAGCGATGCCGGACGACGGCGACGTGCCTACCAGCAAACCCGAACTGGCCAGTATCATCAAGGGCTTGAGCTCGCCGGGCCGGAACGGCATGGCGCTGTAGATATGCGGATTGACGGTAAAGGTGGTATCGATGCCGAACAGCACCGCGTAGCCATCGGCAGGGCTCTTGGCCACCGCGCCCGCGCCCAGGTTGCCGCCCGCCCCAGGCTTGTTCTCTACCACAAAGGCCTGCTTGAGCTCGCCCTGCAGCACCTCGGCCACCGAGCGGGCGAGCAGGTCTGACGGGCCGCCCGGCGGGAATGAGTTGACGAAGCGCACCGGCTTGGCCGGATAGCGCTCCTGGGCGTGCGCAGCGAGTCCCGGCGCGCAGAGCAGGAGCACAAGGGTTGCGGCCCGCAGCGGGGCGGCAAGGCGATGGAACATGGCGTGGTCTCCGTTGTTATGTGTGCACTGGCACTGCGGCGCCTCACGGCGCCATCATGCCGGACAACTCTACTTGCCATGCCGTCGATTGTTCTAATCAATCATTTCCGGCCCCATCGACGGTCCATCGCGGCCCACCGGCCACGCCGGGATGGACAGGTTGCGCGCGATGTCACACGCCACGCGCCGAAGCGCCCGCTCAAGCCCTGGCCTTGCGCAACCGCGCCGTTGCTTTCCCGGCCGAAAGCGCAGCGACGACGTTAGCCACCATCGGGTTTTCCCGCGTGGTGGACCACGCCATCGCGGTGGTCACCACGTTCACGGGCTCCTTCAGCGGCCGGACCACGACATTGTCCGGCGCGGCCTTCTTCAAGGACGCGGGAACAAGCGCGACCCCCTGCCCGCATCCCACGAAGGCGATCTGCGAAGACACCGTGCGCACCTGGTGCAGCACCCGCGGCGAGAAGCCCGCAGTGCGGCAGGTCGCGATGAGACTGTCGTAGTAGACCGGGCTGACCTGCCGGGCAAACATCACGAACTCCTCATCTGCCAGCGCCGCCAGCCTGACACGTGGCACCTCGGCCAGGGCGTGCGACCGCGGCAGCGCGACCGCCAGCCGGTCCTGCTTGAGAGCAATGGACTGGATCGACGGGCCCAGCTCCCCTTCCAGGCGCGCGAAGGCCAGATCGACATCACCGCGCTCCAGCGCGGGCACGGCGTCGACGCTATCGATCTCCGTCACGGAAATGGTCAGCTGCGGGTACGCGGCCTTGAGATGGTCGATCAGCGCAGGCAGCGTATCGAGCATCGCGGACGAGATCGCGCCGATCGTCAGGAGCCCGGTCTGCCCATGCACGGCTTCGCGCACCGCCACGTCGAGCCGCTCCAGCTGCTCCGCGAGCTTTTGCACCGCCGGCAGCAGCGCCGCGCCAACCGGCGTGAGCTGCGCGCCTCGCCTTGAGCGCTCGAAGAGCTTCACCTTGAGTGCCTGCTCCAGTATCTGGATCTGCTCGGTGACGGGCGGCTGGGACATGCCCAGCCGTTTGGCGGCACGCCCGAAATGCTGCTCCTCGGCGACAGCCAGGAACACCCAGAGGTGACGGACAAGCCGGAAATTGATCATGGCTGCCTTGATAGGTTTTACATATGGATAGCTTACCGGATTCGGAATTTACAGATTGGGCTCCATCGCCGAAAGTGCAAACCTGGCACCCGCTGGTAACCCCCTGGCAACCCGCTTTACAGGCTCGAAATGACCTCCCCCACCTCACGCTCCTTGCTCGACCGCCTCGCCGCACTCGATACCAACACGGTGTCGGATGCCCTCGATTTTTACAGCCTCCCCGGCGCAACCTTCGGCATTCGCCCGCTCTGGGACTGCCCGAAGATCGTTGGCAGGGCCAGCACCATCCAGCTGGGCCGCAAGACGGATGCCCAACCGACGGTGCACCTGATCACTCCGGTCGTCGCCGCGATCCACACCGATGACCGTGTGCTTGTGATTGCAGGCGGCATCGATGGCGTCTCCTGCTGGGGCGACATCCTGGCCAATGCCGCCACCGCCAGGCAGGTGCGCGGCTCGGTGATCGACGGCCTGAGCCGCGACATCGAAGGCAGCGAGTCGATCGGCTACCCCGTGTTCGGGCGTGGTGTCACCATGATCAGCGCGCGCAACCGGGTTGTGCAGGTGGGTGCCGGAGAACCTGTCAACTTTGCGGGCGTGGTTGTTCATCAGGATGACTACGTGCTAGCCGATCGCTGCGGCACGGTGTTCGTGGCGGCCGAGCGCATCGAAGACATCGTGGCGCTTGGCGAGCGCATTGCACGTCGCCAGGACTCGATGGTCAAGGCCGTGCCGCCGGACGCTCGGTCGCTGAAGTCATGCATGACAAGGAATTCGACGCCATCCACAGTGGAAATACCCAATGAACGCAGCAGACAAAGAACTATCGGCCTTGTTCGCAGGCCTGGATACACCGGGTGTGTCCGACGCCATGGACAAGCTGGGCCTGCCCGGCCAGTGCCTTGGCATTGCGCCGCTGGACAACTACGCCCAAGTCGTGGTCGGGCCGGCCTACACCGTCAGATACGTGTCCGCCAGCACGCCGCCGGGCACGGTCGGCGACTTCATCGATGACGTGGCCGAAGGCGACGTGGTGGTGATCGACAACGACGGCCGCACCGACTGCACGGTCTGGGGCGACATCATGACCCAGTACGCCGGCGCGCGCGGCATCGCGGCCACCGTCATCGACGGTGTGTGCCGGGATGTGGCCAAGGCGCTCGGCGACGGCTATCCGTTGTTCACGCGGGGCCGGTTCATGCGCACCGGCAAGGACCGTGTCCAGGTCGAAGCGATCAATGCGCCGGTCTCCATCGGCACGGCGCGCGTCTGCGCCCGCGACATCGTCGTGGCGGACGCCAACGGGGTGGTCGTCGTCCCGCGCGACCGGGCGCGCGAGGTTGCCGAACTGGCACGCCAGATCGAGTCCGTGGAAGCGCGGATCCGCGAGCACATCGCCAATGGGAAAACCCTCGGGGAAGCCCGCGCGGCATTGGGCTACCACACGCTGCAGAGGAAGGCCTGATGACAACCGATGTACAACGCTTGAATGAGAACCTGGCCAGCGCCCTGCCCTCGGCCACTTACCGGATGATGGACCGCGTGGCGGCAAAACGCGCATCCGGCGCGAAGGTGATTTCGCTCAGCGCGGGCGAGCCGGACTTCGATACCCCCGTGCATGTCTGCGACGCCGCGGTCGACGCGATTCGCCAGGGCCACACCCGGTACACGCAAGTCGCTGGCCTGCGCGCCCTGCGCGAAGCCGTTGCCGCCAAGTTCAGGCGCGAGAACGGGCTCGACGTGGCCTGGCAGGACACCATCGTCTGCAGCGGCGGCAAGCAGGTGATCTACAACGCCCTGGCGGCCACCCTGAACGAGGGCGACGAGGTCATTGTGCCCGCGCCTTACTGGGTCAGCTACCCGGAGATGGTCCAGCTGTGCGGGGCGCATGCCGTGGTGGTGCCGTGCGATGCGGACGTCGGGTTCAAGCTGACGCCGGCCGTCCTCGCCGCGGCGATCGGCCCGGCGACACGCTGGCTTATCCTGAATTCGCCCTCCAATCCCACAGGCGCGGTCTACACGCACGGCGAGCTGGCGGCGCTTGCCAAGGTGCTGCTGGCGCACCCGCATGTGCTGATCCTGTCGGATGACATTTACGAGCACCTGACATTTGACGGCGAGCGCTTCCATACCATCGCCGCGGTCGAGCCACGCCTGGCGGCGCGCACGCTGACGATGAACGGCGTGTCCAAGGCCTACGCCATGACCGGCTGGCGCATCGGCTTTGGCACTGGCCCGCGCTGGCTGCTTGAGGCCATGGAAAAGCTCCAGGGCCAGCAAACCTCCGGCGCCAGCGCCATCTCCCAGCACGCCGCGCTGGCAGCGCTCAGCGGGCCGCAGGCGTTCGTCGCCGACACGCGGCGGATATTCGAGGCGCGGCGCAACCTGATGGTCCGGCTGCTCAACGAAACGCCGGGGATGGCCTGCGCGGTACCCGGCGGGGCGTTCTATGCATTCGCCTCCTGCGCAGGCCTGCTCGGCCGGCGCACGCCCGCCGGCACGTTGCTGAGCACGGACGAGGACGTTGCGCTTGCGCTGCTGGACGAGGCCAACGTGGCCGTCGTGCACGGCAGCGCCTTCGGCCTTGCGCCCTACATCCGCCTTGCCTACGCGCTGGACACCGAGTCGCTGCGCCAGGCATGCCAGGCGATCCAGCGGTTCTGCATATCACTGAGTGGCTGAGCAGCTGAGCGGCTGAGCGCCGCGCGGCGTGGCGCCAGGCACCGGCGCTACGCCGCCATCCAATCCTCCCAACGAAGCGTCAAAACGACCTCGGCATGCCAAGGATGTGCTCCCCGACATAGGACAGGATCAGGTTGGTCGAGATCGGCGCGACCTGGTACAGGCGGGTTTCGCGGAACTTGCGCTCCACGTCGTATTCCGCGGCAAAGCCAAACCCGCCGTGATACTGCAGGCAGGCGTTGGCGGCCTCCCAGGAGGCATCCGCGGCCAGCAGCTTGGCCATGTTGGCTTCGGCGCCGCAGGGCTGGTGCTCGTCGAACAGCTTGGCAGCCTTGAAGCGCATCAGGCTCGCCGCCTCCACGTTGACGAACGCCCTTGCGATGGGGAACTGCACGCCCTGGTTCTGGCCGATGGGCCGGCCGAACACTATGCGTTCGTTGACGTAGCTGGTCACCTTGTCGATAAACCAGTAGCCGTCGCCGACGCACTCCGCGGCAATCAGCGTGCGCTCGGCGTTCAGGCCATCCAGGATGTACTTGAAGCCTTTGCCCTCCTCGCCGATCAGGTTCTCCGCCGGGATCTCCAGGTTGTCGAAGAAGAGCTCGTTGGTCTCGTGATTGACCATGTTGAGGATCGGCTGCACCGTCAGGCCCTTGCCGATCGCTTCGCGCAGGTCGACGAGGAAGATGGACATGCCTTCCGACTTCTTCTTGCACTCCGCCAGCGGCGTGGTCCGCGCCAGCAGGATCATGAGATCCGAGTGCTGCACCCGCGAGATCCAGACCTTCTGCCCGTTGACGACATACTTGTCGCCCTTGCGCACGGCGGTGGTCTTGATCTTGGTGGTATCCGTCCCGGTGCTCGGCTCGGTGACCGCCATGGATTGCAGGCGCAGCGCGCCGCTCGCGATCTTCGGCAGGTACTCGCGCTTCTGCTGCCCTGAGCCATGGCGCAGCAGCGTGCCCATGTTGTACATCTGGCCGTGGCAGGCGCCCGAGTTGCCGCCGGCACGGTTGATCTCTTCCATGATGACCGAGGCTTGCGTGAGGCTCAGCCCCGAGCCGCCGTATTCCTCGGGGATCAGGGCCGCCAGCCAGCCAGCGGCGGTCAGCGCATTGACGAATGCCTCGGGATAGCCCCGGGCCTCGTCGATCTTGCGGAAATACTCCGACGAGAACTGCCCGCACAAGTCGCGGATGGCTTCGCGGATTTCCTGGTGTTCATCAACTTTGTTCAGCACGAGATGTCTCCATGAGTGTTCGTCTTTGCCTGGTTCGGCTGGATCTGGAGGTGCCTGGCTTAGCCAAGCTCAGCGGTGGCGGTCATGGCGAGAGCGCCGCCCGCCTGGCGAATCCACAGCGCGACCGTCTTGCCGTCGTCGCTCAGCTTGCCGCAGGCCTGGAAACGCTGGGGCACATGGGTCGGCCGCACGCCCTTGAAGGAAAAACGGCTGACGGTGGCGTCCGGCAGGTTCCTGCGTACCAGGTCAAGGAGCAGCACGGCCAGCAACGGGCCGTGGACGATCAGGTCCGGGTAGTGCTCGACCGTGGTCACGTAGTCGTGGTCGTAGTGGATCCGGTGGCCATTGAAGGTCAGCGCGGAAAAGCGGAACAGCAGCACCGGGTCGGGCACGATTTCGCGGGACCAGTCCTCGTCCGTGCGCGCGGCGATCGGGTCCGGCACGGCCGCGCCCGGGATGGCTTCCTCGCGGTAGACGATGTCGTGCTCCTCCGTCACCGCAAGGCCCTGCGGCCCCGAGTACCGATGCTCCACGGTCACAAAGGCCAGCGAGCCGGTGCGGCCCGCCTTGGCGCTTACATCCAGGATGGTGGAAGTTTTCGACACGGCATCGCCCAGGCGCAGCGGCTGGTGAAAACGCAGGCGCCCGCCGGCCCACATGCGGCGCGGTAGCGGCACGGGCGGCAGGAACCCGCCCCGATTGGCGTGGCCGTCGATGCCCAGCTCGGACTGCCGGTGCAGCGGCAAGAAGTAGAGCCAGTGCCAGAGCGGGGGCAAGGCATCGCCGTGCACGGGCGCCGCGTCTTCGCGGTCCAGGGTCGCGCTAAGCGCCTTGACGGGAAACGCGGTGATGTCGTCCTGGGACTCGGTTGACTTACCGATCCACGCCTTCAGGTTGGCAGTGTCCATCAATCTCTCTGTGGTTATGTTCTGGTCATGGTCAGTCGTTGATGCGGATCAGGCCGGCGCCCGGCCCGCGCGCTCGAGCAGGCTCATAGCGCGTGCAATGACAGGCGCATCGATCATCTCGCCGTCGAGCTGGAATGCGCCCGGGCCTGACCTTGCCTGCTCGACCACTCGCGTGGCCCAGGCAAGCTGCGCTTCGGTTGGCCGGTAGGCGGCGTTGACCTCGCCCACCTGAGCAGGGTGAATGCAGAGCTTTGCCCCGAAGCCCAGGCGCCGCCCGCGTTCGGCAGCGTTGCGCAGCGCCTCGGCATCGGAGAGCGCAACCGTCACCCCGTCCACCGGCGGCGCAATGCCCGCGACCCGCGACGCGAGGACGAGCATGGAGCGGAAAAACAGCAGCTCCTGGTCGTCGCCCTCGATGCCCAGCTCGGTGCGAAAATCCACGGTCCCGAAAATCAGGCGGTCGACGCCCGGTGCACCGGCCACCTCCTTGACGTTGGCCATGCCCCTGGCGGTCTCGATGAGCGGGAGCACCTGCACGCCGGGCCGAAGGTGCCTGGTCACCAGCGCGACGTCCGCCGCGCTTTCCGCCTTCGGCAGCACGATGCCCGTCACGCCTTTCTCGCGGCAAAGGCGCACGTCATCCTCAAACCATTCGGTCTGCGTGGCGTTGATCCGCACCATGGCGCAGCCGCCGTCGGCCAGGTACGCCTCCAGCAGCCCCCTAGCCCGGCACTTGTCCTCGTCGGACACCGCGTCCTCGAGGTCGAGAATGACCGCGTCCGCGCCCGAGGCGTTGGCCTTGGCGAAACGCTCGGGACGATTGGCGGGCACGAAGAGATAGGAACGGGCGATAGCGGCGGCGGCCATGGGATCTTTATCCGGGATGGAAGGCATAGGGTCAGATCGCGCCTTCGGCACTGAGCCGAACCACGTCGTCCGCGGTGTAGCCAAGTTCGAGCAGGATGCTCTTGCTATGCTGGCCGAGCGCGGGAATCGCGTCCATCCGCGGCGCGAACGACTGTGGCGTGCCGGGCGGCAGCAGCGCCGGAATGATGCCCACGGGCGACGGCACGGACGTCCAGCGCTCGCGCGCCTTGAGCTGCGGATGGTTCCAGACGTCGCGCATGTCGTTCATGCGGGCATTGGCGATCTGGGCGCGCTCAAGCCGCTCGATCACCGCCTCGATGGTCAGGGCGGAGAACACCGTCGTGATGATGTCGGTGAGCGCCGCGCGGCTCTGGGTGCGCAGGGAGTTGGAGACAAAGCGTTCGTCGGTTGTCAGTTCCGGCCGCTCCAGCACGACGCGGCAAAAGGCATCCCACTCGCGCTCGTTCTGCAGGCCCAGGATGATGGTCTTGCCGTCGCCGGCGACAAACGGGCCATACGGGAAGATGGTGGCGTGAGAGGCGCCGGCCCGCGGCGGTGGCGTGGCGCCATCGAACGCGTAGTAAAGCGGATAGCCCATCCACTCGACCATGCTCTCCAGCATCGACACGTCGATATGCGCGCCCTTTGCGCTCCTGCCGCGCTGCAGCAGCGCCGCCAGGATGTTGGAGTAGGCATACATGCCAGCCGCGATATCGGCAATGGAGCAGCCAGCCTTGACGGGGCTATCGGGGGTGCCGGTGATCGAGACGAAGCCGGATTCCGCCTGGATCAGCAGGTCATAGGCCTTCTTGTCCCGGTAGGGGCCATCGCTGCCATAGCCTGAAATATCGCAGACGACCATGGCGGGATAGCGCTGCGACAGCGCCGCATAGGAAAGGCCGAGCCGGTCCGCCGCGCCCGGCGCCAGGTTCTGCACCAGCACATCGGCCTGGCCGAGGAGCTTGCCCAGGATGGCCGGGGCCTCGCTGTGCTTGAGGTCCAGCGCCAGGCTTTCCTTGGAACGGTTGGTCCAGGCGAAATGCGAGGACAGGCCATCCACCCGCTCATCGTAGCCGCGCGCGAAATCACCCACCTTGGGCCGCTCGACCTTGATGACCCGGGCGCCGAGGTCCGCCAGTTGCCGGGTACAGAACGGCGCGGCAATGGCGTGCTCGAGGGAAACGACGGTGATGCCATCCAGGGGACGCATAGCAGCCTTGTTCAGTCTGGGCCCGCCTGCCCTGCGCAGTGCAGCGGCAAACGGGAGAAGTGGGTCCACGGCGCCCCGGCCCGGCCGGAAGTCGCCACGCATGGGCAGCACGCCTGGTGCAATGCGCACCGAAGCTAGTCTCCCAGAGTGGAGGGCATCGGACCATCTCGTTTTCTCGAACCAGCCATTCGCTTCAATGGAAACCATCGCTTTGCCAGCGGGCCCGCCGCATGAATTGCGGCACCGGCGACCCCTTGGTACAGTGGCGGCGAAGGAGTATCCATGCACTTTGACTTTGCCGACCTCAGGCTCTTTGCCCGCATCGCCGAGGAAGAAAACCTCTCTCGCGGTGCGAAAAAGGCATTTCTGTCCCCCGCCGCGGCCAGCGCGCGCCTCAAGTCCCTGGAGGAGCAATTGGGCACCCGGCTGTTCTACCGGGAGAGCAGGGGGCTGGCGCTGACGCCCGCCGGAGAACGGCTGCTGCGCCATGCGCGGGTCATCGAGCGGCAGTTCGAACACGTGCGCAGCGATTTCGAGGAGTTCTCGAAGGATTCCGTCGGTCACATCCGCATCTTCGCGAACACTACCGCGGTCACGGAGTTCATGCCGGAAGTGCTCTCGCGCTTCATGGCGGTGCGCCCCGCCGTGACCGTCGACCTGCAGGAGCGCCTGACGCGGGACATCATCCGCGGCGTGCTCGACGGCAGCGCCGACCTCGGCATCATCTCCGGGCCCGTGAACCCGGAAGGGCTTGAAGTGGTGCATTTCAGCACGGACAAGCTCGTGCTTGCCACGCCCGTCGGCCATCCCCTCACGCAAAAGAGCAAGGTCTCGCTCGCCGACACCCTCGAGTACGAGCACGTCAGCCTGCACGAGGGCAGCACCCTGCATGCTTTCCTCACCGATCTGCTCCACGAGCAACGGCGCAAGCTGCAGATCCGCATCCAGATTCGCAGCTTCGAAGCCATGTGCCGCATGATCGAAGCGGGCGTGGGCATTGGCGTGGTGCCGCTGTCCGCGGCGCTGCGGCACCGCCAGACCATGAAGCTCGCCATCGTCGAGCTGGACGAACCATGGGTGATCCGCGAGCGCGCGGTCATCGTGCGCGAACTGCAGGGGCTGCCCGGCTGCGCGCGCGCCCTGATCGACGAGCTGATCAGCGTGGCGCAGGCTGCCGGCGGGAGCCCGGCAAAGCTGATCGGTTAAGCACGTGAACGTCTCGCCGATCTCTCCCACCAATCTGGCGCCTACCGCATGGCAAACGGATTGCCGGAGCCCGCGCCGGTATTGATCCAGACGCTCTTGGTCTGGAGATACGCCCGGATCGCGTCGATGCCGTTCTCCCGCCCCAGGCCGGAATCCTTGTAACCGCCGAAGGGCGACATGACGCTGACCGCCCGATAGGTATTCACCCACACGGTGCCGGCCTGTATCTTCTCGGACATGCGGAATGCCCGGCCGATATCGCTGGTCCACACGCCCGCCCCAAGGCCGTAGCAGCTATCGTTGGCGATCGCTATCGCCTCGCTTTCATCCTTGAACTTCAGGACGGAGAGCACCGGGCCAAAGACCTCCTCGCGCGCGATGCGCATTTGCGGCGTCACCCCGCAGAAGATGGTCGGCTCGACAAACCACCCTTGCCCGCACGACGCAGGCTGCCCGCCCAGTACAAGGCGGGCTCCCTCGTCCCTGGCAATCCGGATGTAGGAAAGCACCTTGTCGTACTGCGCCGGCGTGGTGATGGGGCCGACCTGCGTCGAGGCATTCATGGGGTTGCCAAGCTTTGCCGTCCTGGCCAGCGCCACCAGCTTCTCGACGAAGGCATCGTGGATGTCTTGCTGCAGCAGCAGGCGGGAACCGGCAATGCAGGTTTGTCCGCTGGCCGCGAAGATCCCGGAGACGGCGCCGTTGACGGCATCGTCCAGATTGGCGTCGTTGAACACGATGTTAGGCGACTTGCCGCCAAGCTCCAAGCTGACATGCTTGAACTGCGCCGCGCACTGTTGGTTGATGACGCGGCCGGTGGCATCGGACCCCGTGAACGTGACCTTCCTGACCAGCGGATGCGTGACGAGCGGCGACCCGACCTCCGCGCCGAAACCCGTCACGACGTTGAAGACGCCGGGCGGAAAGCCTGCCTCCTGAAACAGGAGCGCCAGTTCCAACGCGGAAACCGAGGTGAACTCCGACGGTTTGACCACCACCGTGCACCCGGAGGCCAGCGCCGGCGCGATCTTCCACGCCAGCAGCATCAGCGGGGAATTCCAGGGCGTGATGGCGGCCACCACGCCCAGGGGCTCGCTGCGCGTGTAGTTGAAGTAGCCCTTCTTGTCGAGCGGGATGACCGTGCCCTCGATCTTGTCGGCCAGGCCGCCAAAGTAGTAGAACCACTGCGGCAGGTACTTTACCTGCCCGCTCATCTCGGCGAGCAGCTTGCCGTTGTCCTGCACTTCGAACTCAGCCAGGCGCTCCGCGTCCCTGGCGATCAGGTCGCCGAGCTTGCGCAGCAACGCGCCACGCTGGGTGGCTGTCAGCGCCGCCCAGGGGCCCGCGCGGAACGCACGATCGGCTGCGCCGGCCGCGCGGTCCACATCGGCCGCCGTGCCGCGGGCTACCTCTGCCCAGGCTTTACCCGTGAAAGGATTCTGGGTTTCGAACCAGCGACCGTCGCTTGCATTCACGAAGGTCCCGTCGATGAACATTTGATATTGCTTCATGGTGCAATGTTGTCCGGTCAGATTGAAAGCGCAGGATGGACTCGCAGGATGGAGGCACAGGATGGCAAGCTGCGGCGGGACGGCTAGAACGGCGCGAAGCCCAGATGCTGGCGGAACCGGTTCTTGACGAACACGCCATCGCGCGGCGGCAAGGCGCGCTGGTGCTCTTCGGCGGCGATGCGCACCTGCGCCACGGTCATGCCGTCGGCGTTCCTGATCGCCTGCACCAGCGTCTGCACTTCTTCCATGTCAAAGATCTCCAGCGTGGACGGCACGCCGCACGCCTTGGCCACCTTTGCCAGGTTGGTGCCCAGGCTGGTGTGGCTTTGCTGCATGCCGGTCTCGCCAAAGTGGCCGTTGTCCAGGATCACCACCGCGAGGTTGTTCGGGTTCTGCGCCGCGGCGGTCGCCAGGCTGCCGATGCCCATCAACTGCTCGCCATCGCCGGTGATGGCGATCACCTGCTTTTGCGGTTGTGCCAGGGCCAGCCCCAGCGCCACCGACGTTGAGCCGCCCATGGCGCCCCACAGGTAGAAATTGCCCGGGCGGTCGCCGGCGGCAAAGACGTCGTACGAAGGCGAGCCGAGACCGGTCACGACCAGCGCATCGGGAAACTGCCTGAGCAGCGTGGCAACAAATTCGCGGCGGTCGATCGCCGGCTTGGAGGTCAAGGTAGTCATAGGTTCAGCGCACCCAGTTTTTGCGGCCGATGAGGCTTTGAGAAAGAAGAATCGCCACGCGTTGCCCGGCGTCGAAGGCGCTAGCCAGGCCCGCGTCGACCAGTTCGGCAGCGTCTTGCGGCGAGTCCACGCGGTACACCGTGATGCCCATCAGCTTGAGCGCCGCCTCGGTAACCAGTCCCATCGGCCCCTGCCAGGGATTGAACTCGGCGTACTCGCCACGCATGGTCACGATGGTGAAAAACGGGAACCGGCAGCTTTCCAGCAGCGAGAACATGTTCACGCAGTTACCCACGCCGCTGCTCTGCATGAGCAGGACCGCGCGCTCGCCGCCCAGCCACGCGCCGCTGACAACGCCGACGCCCTCCTCCTCGGTGGTGAGGACAATGTCGCGGATCGCCGGGTCGGCCTTGGCCCGCTTGATGACGTGCGAGTGCCCGGCATCCGGCACATAGGCAATTTGCCGGACCCCGGCTTGCTTGATGACTTGGAAGATGTCCTCTTGCCAGGCAAGAGGCTCAGGATTTGGATTTGGATTTGGATTTGGATTTGTCATGGGAAGTGATCCAGGTAGGGAACAACGCTGTTATCATAAAATTGAATGGAATCTCATATGAAATAGAATAATTTGATTCCTACATCAGTAATTTGGATAGCCGGCCAACCACCAGAATCACAGGATCACGCCCATGGACATCAAGCAGCTTCGCGCCCTCCTGGCCATTGCCGAGACCGGCAGCGCCACCAAGGCCGCCGAGCTTCTTCGCATCGTGCAGCCGGCCGTTTCCCGGCATGTGCGGCTGCTTGAGGAGGAGTTCGGCGTAGAGCTGTTCGAGCGCGAACGGCACGGCATGGTCCTCACCGATGCGGGCCGGACGCTGGTTGAGTACGGGCGCCGCGCACTGCGCGAGCTCGACCGGGCCAAGGCGGAGATCCAGCCGGTGGCCGGGGCGATCTCCGGCATGGCCGCCGTCGGCCTGCTGCCCAGCACGTGCGAGCTGCTGGCCGCGGAGCTGGTCGCTACCGTCAAAGGCAAGCACCCGCAACTGGTCGTGCGGCTCAACGTGGGTTACGCGGGCAACCTCCTGCAATGGCTGGAGGCGGGCGACGTCGAGATCGCGCTGCTGTACGACATCAAGGCGTCCCCCGGCTTGCAGGTCGAGGCGCTGCTCGACGAGCAGCTCTGCCTGATTGGCGCCCCCGGCACCGTGCCCGCGGGCGCCGCGCATACCATCGAGAGCCTGCGGGACCTGCCGCTGGTGCTGCCCAATGCGCCGCACGGCCTGCGCACTGTGGTCGAGCATGCGTGCGCGGTGGCGGGGGTGACGCTCACGATCGCCGTCGAGACCAACTCCCTGAGCGTGCAGAAATCCCTGGTTGCCAAGGGCTTTGGCTATACGGTGCTGCCCAGCTCCGCCGTCTCCGAAGAGCTGGAAAAAGGGACGCTGGCCGCGGCGCCGATCACCTCGCCCAACCTTTCCCGGCGTATCGTGCTGGCGCATCCGGCCACACGCCGGATGTCGCCTGCCGCAAGCTTCGCCTCGGCGGAACTGGTCACGCTGATCAAGCGCCTGGTGCTGGATGGCGCCTGGCCGGGCGCCACCTGGATTGGCGCATAGCCTGCCGGGCCCGCATTCAGTCCGCCTGGATGTTGCCCGCCTTGATGACCTCCGCCCAGCGGCGCGTCTCCGCCTGCACGAACCTGGCGGCCTTATCCGGGCTGGAATCCACCACGGGCTGCACGCCGATCTTCTCCATCCGCTCCCGCACTTCCGGGTCCTTGACGGCCTGCTGCAGGGCCACGCTCAACTTTTCGATCGCGGGCGCGGGGGTGCCGCGGGGCACCATCACCATGTTCCAGATCGATGCCTCGTAGTTGGGAAAGCCCGCCTCCTTCATCGTCGGAACATTCGGCAGCACGCTGGAACGCGTACTGGTGGTGACCGCGAGCGCCTTCAGGCGCCCGGCCTTGATCATGGGCGCGGAGGTGGATACGGCATCGGTGATGAACTGCAGGTCGCCGGACATCACGGACTGGATCGCCTGGCTGGCACCCCGGTAAGGCGCGTGGACGACGTCCAGGTGCTCCTGGTACTTCAGCAGCTCCACGGCCATATGCAACGCGCTGCCCTTGCCGGCGGAGCCGTAGCTGTACTTGCCGGGGTTCTTCTTGATATCGTCGACCAGCTCCTTTGCCGTGCTGGCTTTCACCGATGGGTTCACCGAGAGCACCATCGGCACGGCGGCCACGATGGACACGGGCACGACCGCGCCGCTGTCATAGGGAAGCGTCTTGTATAGCGACGCGTTGATGGCGTGCGAGCTGGTGCCGAACAGCAGCGTGTAGCCATCGGCCTTGCTCTTGGCGACGGCGTCGGTGGCAATGCTGCCGCCCGCGCCTGCCCGGTTCTCGACCACGATCGGCTGGCCCAGCAGCATGCCAACCTTGTTGGCGACGATACGCGCCACCAGGTCCGTGCTGCCGCCCGCGGCGAAGCCAACCACCATGCGGATGGGATGGTCGGGGTATGCCGGCTGGGCGTGCGCGCCAACGCCGACGAGCGCACCCACCCCGACTTGCACAATCAAGCGTTTCATGTCTCTTCCAGATTGTTATGGTGCGGGCTCGGGGCAAATCGCCAAGCCCGTGGAGACGATGGTAGCCAGCGGGTGCGTGAATGGTGAAATAGAAAATGACGCTGCTGCCATCAGCGAACGACATGCCTGCAGCGCGCGCCCAGGCGGCGCCGAACGCAAAAACGCCGCGCTGCGGTTGCACGGCGGCGTGCTTGCCATGGCGGCGAGCCATGGCCCGCTGTCATCTCCAACGTTAGTCCGCTTCCACCTTCATCGTTCTCAGCAGCGGTTGCCATTTGTCGCTTTCCGTCTTGAGCCAGCCATGCAGCCCGTCCGGCGTCTGCTTGTCGACGGGCACGATCTCGGCGCCAAGGTCATCGAGGCGCTTCGCTACCATCGGGTCCTGCAAGCCCTTCTGCAGCGCCTTGGTCAGGCGCGCGGTGACAACTGGCGGCGTGCCCTTGGGCGCGTAGACACCATGCCAGACTTTCATCTCGAAGCCCTTGAGGCCGCCCTCCTGCAGCGTCGGGGCATTGGGCAGCGCCTTGATGCGCTTGGGCGTGGTCACGCCGTAGAACCTGAGCCGGTTGGCATTGATATGCGGCAGTGTCGATGTGGTCTGGTCACATAGCAGGTCGACCTGCCCGCCGAGCAGCGCCGTGAGCGCCGGCCCGGTGCCCTGGTAGGGAATCGCGTTCAGCTTCACATGCACTGCCTCCTCGAACAGCAGCCCGCACAGCTGGGATACCGCCCCCAGGCCGGCGTTGGCCAGAGATACCTTGTCCTTGTTCTGGGCGACGTACTTCACCAGGTCTTGCGTGGTGGCCGGGGGCAGGTCCTTGCGCCCGAGCAGGGTCATCGGGACATCCGCGACTTGTCCGATGTACTCGAAGTCCTTCAGCGGGCTGTACGACAGCTTTTTGTACAGCGCGGGCGCCGTCGCCATCCCGTTGTGGTGGATCAGGATCGTGTAGCCATCCGGCTGGGCCCGCGCGACATAGGCCGCCGCGACCGTGCCGCCGGCACCGAGGCGGTTCTCCACGATCACGCTTTGCCCGAGATCCCTGGACATCGCCTGCGCAAGTGCCCGCGCCACGACATCCGTCGGGCCGCCCGCCGAAAAGGGAACCACCAGCGTGACCGGCTTGGATGGGAACGCATCCACGGCCATCGCGCCCGAGGCAAGCCCCGCCGCAAGCGGTCCGAAAACCATCCACTTCAAGCCAGTGCCTACGTGCTTCATCGCGGTCATGCCAATCATCGTTGTCTCCGAAACTCAGGCCGGCAAGCTGGGGCGCTTGCCTGTTCTAGGGTGTTGGCCGAAGGTTGCCGGATAAGCCGGTGCGAGAGAATCAGGATTATCTGAACGGGTCATACGGCGTGGCCGAACGCGCGCCAGCGGCGGTGTAGCATTCGTCGCATTTCTTGACGCCGTGGCGCCGCTGGCCTGTAATGCGGCTTCTCGCGCGCCGCCTTGCCAGGGCGCGCGATCACGAACCTATGATTCGATTCACCTGGGCCGCCTCCATGCCAGCTTCCAATCCCGCCTCCGATCGCCTGAGCCAGCCGCAATCGATCGAAGACCTCTTGCTCTACCGGCTGAGCTGTCTGCTGGCGGATGCCGGCGGCATCGTGATCCGCTATTGCGAAGGGCAATTCGGCATTACCCGCAGGGAATGGCGCTTGCTTGCGCTGCTGGGCGCGCACGGCGCGATGAGCTCGTCCGAGCTGGCGCAACTGGCCCACCTGGACCGTCCCCGCGCTTCGCGCACGATCACGGCGATGGTGGACAAGAAGCTGATCAGCCGGGTGGCGCGGCCCGATGATGCGCGGCAGGTCACGCTGGCGCCGACCGCTGCGGGCGAAGCCCTGTACGGCGAGATCTTCCCGCTGACGAAACAGGTCAACCTTGAACTGCTGGATGCGCTCGAAGACAAGGAAGTGGCGCAACTGGATGACATGCTGATGCGGCTGGAGCAGCGCTCCCGGCAGATGGCCGCGCGCGGCGGCCTGCCGCTAGCGGACCGGCGGCGCGGCGGCAGCGGACGCAACCGCCAGGCGCGGGCATTGCGCGATGCGAAGGAAGACAGCAACGGCAACTAGGCCGGCCCGGCGCACCAACGTCCCGCGCGTCTGCGCCTCGTGGCACGCCAGCGTAACGCGGCCGCTGGGAAAAGCTAAGCGGCTTTGGGCGGCAACGCCGCCCGCTATACTCTAGCCCCTCAAAAGCCTCAAGCCTCAAGTAACCGGAAGCCGTCATGCCCACTATCCCCGCCTGCCCCCAATGCGCCCTGGAGAACACCTACCCCGACGGCGACAACTACGTCTGCGCCGACTGCGGCCACGAGTGGGCCATGGTGGCCGCCGCGCAGGATGATGACAGCGACCAGGCCGTGGTGAAGGATGCCAACGGCGCCGTATTGAACGACGGCGACGCCGTGGTGCTGATCAAGGACCTGAAGGTCAAGGGCTCGTCCATCACGCTGAAGATGGGCACCAAGGTCAAGAGCATCCGGCTGGTGGGCGGCGACCACGAGGTCGATTGCAAGATGGACGCCGGCAGCTTCATGCTCAAGGCCTGCTACCTGCGCAAGGCCTGAGGCTGCTTGACACTGCGCACGCTGTTGGTTGCGGCCCCGGTTCCGGTCAGCGCGTGGCCACGATGAAGAACCGCGGGAACGGCAGCAGCACCGTGCCGTCCGCCATCGGCGGATAGGCGCGCGCCACTTGCGCGGTGTAGCGTTCCAGGTAGGCAGCGCGCTCGGCTTCATCCAGCGGATCCAGGAAGGGACGCAGGCCGGTGCCCTTGAACCACTCGACAATCGCCGCGGGGCCACCGGCCAGCGCGTGGTGGTAGGTGGTGTGCCAGACATCGGCCGCTGCGCAATGCGCGCGCAGCAGTTCGTAGTACCAGCCAGCCCCCTGCAGCCCGGTACGCGCCTGCGAAGCGGCGGCCAGCTTGGCGGCCCACGGGCCGTCGGCGGCGACTTCGCGCATCAGGCGGTGCGCGGGCGTGTCCAGCGTGTCGGGCACCTGGATCGCGAGGCTGCCGCCGGGCGCCAGCTTGGCGGCAAGCGCGGGCAGCAGGCGGCCGTGGTCGGGCAGCCATTGCAGCACGGCATTGGCGAGGATCACGTCGTAAGGGCCCTGGTCATACCAGGTTTCGATGCGGCTCACCTCGAATTTCAACGCCGGTAGCCGCTTGCGCGCGGCTTCGACCATGTCGGCCGAGCTGTCCAGCCCGGTCACGCTCGCGCCGGGAAAGCAGGCGGCCAGCACTTCCGTCGAATTGCCCGGGCCGCAGCCGATGTCTACCGCGACGCGCGGCTCGCGCCCCGGCACCGCGGCCAGCAGGTCGCGCACCGGACGGGTACGTTCGTTCTCGAATTTCACGTATTGCTTGGCTGACCAAGTCATTGCTGCTCCTTTGCGGGTTCGGTTCTAGTGTCTCGGAATATCGGGAGTATCTGGCGCATCTGGAGCATCTGGCGTCGCGGCCTGCCCGGCCTGCTGCAGCGCGGCCCTGCCCTTGGCGGTCAGCGCGACGATGGCCTGCGCGCGCGGCACGCCGGGCCGGGACGCCATGCCGACCAGGCCGGCCGTCGTCGCATCCTCCCACGCGGACAGCCTTGGGCAGGACGTGCGCCATGCCTCCATGGTGTCGGCAAAGGTGCGCGGCATGGCGTCTAGCCACGCCAGGAACGCAAGCAGGTTGCCCGGGTGCGACGACGCGGGAAGATTGGCGTCCTTGTCGTTGTCTTTGTCGTTGTCATTGCCCAGATCTTGTTCTTGCATGGCCGTGCTCCGTGGATGCCCGATGCATGCCGTCAGGATAGAGCCGAACTGCTATGATTTCCAATGCATATTGAACACGTTTTCAATACCTTGGGAGTATGGCAATGATTGAGCTACGCCGGCTGCGCGCCTTCGTCGTGCTGGCCGAGGAAGGCCACGTCACCCGCGCCGCCGAGCGCCTGGGCATGCAGCAGCCGCCGCTCACGCGCCTGTTGCGCGGGCTGGAGGAGGAGCTGGATGTTTTGCTGATGCGCCGCCTGCCGCGCGGCGTGCGCCCGACAGAGGCCGGCCTGGCATTGCTGGAAGAGGCTCGCGCCGTGCTGGCCCGGGCCGAAGGCGTGGCCGACGTGGTGCGCCGCGCCGCGGCCGGGGAGCAAGGGCGGCTGGCGGTGGGCTTTACCAGCTCCGCCGCCCTGCACCCCTTCGTGCCCGCCGTGCTGCGCCGGTTTCGCGAGAGCGTGCCGGGCGTTGCCGTGACGCTGGAGGAAGCCGGCACCAGCGAGCTGGTGGACGCGATCCTGCACGAGCGGCTGGACGCCGCGTTCGTCCGCTCGCCGGTGGGCAGCACCGCCGGGCT
The DNA here is from genome assembly GCF_058802485.1 of Cupriavidus sp. GW822-FHT02D05. Classification (NCBI taxonomy): domain Bacteria; kingdom Pseudomonadati; phylum Pseudomonadota; class Betaproteobacteria; order Burkholderiales; family Burkholderiaceae; genus Cupriavidus; species Cupriavidus sp. GW822-FHT02D05. Next base: position 65,934 of record NZ_JBXAOE010000038.1, on the reverse strand, counting down.
GGTGCTCGAGGCCGTACTGGACGAGCCGATGCTGGCGGCGTTGCCGGCCGGGCATCCGCTGGCGGCGCAGGCCGGCGCGCTGCCGCTATCAGCGCTGGCGCGCGAGCCGTTCATCCTCTATCGCCGCCCCGCCGGGCCCGGCTTGTATGACGCGATCCTGACCGCCTGCCGCGCCGCGGGCTTCAGCCCGCTGGTGGCGCAGGAAGCGCCGCGCCTGCCGGCCACGCTGAGCCTGGTGGCAGCAGGCCTTGGCGTGTCCGTGGTGCCCGCGTCCATGCACCGCCTGGGTGGCGAGGACATCGTCTATCGCCCGCTGGGCGAGAGCCCACCGCTGAGCGCGCCCCTGCACCTCGCGATGCGCCAAGGCGCGCTGCCGGCAGCCGTGACGCGCTTTCGCGCGATGGTGCGCGAGATGGTGGTGGCTGCGCCAATCACGCCAGCGCGCGCAATGCGCCGTTGAAGGCATGTGTGGCGGTTTCCCATGCGTTCTTCCTCGGGCTTCGCAGCACGTTCCGAGCGAGCGGCCGCGAGGCCTTCATTGTCCAGACAGCGGGAATCTGTGTTCGCCCTGGTAGACAAGTTTGACCTACAGCTTCGCCCTCCTGCCTGCCCGGGGGCTACCAACGACGCGCGCGCCCGATTGGCTCCGCGCGTTCGTGGTTGTAGCAGACATAGTGCGCGTCGAAGCCTTGCTTCAACTTCAAATGGCGTCGCCGTAAACGAGCATTGAGATCCTCCTCAATCCATGGATTAAACAATGCTCCCCAACTTAACCATCAAGGCACGGCTCGCCATTGCAATGCTCGTGCTTTCCGTCTTGCTGCTCGTCGTCGGTGCACTGGGCTTGCTCGGCATGTCGCGCAGCAATGCGGCGAACCACGCCACGTATGCCAACCAGATGCCGAGCGCCATGGCGATCGCGGAAGCTGATATCTGGCTGGGCCGGGTCCGCACGGCGCTGTTCAGCGCTGGCATGGATCCCGAATCTCCCCACGCTGCCGAACTGCTGACCCGCACGGAGAAATTCCTCGCGCAGTCAGAGTCCGCCTGGCAGCGTTACCTGTCCTTGCCGCGCGACGCGGAAGAAGAGCGGCTGGCCCAGGATGTCATTGCCAAGCGCAAGGCGCTGTACGTCGCGCTCGATGCCTTCGCCGCCGCCGTCAAGTCGGCCGACCACCAGAAGATCATCGAGGCGGGGGTCGCGCAAACGCCGTACTACGCTGCGCTGCAAGCCAGCGGCGAAACGCTCAGCCAGTTCCAGTCAGCCCTGGCCAAGCGCAGCTATGAGGCTGCCGAGGCGTCCTATGCCACCTTCAGGACGATCACCATTGCCGCGTTGCTGGCGGGGCTGGCGCTGGCCATCTATAGCTGGGTAGCCCTGCGTCGCGCCATTGCGCGCCCGCTCGACGCGGCGCTCGCGCACTTCGGCCACATCACCGCGGGCGACCTGAGCCGCCCCGTTGAAATCCGCTCGCAGGATGAAATGGGCCAGTTGCTGTCGGGCATCGCGAAGATGCAGGACGGCCTGGCGCAAACCGTCTTGTCCGTGCGCACGGGCAGCGAAACGATCGCGGCGGCCACCAGGCAGATTGCCGCCGGCAACATCGACCTGTCGTCGCGTACCGAACAGCAGGCCGCATCGCTCGAAGAAACCGCGGCCAGCATGGAAGAGCTCACCACCACCGTCAAGCAGAACGCGGACAACGCGCGCCAGGCTGCGGTGCTGTCGGCCACGGCATCGGAGACCGCCAATCACGGCGGCGAAGTGATCCGCGACGTGGTCGCGACCATGAGCGAGATCAACGAGAGCTCGGCCCGCATCGCTGACATCATCAGCATCATCGAGGGCATTGCCTTCCAGACCAACATCCTCGCGCTGAATGCGGCCGTGGAAGCAGCGCGCGCCGGTGAGCAAGGCCGGGGCTTCGCGGTCGTCGCGGGCGAGGTGCGCTCGCTCGCGCAGCGGTCCTCCAGCGCCGCCAAGGAGATCAAGGACCTCATCGACAAATCCTCGGCGCGCGTGACGACCGGCACCGTGCTGGTGGACCAGGCGGGCTCGACCATGACCGAGATCATCCGCGACATCCAGCGCGTCTCCGACATCATGGGCGAGATCTCCGCCGCGTCCGTCGAGCAGACCGCCGGCATCGACCAGGTCGCGCACGCGGTGAGCCAGATGGATGAAGTGACGCAGCAGAACGCGTCGCTGGTGGAGCAAGCAGCGGCGGCAGCGCAATCGCTGGAAGAGCAAGCCGCCAAGCTGAACGACACGGTGGCCGCGTTCAGGCTGGGCAACCATGGCGTAGCCGGCGCGGCGAGTGCGCCGGCGCCCCATGCCGTGCGAGCCGCAAGCCGGCCCGCGGCGTCGTCGCCACGCCGCGCCGCGCCGGTGGCACCGCGTGCCGTTGCGGCTTCGGCGCCGGCGTCCGACTGGTCGTCCTTCTAAGCGGAACGCCGCGCGGCCGCATAAAGCCGGGCCAACTGCGCGGCGGCGGCCTCCAGCAGCGCCCCGCCCTGCGCGATCGACCAAGCCAGCGACGCAGGGCCGGCCTGCACCGAGAAGCAGCCATCGAATGCCTCGCGCAGCAGCGAGCCATCGGCAATCGCTCCCGATAGCAGGGTCACGGGCACGCCGTGCCGGCGCCCCAGTGCCGCGACCAGCGCCGGGCCCTTGCCAAGCAAGGTCTGGCGATCAGAGCGGCCTTCGCCGGTCAGGATCCAGTCGTACCCGGCCACCGTCGCCAACCCGGCGGTGTCGAGAATAAAGCGGCCTCCCGGCAGCAATGGCGCGCCAAGCAGCCGCAAGGCAAAGCCCAGCCCGCCCGCAGCGCCCGCGCCCTGCGCTTGCGCTGCGTGGCAACCGAGCGCCAGCTCGCAACGGGCCGCGAACTCGCCGATTACCTCGTCCGCTTGCGCGAGGTCCGTCACCCCTTTTTGTCCGCCAAACATCATGCTGGCGCCATCCGGCCCGCACAAAGGGCTGGTGACATCGGTGAGCGCCACCAGGCGCAGCCCTTGCAGCAGGCCCGCATCGACCCGAGGGCGCAGGCTGCGGATCGACGCAAGATTGTCGGGCACCGGGTCGATGCGCTCGCCCGCGGCATCTAGGAAATCGAACGCCAGCGCCGAGAGCATGCCGGCGCCGGCATCGTTGGTCGAGGAGCCGCCCAGGCCAATGACGATGGTGGCGAAACCTCGCGCGGCAATCCCGCGTATGGCCTGGCCTACCCCGCGCGTGGTGCGCGCGCCGGGCGCCGCCACCGCATCGGGGAGGCCGGCCACGGCCGCCACATCGAAGATCGCAAAGGTGCCAAGCGCCGCGTTCTCGCAGGCGGCAAACGGCATGCGCACCGGCTGGCCGTTGGCATCCGTCGCCTCCACCGCATGCCAGCGCCCGCCGCATGCCGCGGCCACCGCGGCGGCCGTGCCTTCGCCGCCATCGGCAATCGGTACCTGCGTGACCAGAGCGTGCGGCAGCGCATGGCGGATGCCGCAGGCCATATGCCGGGCCACCGCCGGCGCGTCCAGGCTGCCCTTGAACGAATCGGGCGCGAGCAGCACGCGCAGCGCTCGCGCCGGCACGTTATTCAACGCCGTCGCGCCGGTCACGGCGCGTCCAGCTCGGAGATCTCGATCAGGTTCAGGTCCGGATCGCGCACGTAGACGGAGCGGATCTTCTGCGTGGCGCCGGTCCGCGCGACCGGGCCCGCAACAATGGGCCAGCCGGCGGCGCGCAGCCGCTCGATCACCGCATCGAGCGGGATCGACGCAATGAAGCACAGGTCCAGCGCGCCGGGCACCGGCAGGTGCGCCTTGGGCTCGAACTCCGCACCGCGCACATGCAGGTTGATCTTCTGGTTGCCGAAGCGGAACGCCACGCGGTTCTCGCCGAAGGTTTCCAGCTGCATGCCGAGCACGCGCGTATAAAAATCGATGGTCGCGCCGGCATCCGTGCTGGTCAGCACCAGGTGGTCGAGGTGGTCAATCATGTCGCGCTTGCTCTCTGTGCGGTTTAGCCGGGAGCCATCATGGCAGTCGCGCGGGCACATGAACATGTCGGATTGCGCCAGCACCCTTTCCGAAAACGCAAGGCTGAAGCGGCCGCCTCAGTGCGGCGCCAGCAGGTGATCGAACAGCTTGCGCGCCTCGGGCTGCAGCGCCGCGACCGATTTCACGCCAAGCCACAGCGTGCGCGAGGCCCACGGATCAGCAAGGCGGATGGCGCGCAACCCGGCGCCAAGTATCTCGGCGCGCACGGCGCCCTCCGGCAAGACCCCGATGCCAAGGCCCGCCTCGATCATGCGGCAGATCGCATCGAAACTGCTGACCTGCACGCGCAGCTTGAGCACGCGCTCCAGCGCGGCCGAGGCGTCGGCCAGCCGCTGCAGCAGCGAGCTGCCCTGGTTGAGGCCAACGAAATCGAATTCGAGCGCATCGGCAAAGGCCACCTCGGCGCGCGCCGCCAGCGGATGATCTGGCGGCACCAGCACCACCAGGCGGTCGCGACGGTATTCGAACTTTTCCAGCGTGCCGGCCGCGACGTTGTCGGCAAACACGCCGATATCCGCCTGCCCGCCCGCCACCGCCGCGATCACCTCGCCGCTCATGCGCTCCTCCAGGCTGACGCGGATCAGCGGCTGCGCGTGCAGGAACACGCCCAGGTCCCGCGGCATGAACTGGATGATGGCCGAGGTGTTGGCCCACACGCGCACATGCCCCCGCACGCCGATGGCGAAATCGCTCATGTCGCCCGCCAGGCGATTCACGGTATCCAGCACCGCCCGCGCATGGCCGACCAGCCCAACGCCGGCCGGGGTGAGTTCAAGCCCGCGCGGCATCCGCACGAACAAGGCGCAATCGGTGGTCTTTTCCAAGTCGGCAACGCGGCGGCTGAGCGCCGACAGCGTCATGTGGGTGCGCTCGGCGGCCTTGGTGAAGCTGCCGCTCTGCGCCACCACCAGGAACAGGCGCAGGGACTGCAGGTCGAGATGGGCGGGATTGATCACGCGAAAGCGTCCGGTGGGCGGCGGCATCGATGGCGGCCGGATGGCCAGGGCCGTCAAGCCATGCCCTGAGGTTTGAGAATCGGGAAAGGCTAGTGGACGAGAACGGCATTGTCAATTTTGGCGCCCGGGGCCACCATGGCCGGTCCACGTGCTCCGGCCGATGGCCAGAGGCGTGGCGCATTCACCACCCAGGCTTACCGACAGGCAAACACCACAAACCCCATGAATCCAACCCAGACCACGCCGGAAGTCGTTTTCCTGGACCGCGGCACGCTGGCCCCCGAGACCGTGCTGCGCGCGTTGCCGTTCGCGCACCAGCTGACGGTCTTTGACGCCACCGCGCCGCATGAAGTGGCCGCGCGCATCGCCAACGCGCAGATCGTGATCACCAACAAGGTCAAGCTGCCGGCCGAGGTGCTGCGCGAGGCCGCCAGCCTGCGCCTGGTGGCGATCGCGGCCACCGGCACCGACCACGTCGATCTGCGCGCCTGCGCCGCCCGGGGCATCTGCGTGTCGAACGTGCGCAACTATGCCGTGCATACGGTGCCCGAGCACACCTTCGCGCTGATCTTCGCGCTGCGCCGCAGCCTGCATGCCTATTGCGACGCGGTGCGCTCGGGCCGCTGGCAGGCCTCGGGGCAGTTCTGCTTTCACGACTATCCGATCCACGACCTGGCCGGCTCGACCATCGGCATCGTCGGCGGCGGCACCCTGGGCCGCGCGGTGGGCGAGATCGCCCGGCTGCTGGGACTCAAGGTGCTGTACGCCGCCCGCAAGGGCCAGCACAGCGCCGACACGCAACACACGCCCTTCGCGGACATGCTGCGCCTGAGCGACATCATCACGCTGCACTGCCCGCTGACCCCCGCCAACGCGGGGCTGATCGGCCGCGAGGAGTTCGCGCAGATGACGCGCCGCCCGCTGCTGATCAACACCGCGCGCGGCGGCCTGGTCGACGAGGCCGCACTGGTCGACGCGCTGCGGCAAGGACAGGTTTCCGGGGCTGGTTTCGACGTAGCCACCCAGGAGCCCCCCGGCCCCGGCCACCCGTTCCACGCGCTGCGCGACCACCCCGCCTTCCTGCTCACGCCGCACGTGGCCTGGGCGAGCCGGGAGGCCATCCAGGCGCTGGCGGACCAGTTGATCGACAATATCGCGGCGTTCGCGGCCGGCTCGCCGCGCAATGTGGTGGCGGGCTAAGCCCTCTCCTGCCCCGCCCCCCTGCCCCCCTGTCCCATGCGCATGGGACCCGCCAGCCGCAGCGGCCACTGGCGTGCACCCCGGCATCGGGCCGGACAACGACGATAGCGCTCGTGCGACGCCCGGATCCGTGCCGGATAGCCGCTTCGCGTCTATATTGTTCCTGTTCGGGATCACGACGGAGGGAGCATGCGTGCGCAATGCGGCAGGCTTGTGCTGGGGGCAGCGACTGCCTGCGCGCTGGGCCTGGCCCTGAATTCCGCGCCGTGTTTCGCCCAGGCCGGTGGGGGCGCGCCAGTGCCTTTCGTGCGGATCGTGCTTGCCAGGCAGGTTGCCGTTCAGGTTCCCAAGGACTGGACCATCCTGTCCGGGGCCCGGGGACGGACCCACGGCACCATCGCGGACGCGGTGGGGGGTGTCTCCATCGTCCCGGCGCCGGCGGGCCAGACGGTCAACCTCCTGCATGCCGTATCCAATGTGCAGAATCCGTACGCGGCCGTGATCGTCAACTCGATGGCGCAAGCGCCGGTCACGCCCGAGCAGGTCCGCCGGTTCGACAGGTCACTGCTTCTGGCATACGCGGCGAGCTTCGAGCGCAGGATGCGCGACTCCCTGAAGACATCGGGCAGGGAAATGCTCTCCATCGACGAGCCCCGCATCGAAAAAATCGGTGGCTGGCCGGCGATTGCAATCAACTACGTGCGCACCGGCGCGCAAGGCACGATCTACGTGCAGCATTTCGACATCTATACGCCGGACCAGGAACTGCTGCTCATCCTCTCGTGCCGCGACTCGGCGCGCGGCGCATGGCTGCCGCTGCTGGACCAGGTGCGCGGCTCGATCGTCGTTGGCGAATAGCCTGGATGGCGATCGGCCTGGTTCCCATCGGGCTGGTTCCCCTAGTGGCTGATCATCCAGGGCCGCGTGCCGGGAAAGGACTTGGCCGCGCCCGGCTTGCCGGCCAGGCCGACGCTGCCGCCCGAACAGCCACAACCTGGCCCATGGCGGTGCCCCTGGGAACTCGATGGCGCGTGGGCGCTGCGCTCGTTGCCCGCATGCGCGACGCGGCGGGACGAGGGCATCAGGGCCAGCATGGTCGCCGTGACCTGGCGCCGGGCCGCGTGGCCGCAGCCGGGGCATGGCTGCGGCGCGTCGCGCTCGTCGATGCGGCGCACCGCGGTGAAGCTGCCGCACGCCTCGCAGGCGTATTCATACATGGGCATACAGGTCTCTCCGCTTGGTGGAAAGTGGCAAGCGCGGGCCCCCTTGGGTAAGGAGGAGGAAGGCGGGAGCCCGCGCTCGCCGGGACTTCACATCTCTGGCTGGCGCTCAGATCGGCATTCAGGCCGCATCCCGCGAAAGCAGGACGTCGGCACCGCCCTTGATATGCACAGTCGGTCCATTGGCCTGCGGCCGGATATCGAAGTCGAAGATCTGCGTCGGTATCCAGAGCGTGGCGCAGGAGTTGGGGATGTCCACCACGCCGCTGATATGCCCCTGCACCGGCGCCGTGCCCAGGATGGCGTAGGCCTGCGCGCGCGAGTAGCCGAACTTGGTCAGGTATTCGATCGCGTTCAGGCAGGCCTGGCGGTAGGCGACGTTGACATCCAGGTAGTGCTGCTTGCCTTGTTCATCGACCGAGATGCCTTCGAAGATCAGGTAGTCGTTGTAGGTCGGCGTGATCGGGCTGGGCTTGAAGATGGGGTTCTTGATGCCGTACTTCGCCATGCCGTCCTTGATCACGTTCACCCGCATGTGCACCCACCCCGCCATCTCGATGGCGCCGCAGAAGGTAATCTCGCCGTCGCCCTGGCTGAAGTGCAGATCGCCGACCGACAGCCCTGCCCCATCCACATACACCGGGAAGTACACCTTCGAGCCACGTGACAGGTCCTTGATGTCGCAGTTGCCGCCATGCTCGCGCGGCGGCACGGTACGCGCGCCCTCGGCTGCCGCCCGCCTGCCGGCGTCGCCAACGAGCTTGCCCATATGGGCGGTCGCGGCAAACGGCGGGTTGGCCAGCGGCGGCACGCGATCGGGGTCGGTCTTGATCAGCCCTGTCTCGCGTTCGTTCCAGGTATGGAGCAGCTTGGGATCGGGCAAGCAGCCGATCAGCCCGGGATGGATCAGCCCGGCGAACTCCACGCCGGGCACATGGCGCGACGTGGTGTAGACACCGTGGAAGTCCCAGATGGATTTCTGCGCCAGCGGGAAATGGTCCGTCAGGAACCCGCCGCCGTTTTTCTTCGAGAAGAAGCCGTTGAAGCCCCACTGGCTTTCGGGCTTGGCGCCTACGTCCAGCAGGTCGACCACCAGCAGGTCGCCCGGCTTGACGCCGCGCACGCCCACCGGCCCTGAGAGAAAGTGGACGATGGACAGGTCGATGTCCCGCACGTCATCCGCCGACTCGTTGTTCTTGATGAAGCCGCCGGTCCAGTCATAGGTTTCCAGGATGAACTCGTCGCCGGGATTGACCCAGCAGGCCATGGGAATGTCCGGGTGCCAGCGGTTGTGGACCTGTTCGTTCTCGTACGCCGATTGCGCGAGATCGACCTTGATCAGGGTATCTGCCATGTGCCTGTCTCCTTGGTGTGTGTCCGGTCAGTCGCCGGATTGCGGCCGTGAAACGATGCAGCCGCCTTGGCTGCATGCCTGGATCAGCGTTGGTCGCGTGCGGCTACCCGCCGCCGCGCTGTGGTCGATCTTTGCGGTACGTCTTTGCGGTCTATCTGAATGATTCGCTCAGCAGCAGATAGCCTGGCAGCCAGCCGGTGGCGATACCTGCCAGGACAGTGGCAACACCGGTGAACTTCAGGATCGGGCGCTGCATCGCCAGCAGCAGGAAGTACAGGAACCACAGCACCCCCCAGCCGACCCAGCACCAGGCGAACCAGGTATCCCAGACGGAGTTGGCATGGCGCAGCGCATCGATGGCGACGGGAATCACCGTGACCGACACGAACAGGCTGAACCAGCCCAGGCCACGCCCGTCCGCGCCGTTGAAGCGGTTGAGCGCAACCCACAGGTAGGTGAAGGTGAACAGCAGCGTCAGCGCGCCGGCCTTGATGGATGCGCTGTCCGCCTCGCCGCCGAAGATCAGCCGCAGCGACACCAGCATCGTCACCCCGCCGGCAAAGATATTGACGACCCAGATCTCACGGTCGCCAATCTTGCCCAGCAGCCACAAGCCGTTCAGGCACAGCACGGCACCTACGTAAAGCAACGTCAGGCCTAGCATGGCGTATCTCCTGCGTGACGGATTCTGGTTGTTCTTTTTCTGTTGGCGCCGGCTGCCTCGCGGCGGCCGCGTGGCGACGGGTCAACTATAAGCAGGCCCGAGAAGATGCGAATCCTTCACGACGAGGATTCCGCGCATCATGTGGCTGGGTGAGGTGGCCTCACCCAATTGAATGAGGCAATGGATAAGGCAGCGGACAAGGCAACGGCGCGATGGCCAGGTGAGGGACGTTCAGGCCGGCGGGCAATGCTGCGCGTGCAGGCGCACCAATTCCATCTGGCCATGGGTGTTGGTCTTCTGGAAGATCTGCTTGAGGTGGCTGCGCACCGTGTTCTCGGACACGTGCAGTACCTGCGCCAGGCTGGCGATGGAGTGGCCGGCGAAGACCAGCGCGTTGACCCGCGCCTGGGCCTCGCTCAGCTTGAACTGGCGCGCGAACAGGCAATCGTGGTGCGCATGCTCCGCACCCTGCCGGCGCGCGCTGACCACCACCAGCGCGCGCTCCTCGCCCAGCCCGTTGCGCATGGATGCACCGGCGGGCTGCAACGTGAGCGTCGTGGGCAAGGCAAAGCCGGGCGCGGAAACCGACAGCACCTGCGTGGGCACCAGCGTGGCCTGGCCCGGGTGGGCGTCGCGCGTGTCACCGGCCATGGAGGGAAGTCCTTGGGAAGCCCCGGCCAGCGTGGCCAGCATCTCATGCAAGGTGCGGTGGTCGGTCGGCATCACCGCGGCAAGATACTCGCCATCCCGGTACAGGCCGCTGCCCTGCCCGCACAGCGCCTGCGCGCTGCGGTTGCAGTAGACGATGCGGCCATCCTGCTCCACCAGGAAGGTCGCGTTAGGATGGCCGTCGATGACGCACATCAGCGCCTGGCTCAGGTCGGCGGCGCTGTGGCGGTGCCAGCGGTTTTCCAGCGACAGCGCCATATGCGCCAGCAGGCCGCGGAACTCCGCCTTCTCCTTGCTGGCAAAGCGCCGCTGGTCTTCGCGCCGGTACAACTCAAGGTAGTAGACGACATCCGCCTCGCGCGCCACCACCCCGCACAAGCGATGCAGATAGCGATGGGGCCGCAGCAACGCCTGGTAGTAGTCCGTGCGGACCAGGTCGCCGCTGCCCAGCATGTCGTCGCCGCTGATCACCTGCAGGGGCTGGTAGGCCGTGCTGGAGAGGAACCACGGGTTGCGCGCGGAGTACTGCGCAAAGGTGCGAAAAAACGCCGGGTCGTCCGGGGCGCCGTGCAGCACCGCGCCCTGGCCGCCGGCCAGGTGCCGCCGCGCCAGCACGGCCGTGCCCGCGGCGAACTGATCGCGCACCAGCGCAACCACGCCGCGCCAGCCATCATCATCGCGCGCGGCGTGGATACGGTAGATCAGCTCCCCGGCCTGGGGATCGGCGCTATCGGCGCTATCGGCCTTATAGGCGCTATCGGCATTCTGGGCGGGCAACCGCGCATTCTCCATGGCATCGGGCACAGCGGATTCGGGCAACGGCGAGCGCTATGCGGCGCTGCCCGCGGCCTCTTCGATATGAAGACTGCCGGCCAGTGTTTGCGCTGACACCCTAAATGTCAAGGCGCCGCGCCATGCTGCCGCGCAGCATCCGTACGGCATGCTGCAGCGCGTTCCGCACCCTTTGCCGCGCCGCGCGCATGTCATTGCGCGAGGGGCGGATTCAGACAATAATCGGAGCGCCCGCTGCCAGCCATCCGTCCCGACCCGGATCGCACCCGACGCCACCACGCCATGCGCATCAAACGAGAATATCAATCCTGGGTCGCGAATGAAACGCTGGAGGATTACGCGCTGCGCTATGCGGCACGCTCTTACCGGCGCTGGTCGCCGTTCACGCTGGCCAACACGGCCATCGGCGGCGTGTCCTTCCTGGCGCTGGAAGCCATCGGCGCCAGCGTCACGCTCAGCTTTGGCTTCCAGAACGCGTTCCCGGCCATCCTGCTGGTCTGCGCGCTGATCTTCCTGATCGGGCTGCCGGTGGCATACCACGCCAGCATGGCCAACGTGGACATCGACCTGCTCACGCGCGGCGCGGGCTTCGGCTATGCCGGGTCCACCATCACCTCGCTGATCTACGCGTCCTTTACCTTTATCTTCTTCGCGCTGGAGTCGGCCATCCTGGCCCAGGCGCTCGCCATTGCCACCGGCCTGAACCTGACAGTGGGCTACCTGGTCTGCTCGCTGGTGATCGTGCCGATGGTGTTCTTCGGCGTCACGCTGATCAACAAGCTGCAGATGTGGACACAGCCGCTGTGGGCGGTGCTGCTGGTGCTGCCCTTCGCCTACATCCTGCGCCACGATCCCGGCGTGCTGGCGCAATGGGCGGCATTCACCGGGCGCGATGCGGCCTCGCCGGCGTTCAATGTGCTCGCGTTTGGCGCGGCCACCGGCGTGCTGTTCTCCCTGATGGGCCAGATTGGCGAGCAGGTGGACTACCTGCGCTTCCTGCCCGACCGCACGCCGCAGAACCGCTGGAGCTGGTGGAGCGCGCTGCTGCTGGCGGGCCCGGGCTGGATCGTGATCGGCGGCCTCAAGGTGCTGGCGGGTAGCCTGCTGGCGGTGCTCGCGCTGCGAGCCGGCGTAGCCGCCAATCACGCGATGGAGCCGATCCACATGTACGTGTGGGCATACGGGCAGGTATTCGATCGGCCCGAGGTGGTGCTCGCGGTGGCGATGCTGTTCGTGCTCGTGTCGCAGATCAAGATCAACGTGACCAATGCCTATGCGGGCTCACTGGCCTGGTCCAATGTGTTCGTGCGGCTGGCGCACTACCATCCGGGCCGCGTGGTCTGGCTGGTGTTCAACGTGCTGATCGCACTGTTGCTCACCCTGCTGGGCATCTTCAGCACGCTGGAGGCCGTGCTGAGCGTGTATTCCAACCTGGTGATCGCCTGGCTCGGCGCCCTGGTGGCCGACCTTGTCGTGCTCAAGCCGCTGGGCATCAGTCCGCGGCACATCGAGTTCCGCCGGGCCTACCTGTATGCGTTCAACCCGGTGGGCTGCGGCGCCATGCTGATTGCCTCGCTCGCCGGCATCGGCGCTTACTCCGGCTTGCTTGGCGCGCTGGCGCAAGCCTATTGCGCCTTTATCGCGCTGGGCGCTTCGTTCGCCAGCGCCATCCTGATCGCTTATGCGACCCGCGGCCGGTACTACATCGCGCGGGAAGACCCACACCCCCTCGACAAGCACACCGACGAGCCGATTCGCTGCTGCATCTGCGAGCGCGACTACGAAGCACCGGACATGGCGCACTGCCCCTTCTATGCGGGGCCGATCTGCTCGCTGTGCTGCGGCCTGGACAACCATTGCCACGATGCCTGCAAGGCGCCTGGCACCGCCGCGCAAATGCAGGCGGCGCCGTGGCAAGGCAGCTTCCTGCGGATACTGCCGCCGCATTTCCTGCGGCGGCTGGCGCGCTTCCTCGGCCTGTTCGTGATTGCCGCGGCGGCCATGGGCGCCGTGTTCCTGCTCGCCTACCGGCTGATCGGCGAAGGCCATGCCTCGCACGCCGACGGGATCGGCGGCCTGCTGCTGCGCGTGTACTCGGCCACCCTGCCGCTGCTGGCTTTCGGCGCATGGTGGATCGTACTCTCACACGAAAGCCGCGAACTGGCACAGGCGGAACTGATGGAGTCGCTGCGCCATCTCGAGTCCGCGCGCAAGAACCTGGTGGACGCGGAAAAGATGGCCTCTCTCGGCGGACTGGTCGCGGGCGTGGCGCATGAGATCAACACGCCGGTGGGCATCGCCGTCAGCGCCGCCTCCTACCTGCAGGACCGCACCAGCGCCACGCAGGCGCTGGTGGCGAGCAACGAGCTGGCACCCGAGGCGCTGCAGCGCTACCTGTCGGACGCCGCGCAATCCGCCCGTTTGCTGTTGTCCAACGCCAACCGCGCGGCAGAGCTGGTGCAGAGCTTCAAGCAGATGGCGGTCGACCAGACCAGCGAAAAACGGCGCAGCTTCGACCTGGGCGACTATATCCGCGAGACCGTGGTCAGCCTCGACCCGCGCCTGCGCGACACGCATGTGCAATTGCTGATCGACTGCCCGGCCGGCGTCGCCATGAACGGCTACCCCGGCGCGATCGCGCAGATCCTCACCAACCTGGTCATGAACTCGCTGGTGCACGCATTCGGCAGCGGCGACACAGGCCCTGTGCGCGGCACCATCCGCATCGCCGCCCGGCTCGCCGCCGGTGACGAAGTCGTGATCCGCTACGCCGACGACGGCAGCGGCATTCCCGATGCCCTGCATGAGAAGATCTTCGAGCCCTTCTTTACCTCGCACCGCGGCAAGGGTGGCAGCGGCCTGGGCCTGCACCTGGTCTACAACCTGGTGACGCAGCGCCTGGGCGGCACCATCGCCGTGGGCCATGCGGTGGGCACCGATGGCGGCGGTACCGTCTTCACCCTGCGCATGCCCCGCATCACACCCTCGGCAAAGGCCACCATCCCGATCGTATCCGCCAGGACTCTGCCATGAACTCCTCTTTGTCCATGCCCGCGTGGCAGGTCCTGCTGGTCGACGACGACCCCGACGTGCACGAGATCACGCGCCTGGTACTGATGGACCTGACCTTCTCCGGGCGCAAGATCCAGTTCCACAGCGTGTATTCCGGCGAAGCCTGCAGGGCCCACCTCGCCCGTCACCCCGATACCGCGCTCGTGCTGCTCGATGTCGTGATGGAAACCGACGATGCCGGCCTGGCCACGGTGCGCTACATCCGCGAGCAACTGCGCAACCCCGACCTCCAGATCGTGCTGCGCACCGGGCATCCCGGCATGGCGCCGGAGCGCGAGGTGGTGACCGGCTACGAGATCAATGGCTACTTCCTCAAGACGGAGATGACCGCGCAGAAGCTGACCTCCGTCGTCATCGGCGGCCTGCGCGCGTACCAGTACGTCAAGGCCTTGCAGCAAGCCCATGCCCTGCCCAAGCCAGTACCGCGGGCGCCCGAGCTACCCACCTCCGAGGCAGCTAGCGACGCGCAGGTCGAAGCTGCCATCGAGCAAGCGCTGCACAGCGGCCAATACCGGCTGCAAGCCGTCTCCCAGTTCGACCTGGGCTCCGCCGCCATTGCGGCCATCGCGCTGCTGCCGGCGTGGCCGGGCCCCACCGGCTGGATGCCGCATGCCGAGATCGCCAACTACGTGCGCAGCCCGGGCCTCATTGGCGCGATCAATGCCGTGCTGCTGCGCCGCGCCTGCGAACTCGCGCTAGCCTGGCACTCGGATCCGCAAGCCGCCCTATCCGGCCCGGCCCGCGTCAGCGTCCCCATCCTGCTGCCGCTCATGGCCGGCGCCGAGGAGTCCGAACTGCTGGCGTTGCCGGAGCTGCTCCGCCAATACCTGCGCGAGACCGCCCAGGCCGGCAGCGGGCTCGACCTGCAATTGCCGGGCATCCTGCTGGGCACCGCCACGGAAGCCGCCCGCCTTGCCTGCGCCCGCATCCAGGAGCAAGGCGCATCCGTCACGCTGGCCGACGTCGGCAACACGCCCATCTCGCTGGCCAACCTGCAGCGCTTGCTGCCCGACCGGCTGCAGATTCCCCAGGACTACGTGCGTAACGTGGCAACCGATGCCAAACGCGCCGCCATCGCGCGTGCCGTGATCGCGCTGGCGCACACGCTCGGCATGCAGGTACTGGCCAATGGCCTGGCCAGCTCGGAAGAACTGCAGTTCTTCAAATGGGAGGGTTGCGACATTGGGCAGGGGGACGTGCTGGGCAGCGTTTGGGAGACCACGGGTCGCGGCTCGCCAGGCGCTTAGCGTGCCGCGGCACCCGGCTCGGTGATGGCGCTGTAGACCAGCGTGCGCAGCTGGCGGCGCACCGGGTAGGCGGACGACGGCAAGAGCTGGGTCAGGAACAGTCCGATCAGGTCCTCCTGCGGATCGACCCAGAAGAAGGTGCTGGCCGCTCCGCCCCAGAAGAAGTCGCCGGCGCTGCCGGGAATCAACGTGGTCGCCGGCGTCACCGTGGTGGCGAAGCCGAGCCCGAAGCCAACGCCATCATAGGTGGCTTCGCTGAACATGGAGCGCGACATGCGCGGCAGGTCCACCCCGCCCGGCAGATGGTTGGCGGTCATCAGCGCCAGGGTCTTCGGCCCCAGCAGGCGCACCCCATCGAGCTCACCGCCTTGCAACAGCATGCGTGCGAAGCGCATGTAGTCAGCCGCGGTGGACACCAGGCCGCCACCGCCGGAGATGAAGCTTGGCGGTTTCAGGTAGGGGCTGGTGCGGGGATCGTCCTGCAGGACCGGCGCGCGCGCGGATACTACCTTCGAACCGAGCGAGCCGACGGCGTAGCAGGCGCAAAGGCGCGAGGCCTTGTCTTGCGGCACGTGGAAGGCAGTGTCAACCATGCCCAGCGGATCGAATATGCGTTCCTTCAGGAAGGTCTCGAAAGGGATTCCGCTGATCTTGCCGACAAGATAGCCCAGCACGTCGGTGGCAACCGAGTAGTTCCAGGCCTCGCCCGGCGAGAACTCGAGCGGCAGCTTGCCCAGCTTCGCGATCATGTCGTCCAGCGTGCCGCCGGTGGCGAGTTCGCCCAGCATCTGCTTGCGGTAAGCGGCGTCGACGTTGGTGTTCTGCTGGAAACCATAGGTCAGGCCGGACGTATGGCGCAGCAGGTCGACCACCAGCATCGGGCGCGCAGCCGGGCGCGTCTGGAAGCTCTCCATGAAGCCCCCGGCATAGACGCCCAGGTTTTCCCATGCCGGGATGTACTTGCTGACCGGATCGTCCAGGGCGATCTTGCATTCCTCGACCAGCATCATGACCGCCACCGAGGTGACGGGCTTGCTCATCGAGTAGATGCGGAAGATCGAATCCTCGGCCAGCGGAACCTGCCGCTCGCGGTCAGCCAGGCCCAACACCGAGTTCAGCGCCAATTCGCCGCGCCGCCACACCTGGATGAGCGTGCCGGGCAACTTGCCGGTGGCGACATAGGCGTCGTCGATGAAACGTTCGACCCGCCCAAGCCGCTCGCGGGACATCCCCTGCGTTTGCCTGCCTTGCATATCCGTGTCTCCTCATTGATACCGTAGGTGAAATGCCGGCTCGCTGGCTGAAAATGCCGCTCGCTCGCACCTCGCCATCATGACATCGGCGCCTCCCCACGCCAAGCGGGCTGCGCGGGCAGCGGCAACATTCAATGAAACCGGAGAAGCGGTGGGCCGGCGCCTGCCGCACGGATCGCATCGACTCACCGAAGGATGCGATGAGGTATGCGGCCCCTGCCCTTACTCCAGGGTCACATTGGCCTTCTTGACCAGGGCAGCATAGCGCGCCGCTTCGCTCTGGAAGAACCTGGCGGCTGCCTCCGGCGTGCTGGGACTGATCGTATTGCCCTGCTTCTTCATCACTTCCAGCACGTCCGGACTGGTGAAAGCCTTGGCGAACAACGTGTTGAGGCGCTTGACCTCGGCCGGCGGCAGCCCTGCGGGGCCTACCACGGCAAACCAGCCCTCGACCGCGTAGTTGGGCAAGCCTTGTTCTGCGATGGTCGGAATATCCGGTGCGGCCGGCGAGCGCGTCGCGCCGCACAGGCCGATCGCGCGCAGGGTGCCGCTCTTCAGGTGGGGCACCACGGCGTTCAAGGCCACGACCCCCATCTCCACCTGGCCCGCAATCAGGTCGGTCATCATCGGTCCGGTGCCTTTGTAGGGCACATGGCGAGCCTTGACATGCGCCTCATCGAGGAACATTTCCGCGGCAAGCTGGATGATGGTGCCGTTGCCCGACGACGCATAGTTGAGCGAATCGGGCTTGGCCTTGAGCAAGGCAATGAGTTCCTGCACGTTCCTGGCGGGAACCTTGGGGTTGACCACCAGGACCAGCGGCGTGGAGCCGATCACGCTGATGGGCGTGAAGTCCTTGATCGCGTCGAACGGCATCTTCTTGTACACGCTCGGGTTGATCACGTGGTTGTTGGAGAACAGGCCCAGCGTGGTGCCATCGGGTGGCGCCTTGGCCACCGCCGCCGCGCCGGTCATGCCGCCGGCGCCGGGAAGATTCTCGATCACCACTGGCTGGCCCAGGCTCTTGCCCAGCGCAGGCCCGGCAGCGCGTGCGATCGCGTCCACGCCCGAGCCAGCGCTGATCGGCAGGATCAGGCGCACCGGCCGGCCCGAGCCTTGGGCCAGCACGGTGCCGGCCGGCAAGGCAAGCATAAGTGCGATCGCCGAAACGGCCATGCCGAGTGCTGCCCGGCGCGAAAGGGGGAATGCCATGTCTGTCTCCGTATGTTTATCGTTCTGGTCCGCGTGGCCGTCCGAAGCCACGTGGCAATGCGGGAGGATTCAGTCCGGGGCACGCGCGCCCAGGCCGGACAGGATTTCGTCGTTGTGCTCGCCAATGCCCGGCAGCGGCATGCGCACGCCGGGCCTGCGTCCGCCCATCAACAGCGGCAGCAGCACAACGTCGGTGGTGCCGCCGTCCTCGGTCTGCATCGGCACCAGGCCACCGCTTGCTCTCAGGTGCGGGTCATCGAGCAGTTGCTCCGGACGCATGATGGGCGCGTAGGGAATGCCCGCGGCTTCGAGCTTCGGCGAAAGCGCTTCCACGCGATGGTCCTTGAGAATCTCGCCAAGCCGCTCCAGCAATGCCGGGCGTACCGCCACCCGCATCGCGTTGGTGGCAAGCGCCGGATCAGCGGCCAGGTCGGGACGTTGCAGCACGTCGCACAAGGTGTTGAACTGCTTGTCGCTGACGGCCCCGATGAAGAGCTGCTCGCCTTCGGCCAGCGTGAACACGTCATAGACGCTCCAGGCGGACACGCGCGACGGCATCGGCGGCGGCGGCTCGCGGGTCATCGAGAACTGCTGCATATGCTGGGACGACAGGAACACGCAATTCTCGAACAGCGCGCTCTGCACTTCCTGCCCCTTGCCGGTACGGTCGCGCTCCCGCAGGGCAGCCATCACGCCGATGGCGCCGAACATGCCGCCCATGATGTCGTTGACCGAGGTGCCGGCGCGCAGCGGGCGGCCCTTGGGCCCGGTCATGTAGGACAGGCCGCCCATCATCTGCACGACTTCGTCGAGCGCCAGGCGGTGTTCATAGGGACCGGGCAGGAAGCCCTTGTGCGAGACGTAGATCAGTCCGGGAAACCTGGCGGACAGCGTCGCGTAATCCAGCCCGCATTTCGCCATCAGTCCCGGGCGGAAGTTCTCCAGCAACACATCGCACTGGCCAACCAGCTCCGCTGCCGTGGCCTGCCCTTGCGGGGTGGTGATATCGATGACGACGCTCTTCTTGTTGCGGTTGAACGAGCGGAAGAAGCCAATGCCAAGGCCGGGCAGGTTGCGGGTCTTGTCGCCACCGGGTGGCTCGACCTTGATGACTTCGGCGCCCAGGTCCGCGAGGATCATGCCGCAGGTCGGGCCCATCACCATATGGGTGAACTCGACCACGCGGACGCCGGCGAGCGGCAAGGAGGCATGTTCAGCGTGCATGGTTCTCTCTCAGGCGGACAGCCGCATCGGCAACCGATACGGGAAATGTCTTGGGCAGGCCGGCGCGCCACAGCGTGCCGTGCAGGGTTTCATGGGGCAGCCAGCCGGCCACGCGCTCGCGCAGCGCCAGCAGACGGCTGATATCGATGCCGGTATCGAAGCCCATGCTGCCCAGCAGGTAGGCCAGGTCTTCGGTAGCGACATTGCCGCTGGCGCCGGGCGCGTGCGGGCAGCCGCCGATGCCGGCGAGGCAGGCATCGAAGCGGGTCACCCCGACCTCCAGGGCGGCATGGACGTTGGCCAGGCCAAGCCCGCGCGTGTCGTGGAAGTGGCCGCACCAGAAGCGGTCGCCGGCCATTGCCGTGGCGCGTTCGAACAGGCGGCGGACCATGCCGGGATCGGCGTAGCCCACCGTGTCGGCCAGGCTCACGCGATCGGCGCCCGCGTCCAGCAGGGCCTGCATCAGCCGCAGCACCTCGTCCGGATCCACATGACCCTGGATCGTGCAGCCAAAGGCCGTGCCCACGCCGCCTTCAATCAGCGTGCGGGAGCCGGCCGCGTCGCGCTCGGCGCGGATCCTGGCGACTTCGGCTACGACTTCGTCGGGGGTCTTGCGCAGGTTGGCCAGGCTATGCGCATGGCTGGCGGAAAGCGGTACCAGCATCAGGTCCGCGCCGCTGGCGATGGCGTTCTCCGCGCCCCGCAGGTTCGGCACCAGGACCGAGACGAACAGCCCCGGCAGCGACCTGGCAAAGTCCACGAGTTCCGCGGTATCGGCAAGTTGCGGCAGCAGCTTCGCCGGGACGAACGAGCCGACTTCGATCTCCCGCTGGCCCGCCGCATAGGCCGCCTGGATCCACTCGCGCTTGGCGCAAGTCGGCAGGATGGTGGCGATGCTTTGCAGCCCGTCACGCAGCCCGACCTCGCGGATCACGGCTTGGCGCGGTGCCGATGGAATGTGCGTTGTCATTGGATCTGTGTCCCCTCGGAGATTAGTGCTTCAGTCTGGCCTATGCACTCTATGTTGTTCCAGCCTAGGCCAGAAGCGGTAATCAAGAAGCGCCAGCATTCCGGATTGGAACATCTAAGCGAATCACTCCGAAGCGTGCTCAAGCCAGCGGCCCGCCGACTGCCGCACATGAGGTGCCAAGTGCCACCGCTCGTGTCCAGCCCGAGGAATTTCCGGTGATGACAAGAAACGTTAAGATGGCCGCACTTAATTTCCAGACTGGAAATCCACCGTTGAAGGCTTTCGATGCGTGATCTAGACCTCACCTCCCTGCGCCTGTTTGTTGCGGTTTGCGAGACCCGCAACATGGCGCGCGCCGGCGAACAGCAGCACATCGTGGCTTCGGCCATCAGCAAGCGGCTGGCGCAGCTGGAAGACACGGTGGGCGTCACGCTGTTCGAGCGGCGCCGGCGCGGCGTGATCCCGACCGCGGCGGGTGAGATCCTGCTTGAGCACGCTCGCGCCATGCTGGCCGCGGCTGATCGCGTGGAGCGCGACATGGCCGACTACGGGACCGGCATCAAGGGGCAAGTCCGCTTGCTGGCCACCGTATCGTGCATGGCCGAGTCGCTGCCCGACGATATCGCGAGCTTCCTGCAGGTGCCCGAGCATCGGGACATCCGCGTCACCGTCGAGGAAAGCCTCAGCCGCGACCTCGTCCGCGCATTGCGTGAGGGATCCGCACCGTTGGGTATCTGCTGGGATGCCGCGGATCTGGAAGGATTCCGGACCCGCCCCTATCGCAGCGATGCCCTGGCGGCCATCGTGCATCCCGAGCATCCGCTCGCTAGCCAGGCGGATTGCACGTTTGAGCAAACACTGGAGTTCGACCACATCGGGCTGCCCGGGCAGACGGCTGTGCACACCATGCTCGCGCGCGCCGCGGCCATCATCGGCAAGCCGATGGCGTACCGCGTGGTGGTTTCCTCGTTCGATGCGTCCCTGCGCTGCGTGCGCGCGAATCTGGGTCTTGCCATCATGCCCCGCGAGGTGGCCGAGCCCACTTACGCCGGCTTTGGCGTACGGGTGGTCCCGCTCACCGATACCTGGGCGCAGCGCCGCTTCGCGATCTGCATGCGCGACGAGGCAAGCCTTTCGCCAGCGGCAAGGCTGCTGGTGGACTACCTGGAACAAAAGGCGGCAGGCTGACGGCACGCCTGCGCGCATCGCCTTGCGCAGTCGGCGCAGACTGGTATCACGATGACAAGGCGTACAACAAACCGAGGGCTAGCAGCCATCCGGTCAGTTTCAGGTAATACCCGCCACCGTGATGAGGTTGGCCTGTGCGTAGTGCATTGCGGCTGTGCGGCATCATGTTGCTCACCGGTTTGGACAGTCCACAGATTAAGAACTCGTCCATGCAAATGGCGTAGAAAGCTATCGGCCAGGCATAAACAGCCCGTAAATGTCCATCTGCTGCCGGATGATTCCCCACCTACAATGAATTGTCGGGCCGGGCCAGCTTGGACCTTTGCCTTGTTGCGGGCAGCCGCAGGCTACGGATGACGGTCCGGCAAAGGAGCATGATCGATGCGCTCGCCAGGGATATCCGGCCTGCGCCTGAGGCGCATTACCGCCAGGGTTGCGGTTGGCATCATCGGCCTGATCGTCATCGGCCGCCTCACCGGCATGCTGGTTGACTGGCTGTGGTTTTCCTCCATCGGCTATGTCAACGTCTTCTGGACGGTCCTTGTCACCAAGGTGCTTCTGTTCGCCGCTGTCTTCGCTGCGTCGGCTGGCGCGATCTGGGTGTCGGGATCGCTGGCGCACCGCTATGCGAGCCCGCCCGGCTCCTGGAAGGCAGAGGTCTTGAGCGAGCTGGTGGGCGAAGTCGCGCCGCACCTGCCCTGGCACGCCGCCATCGCCGGTGCCGCCGTCCTCCTGGGCCTGCTCCTCGCCACCAGCGAAATCCCGGACTGGGACCTCGTGCTTCGCTACCTCAACCAGGTGCCCTTTGGCAAGGCCGATCCGATCTTTGGCAAGGACATCGGCTTCTATCTCTTCTCGCTGCCCGCCTATCTTGCGCTGAGGAACTGGCTGCTACTGCTGCTGTGCTGCAGCGCTGCGGCGGCGGCCACGGTGTACGGAATGCGCGGCGACATCGCCTGCATGCGCTCGCCGCGCGGGCTTTCACCCGCGGCCGCGGCCCACGGCTCGGCCCTGCTGGGCCTGTTCTTCCTGCTGCAGGCCTGGTCCTACTGGCTCGACCGCTTTCTGCTGCTCTACGGGGACAACGGCGTGGTGGTAGGCGCCAGCTATACCGATATCCATGTGGGGCTGCCAGTCCTGTGGCCGCTGATCGGCCTGGCCACCGCGGCCGCAGCCGCCTCGTGGGCCAATATGCGCTGGCGGGGCTATCGCATTCCTGCCGCCTCGGCGCTATCCGTGTTCGGCAGTGCATTGGTACTGGTGCTGATCTACCCGGCGCTGTTCCAGCGTTTCTATGTCAAGCCGAACGAACTGCAGCTGGAGACGCCCTATATCGCCCACAACATTGCGCTGACGCGCGACGCCTATGGCCTGG
Organism: Cupriavidus sp. GW822-FHT02D05; assembly: GCF_058802485.1. Classification (NCBI taxonomy): domain Bacteria; kingdom Pseudomonadati; phylum Pseudomonadota; class Betaproteobacteria; order Burkholderiales; family Burkholderiaceae; genus Cupriavidus; species Cupriavidus sp. GW822-FHT02D05. The sequence goes on along the minus strand of NZ_JBXAOE010000038.1, from coordinate 43,488 downwards.
CGCAAATCTCGGTAAAGCCGTTTCCCGCCGAGCAGAACCTCGATCTCGCCGCGCTGCAGGCCAATCGCCCGACCATCGACAACATCCGCCTGTGGGATCTGCAACCGTTGCGCGATACCTACGCGCAGTTGCAGGAGATCAGGACCTATTACAAATTCCTGGCGACGGACATCGACCGCTACCGGTTCGACGCCCGTTACCAGCAGGTGATGCTCTCGGCGCGGGAGCTGGAGCCGTCGCTGCTTCCTGCCAATGCCCAGACCTGGGTCAACCTGCATCTCCTGTTCACCCACGGCAATGGCGTCGTGATGTCGCCGGTCACGGAGAAATCCGCGGAAGGCCTGCCTACGCTTTACCTGAAGGATATTCCGCCTGTCTCCAACGGCGGCCCGCCCATGGTCGAGCCGCGCCTGTACTTTGGTGAAGGCGGCAAGGGCTATGTGATCGTCAACGGCAACGCGCCCGAATTTGATTACCCCAAAGGCGATGAGAACGTTTATACGACCTACCACGGGCGCGACGGCGTCGCGATCGGCAGCATGGCGCTGCAGGCCCTCTTCGCCTGGCAATTCGACGATCCCAACATCCTGGTGACCAGCTACATCACGCCCGCGAGCCGGATCCTGCTCCATCGCAATATCCAGGACCGGGTGCGCACGATCGCCCCGTTCCTCAGCCTCGACCATGACCCCTACATCGTCGTCGGCGGCGGGCGGCTTTTCTGGATCCAGGATGCCTATACCACCAGCCGCTGGTTCCCATACTCCCAGCCGGGCACCGGTGACGGCGACAATTACATCCGCAACGCGGTCAAGGTGGTGATCGATGCGTACAACGGGACAGCCGATTTCTACATCAGCGACGCCGCCGATCCCGTCGTACGAACGTACCAGCGCATTTTCCCGGGCCTGTTCAAGCCGCTGGGCGCGATGCCGCAAGACCTGCAGCAGCATATCCGCTACCCCGAAGACCTGTTCCTGATCCAGGCGCAGGTCTACCGCGCCTATCACATGGAAACGCCGGAAGTCTTCTACAACCGCGAGGACCTCTGGCAGTTCCCGCGCAAGCAGGCCGACATCGATGCGGGCACCGGCCCCGGCATGCCCATGACGCCCTACTACATGATCGTGCGGCTGCCCGCGCAGCCGCGCGCCGAATTCGTGCTGATGCTGCCGATGGTGCCCAGCCAGCGCGAGAACATGATTGCGTGGCTGGCGGCGCGTTGCGATCCGCCTGACTACGGCAAGCTCGTCGTCTATGCCTTTCCCAAGGACAAGCTGGTCTATGGGCCATTCCAGATCGAGGCGCGCATCCAGCAAAACACCGAGATTTCGCAGCAGATTTCGCTGTGGAACCAGATGGGGTCGCGCGTCATCCGCGGCCACCTCCAGGTCGTGCCCATCGACAACTCGATTCTCTACGTCTCGCCGCTCTACTTGCGCGCGGAGTCCGGTCAGTTGCCCGAACTGAAACGGGTGATCGCCGCCTATGGCGACCATGTGGTGATGGAGGAAACCTTGGGCGCGGCCCTGGCGGCGCTCTTCAAGGAGGCGGCCCCGGTGGCGGCCGCGCCCGGTGGCGCACCAGACGGCCGCGCCCGCGAGGCACTCGCCCACTATGACCGCGCCATGGAGCGATTGAAGGCAGGCGACTGGGGCGGCTTTGGCGCGGAACTCGATGCGCTGAAGCCACTGCTCGAAGCGCTCGGCGCCGGGCGCGCCGATACGCAGAAATGACGAACGATCATGCAAACGACCGCGCCCGCCGCCGAGCCGGCGAAAAAGGCCGACGCTCGCTTGCAACGGCTAGAATGATCGCCAACGACCGCCGCACATTGTTCGCTCGCCCTGGAGGAAGACCCATGAAAGTCTGGATCGCAATGGCCGTTGGTGCGCTTGGATGCGCCATGGCGTTCCTGGCGGGTCCGGCTTGCGCCGCGGACACGGCGACGCTGACCATTGCCGCCGGTGCGCAACAGCGCAACTGGACGCGGGATGCGCTGCTGAAAGACCGCCGCCTGACCGACGTGACGGTGGACGACGACAACCTGAAACGCCGCCTGACGTTCAAGGCGATTCCCTTGGCCGCCCTGCTGCGCGGCATGCCGGTGACGGCCGACGCGAGTGCGACGACCGCAGCCAGCGATGGCTATGTCTCTCACCTGCCGACGCGCCTGTTGCTGGCCGATAGCGCCGACGAGCCGCGCGCCTGGCTCGCGGTGGAAAATCCTGCCGCGCCGTGGCCGACGCTCAAGGGCCAGGACATCGGGCCGTTCCGCCTGATCTGGACAGTGCCGGCGGGCCGCGCCGCTTCCCTTGTCAACGAGAGCCTCTGGACGTACAGCATCGTGCGCATCGACATCACCGCGCCGCCGGCGGAGCGCTTTGCGGCCATCCGGCCCGCCCCCGGCCTGCCGGCGGACGGCGCGGTCATGCGCGGCTTCGCGACGTTCCAGCGCGTTTGCTTCTCGTGCCACTCCCTCAACCGGGTCGGCGACGCGCACCTTGGCCCCGATCTGAATGTGCCGCACAGCGCCGTCGATTATCTGGGCGACGACAAGCTGGCCACGCTGATCCGCGACCCGCAGTCGCTGCGCTGGTGGCCCAACGCGCGCATGTCGGCGATCGACGAAAAAACGCTGTCCGACGCGGATCTGAAGGACTTGCTGGCGTATCTGCATCACATGGCTGGGCGCAAGGTGGCTGCGCCTCCCGCAGGTTCCTGAGTCCTGATGCGCCCGTGCCGCATGGCATGGCACGGGCCAGCATCCGGTTCAATTGGCGATGTGATAGGTGACCGAGTGCGCCTCAACCGGCGACACCACCTCCCACCTGTGGAGCATTCTCTCGATGGCGGCGTTGGTCAGCGTGGTGTCGCGCTTGCGGTTGCGCGACAGGATGGTCTGCTCCGCGGCCTCCAGATAGACGACATTGACTTCGGCGCCGTACGCGAACAGCAAGTCGAGGGTTTTCGCGCGCATCTGCCGGCTCAGGTGCGTCGCGTTCCAGATGAACGGCCTGCCCTCGCGCAGCAGCGCTTTTGCCTGGTCGACGGCAAAGTGCATCGCCGCGCCCTCGTTCTTCCCGTATTTCAGCCCGAGGGCCTCGCGTGCGTCGTCAAACCCCACAACCGGCAGACCGGCGCAGCATGTCTTGATCCAGGTGCTCTTGCCTGTGGCCGGCAGGCCGCTCAGGACCGTCACGGTGGAGCCCGCCTCGCGGTGGTAAGCATAGTCCGGATGGACGTCTTCGCCCCGGAGGTAGCGCATCCGAGTCCAGCGGTCCGCGAAGGCGCGCGGCTGGCCGTAGCATCCCTCCTCGCGCGCCAGCTCGCGAAACAGCGCGATGTCGACCAGCACGTCTTCGCTGTCTGCGCATACCCGCCCACGCATGTCGGCCTCGGCCAGCGCCGCCAGCTCGCGTATATCGAGTTCCAGCGACAGGCGCCGCACCACCATCTCGGCGGACTCGCCGGACCGGCTTCCCCGGATGGCATAGAACGGCAGCTGATGCACGTGGATCAGCCGGCAAACCGCTTCGCGCAAGGCAAAGGGCACACCGCTGCGCCACAACAGCACGCGCGCATCGACCGCGCCGCGCGCCGAGTGGCCCGGCTGGCCGATCGCCCCGGTTTGCGGGTCTACCCGCGTGGTGGCTGGCTTGGCGATGTCGTGCAGCAGCGCCGCATGGAACAGGACAAAGCGGCGCTCGGGAGTGGCCATCGCATAGTCATCCAGCCCCACCAGGGACTGGACCACCAGCTTGGTATGGGTCCAGACGTCGCCCTCCGCGTGATAACGCGGATCCTGCGGCGTGCGGCGCAACGGCTCCAGGCATGGGAATGCCGCCATCAAGGCCTGCCAGTCCGGGTCGACACCCGGGGCAGGCACGAGTGCCATCAGGCTCGTGTAGGCAGGCGCCCGCAGCACAGGTGCCGTGCGCAGCGATTGCTGGTTCGCTGCGGTCAACAGGTCGGTCATTTCCATTGCGGCTCTCCTGCGCGCTCACGCATGTGGTTCTGCTCGAACGCGTGGTTGTGCATCCAGTGCGCGTCCGTCTGCACATGCCCGCTGCGCACGAACTTCGCCACGCAGCGCCTGAAACCGGCATAGGGGAACGCGCCCGCGATCCGGACCACATAGCCCTCCATCCGCTCGCGCTCACGTTCGCCCCAGAGGGCTTGGATCGCCGCGGCGTCGAACACGCCGTCGTAAAGCACCGGCACCGGCTCGATACCGAGCAAGGCAAACCACTCCAGCGTTTCATCCCAACCGAGGCATACGTTACGCGCGTTCCAGATCGAGAACCCAAGGAAGAACGAAGCCAGGTCGCGGTAACGGATCGAATGCATGGCGAACAGGTTCTCGCCGCAGACGCGCCAACCCTGCGGAATATCCATGCGCATCGCGCCCCAGAATCCCTTGAGCCAGTCACGGCTTGGATGATGGCGGCTGTCCAGGCTCCTGGCGTGCATGCCCGTGCGGTAGAGCGAGGTGTTTTCTCCGTCCATCTTGGACGTGACAATCACGCGGCAGCCCTGGAAGGCATTCAGGGACTCGATCCTCCGGTCATCGTCGCTAAGTCCTGGCGACCACGGCAAATGCAGCGTGCGCGGATACTTCACGCGATCGGCAATCGGGTCGGCAGGGTTGGTTTCCCGAAGCGCTTCGGGTTCTTGCATCGTCATTTCGAACTCCAGAAAAGATTGGAGCCGACGATGGGATGGCGCGTGGTGGCATTGGCGGTGCCCCGGCAGGCAACTCAGGCCTGGGACAGCGTAAGCGCTTGAGGCAAGCACAGCAGGCGAAGAGCGCGGGCGCGCCATCGGCACTCTGCGTGTGCAGGTGTCGTCGGCATCAGAGGGTGATGGCGGACGTGCGGGGCACTTTACTCTCCAGGAACAAGGGGTGAACGATCAACTGCACAAGCGTGCAGGTGCCGGATATTACACAGGCGGCGCGGCTGCGTAAATCGTGCGTTGTTCGCTTTCCACACCACGCCCGCCCGGAGCCGCGGCCCGATTGGCGCTTTGCAGCGTGGCACGGGCGGGCCGTGCGCGCCCAATCCCGGCATAATCCGCAAGAGATACCCAGACGAGCCGGCGCAAAACATGAACGACTGTCCCCGATGCGCTCAACCAGGGCTTGCCGCTTCCCTTGGCGAGGTTACCCATGACATTGCGGCCCCAATACCAATCAGGAAGCCGGTCGGCAAGCCGCCGATCTTGCCGGCGATACTTCTGCCAGCCGCCCTTGCGCTGGCACTCGGCCACGGCCACGACGGCTGGGCGGCGCCCCAGGCCGAGCAGCCCACGCTAAGCATCGAAGAGCGTGCGACGGAGCCGCCCCAGCTGTTCCCCCCGACTTACGATGAAGCGGTCACGGCGCTGATCCGTGCGTTTGACGTTGGCGCCATTCTTGCGGCTGGCCTGGACCAGGCCTTTGCCAGGCTGCCGGCGAAAATCGGGCCCATCCCCAAAGAGCGCTACACGCGATGCGCCCGCGCGAAGCTCTCGCCCGAGGTGGTCGAGGCGGCAGTTCGGCCCGCGCTGGCACCGGAGATCCAGGATGCCGGACTGGCGATGCGGCTGGCGCGCTTGCTGGGCTCGCCGGTCGGGCGCAAGACCAAGGAGGCGGCGCTGTCGGGCAAGGAGATAGCTGAAGCCGGCATTACGGGTGCCGACCTGCTCGAATTCAACCGCTTCATGGAGAACCCCGCATTGAAGGCCTTCCTTGAGCAGGGCGGGCTGCGCCGGGTCAAGGATGCCGTGACCCGTGCAATCAGGGTGGAAAGCAAATCGGCCTCGGACGCTTGCGTCAAGGAGCTGATGCCCCTGTACCGCCTCACCAACGAGCGCTCGGCCTGATGCCCCCCTTGCGTCCGGCACGCCGTGAAATATCGTTACAGTTGTAATCCCCTGCAGTGCGGCGGCATGGCTAGAGTCAGCTTATTGCGACTGCAAGATGAGGATCGACATGCAGCAAGGTAACTTCTACGCGCTGGGGCTTGGCGCATTTGTCCTGGCGCTCGCCCAGCCCGCATTGGCACGCGTCGATGTGGACCTGAACGTCGGCGTGCCTGCGCCGGTGGTGGTGGCGCCGGCCTACCCCGCGCCCGTGTATCAGGCTCCGCCCGCCTATCCCGCCCCCCCGCCGCCCGCGGCCTATCCTGCGCCGGCTCCGGTCTATGGGCCCCCTCCCGGTTATGTCGGATATGGGCCGCCAGTGGTGGTGGCGCCGGCGGTGGTGATCGGGTGGCACGGTGAGCGCTACTGGGATGGACGGCGCTGGTGGGGTCGCCGCGACTGGTATGCCTACCATCACCCCTACCGGCGCTGACGAGCGCATCTCCGGGATGCATGTGATACATGTGATGCAGGCGTGACCCGAGGGTGGCGCGGATGCAACGGCCCGGACCGCATTTTATTAATGTTGATTACAAAGAAAAACCGCCCCGGCAAAGGGGCGGTTTTTCGTTCTGGCGTACTGCCGTGGTAGTGCCGTGGTAGTGCCGTGCCTCAGTGGCCCTTCGGACCGAAGGTGTACTCCCCATCCTGGTAATCCACCGGCACCACATCCTTGGCGGCGAACTTGCCTTCGAGGATGAGACGCGCCACCGGGTTCTCGATCTGCTGCTGGATCGCACGCTTGAGCGGACGCGCCCCGAACACCGGATCGTAGCCAGCGCTGGCGATCTTGGCCAGCGCAGCTTCGCTCACCTCCAGCGTCATGTCCATGCGCGCCAGCCGTGCCGTCAGCCGCTCCAGCTGGATGCGGGCGATCGACTCGATATGCTGCTGGTCGAGCGAATGGAACACCACCACCTCGTCGATACGGTTCAGGAACTCGGGCCGGAAATGCGTCTTCACTTCCTGCCATACCGCGCCCTTGACCGCTTCGTGCGGCTCGCCGGTCATTGCCTGGATGATGTGCGATCCCAGGTTCGAGGTCATCACGATCACCGTGTTCTTGAAGTCCACCGTGCGGCCCTGGCCGTCGGTCAGGCGACCGTCGTCCAGCACCTGCAGCAGCACGTTGAAGACGTCCGGGTGGGCCTTCTCGACTTCGTCGAGCAGGATCACGCTGTACGGCTTGCGGCGCACGGCCTCGGTCAGGTAACCGCCCTCTTCATAGCCCACGTATCCCGGCGGCGCGCCGATCAGCCGGCTCACGCTGTGCTTCTCCATGAACTCGCTCATGTCGATGCGGATCAGGTGGTCCTGCGAATCGAACAAGAACTCGGCCAGCGCCTTGCACAGTTCGGTCTTGCCCACCCCGGTGGGGCCGAGGAACAGGAACGAGCCGTAGGGCTTGTTCTCGTCCGACAGGCCGGCACGCGAGCGCCGGATGGCGTCCGACACCAGGCGCACGGCCTCGTCCTGGCCCACCACGCGGCGGTGCAGGTAGTCCTCCATCTGGATCAGCTTCTCGCGCTCGCCCTGCATCATCCGGGACACCGGGATGCCGGTCGCGCGGCTTACCACCTCGGCGATCTCCTCGGCGCCTACCTGCGTGCGCAGCAGCTTGTTGGGCTGCTTCTGCTCGCTGGCTTCGGCGACCGTGGCGGCCTTGAGCTTGCCTTCCAGTTCTGGCAGCTTACCGTACTGCAGCTCCGCCACCTTGTCGAGCTTGCCTTCGCGCTGCAGGCGCGTGATCTCCAGGCGGATCTTGTCGATCTCTTCCTTGAGCGCGGCTGCGCCCTGGGCGGCACCCTTCTCGGCCTTCCAGATCTCTTCGAGGTCGGCGTATTCCTTCTCCAGGCGGCCTATTTCCTGCTCGATCAGTTCGAGCCGCTTCTTCGACGCCTCGTCGGTTTCCCGCTTGACGGCCTCGCGCTCGATCTTGAGCTGGATGGTGCGGCGCTCGAGCTTGTCCATCACCTCCGGCTTGGAGTCGATTTCCATCTTGATGCGCGCGCCGGCTTCGTCGATCAGGTCGATGGCCTTGTCGGGCAGGAAGCGGTCGGTGATATAGCGATGCGACAACTCCGCCGCCGCGACGATGGCCGGGTCGGTGATCTCCACGCCATGGTGCAGCTCGTACTTCTCTTGCAAGCCGCGCAGGATGGCGATGGTGGCCTCCACGCTGGGTTCGTCGACCAGCACCTTCTGGAAGCGGCGCTCCAGCGCGGCGTCCTTCTCGATGTACTTGCGGTACTCGTCCAGCGTGGTGGCGCCGATGCAATGCAGTTCACCGCGCGCGAGAGCCGGCTTGAGCATGTTGCCGGCGTCGATCGCGCCCTCGGCCTTGCCGGCCCCGACCATGGTGTGCAGCTCATCGATAAAGACGATGGTCTGCCCTTCGTCCTTGGCGATGTCCGACAGCACGGCCTTGAGGCGTTCCTCGAACTCGCCGCGGTACTTGGCGCCGGCCAGCAGCCCAGCCATGTCGAGCACCAGCACGCGCTTGCTCTTGAGGCTTTCCGGCACTTCTCCGTTGACGATGCGCTGGGCCAGGCCTTCCACGATAGCGGTCTTGCCCACGCCCGGCTCGCCAATCAGCACGGGATTGTTCTTGGTGCGGCGCTGCAGGATCTGGATGGTGCGGCGGATTTCGTCGTCACGGCCGATCACGGGGTCGAGCTTGCCGATGCGGGCACGCTCGGTGAGGTCCACGGTGTACTTTTTCAGCGCTTCGCGCTGGGTTTCGGCGTCGGCGCTGTTGACCGAATCGCCGCCGCGCACGGCTTCGATGGCGGTCTCGAGCGATTTGCGCGAGAGGCCGTTTTCACGTGCGATGCGGCCGGCCTCGCCCTTGTCATCGGCCACCGCGAGCAGGAACAGCTCGCTGGCGATGAACTGGTCGCCGCGCTTGATGGCCTCTTTCTCGGTGGCGTTGAACAGCGCGCTGAGTTCGCGCCCGACCTGGACCTCGCTGGTGCCCTGCACCTGCGGCAGGCGCTTGATGGCGGCATCCAGCGCGGTGGTCAGGCCGCCGACGTTGACGCCGGCACGCGCCAGCAGCGCACGGGCGGCGCCGTCGTTCTGCGCCAGCAAGGCGCGCAGCACGTGCAGCGGGTCGATGTATTGGTTGTCGTTGCCGATCGCCAGGCTCTGGGCATCGGCCAGCGCTTCCTGGAATCGGGTAGTCAGTTTGTCAAGTCGCATTTAGGAGCCCTCTTTTTCGGATGAGTGCCCGATGCGGTAGGCAAGGCGCTTGCGCCCCGGCCTGCCGATCCCGCCACGCGGGCCGGACACTGGTGTCTGATCGAAAGATAAGGCTTTGCGCGTGCATTTCAAGGCCTGACTGCACGGCCCTTGATGTGGCGCAGGAAATACGTTGCACCTTGGCCACCCACGCGGCTTCAGGCGGCCGCCAGCGACCGCTTGTCCTCCAGGTTGCGCACCAGCACCAGCGCCTCCCCGGCCAGCACCACGCGGCCATCGTCGCCGGTGACCACCGTGGCCAGGTTGACCAGGTCCTTGTCGCCGCGCAGGCGCACGATGCGCACCGATGCGCTCAGCAGCTCGCCCAGCCGCGCGGGCGAGCGCAGCCGCAGCGACTGCTTCATCCAGCCAGTGCCGCGGCCCGGCAAGCGCGTGCCCAGCAGATCCGAGAACATGCCGGCCAGCAATGGCAGCGGCACGATGGTGCCCTCGAAGCCACGGCTGTGGGCGAACACCGGGTCGGTATAAAAGGCATTGCCATCGTCGGTCAACGCCACGTATTCATCGATATCGCCCGCGCTGAAGCTGCGTACCGCCGAAGCCTCCTGGCCCACGCTCAGGTGATAGAGCGCACGGTCGCCAGCTGGCTGCCCCACAAGCTGCCCGGCGGATTGCGCAACTTCGTCGGCATCCTGGCGCTGGGCCTCGGCCAGCGATTCCGCGCTGGCGTCGACCAGCAGCACCGCGTCGCCATGTGCCGTTATCTGCTCATCCGTGACGGGCGTGCGGTTGCGGCCACGCTGCACGCAGCGCACCGACGTGTCCAGCGCGATCCGGTCGCGCCCGGGCGTTTCGTTCAACACCAGCACGGCGGCCACGCCGTCGCCGACAAAGGTGGGACGCGGGAACATCAGCGTTTGCGCGATGGGCAGCACCGGCCGGGGGTTGCTGCGCTGCATCTGCGCGCAAAGCAGCGAGAAGAGGAACATGCCATGCGCGACCGTGGCGCCAAAATGCGTCGTGCGGGCGAACGCCGGATCGCAGTGGATGGGGTTGTCATCGCGCGAGAGCGAGGCGAAGCGGTCGAAATCTTCTTGCGTCAGAACGCGTGGGCGGGATGCCTTCATCAGTTGGGTACCTCTACGGTGCTGCCGTTGACCGTGATCCGGTCCGCATCGGCGGGCGTTGCGGCAAACGGCGGCAGGTTGGTGGGCAAGATGGCGGGTGCCGGCGACGCGGTGCCACCGCGCGCGACCGTGCGCACCACCTGCGAGGGTGGCAGCGCGCGGCCGTTGGCGAGGTTGTCGTAGACCGCGTCGAGCGCCCGGTTCAGGTAGACGTGGAGCGGGATGAAGCGGTTGTCGTAGCCCGCTACCGCGCCGATGAAACTGTCGAAATGCTGGCCATTGGTGACTTCCATATAGGACAGCTTGCTGGCGCTGCCCTCCTGGAGCCGGTTGTAGCCGAGATAAGGCCGCGACGTATGGTTGACCGGCAGCAGCGCATCGCTGCGGCCATGCACGATGATGGCCGGCTTGCCGTGCAGGTTGCCCGAGCGCAGCGTCTGGGCCAGGCCCGCCTGCAGCGCCTGGGCCTGCGCGCCGGTGCCGGTGAGCAGGCCGCGCAGGCAGCGGGCGCCGTCGAGGTTGGCATCGGCCACATTGTTGCTCGGCGACTGGGAATAGATATCGCGCAGCGGGCCGCCGGGATTGTTGTCGTTGATCAGCTGCACGCCGGCCGCCGGCGGCACGCCATTGCCTGTCGCGTACAGCACATTGAGCGTAGCTGGCGCAATCGCCGCCGGCGTCAGGACTGCCGTGCCGGTCGCGGCAAAGCTGAAGCCGCACAAGCGATCCGCCACGCCGGCCCGCGCGAGCGCGTTGGCAAAGGTCACCGAGACTGCATTGGCCACCTCAAACAGGGCCAGCGACGGATGGAGCGCATCGGACTCGGCTTCCCAGCCAAAGGCGTGCAGCGCCTGCAACGCGCTGACGGACTGGCTGGCGGCATCCGGCCCGGTCACCAGGCCCGCGTTGGCCAGCGACTGGCAGCGGTTGAGCGCCGGCTGCGCCAGCCCGACGGTGGGCAGCGCGTACAGCGCCACACCCGGCGCATTCACCAGCGCGCTCGCCTGCGAGGTGCAGAGCTGCAGCAGGTTGGCCGTGGTGGTGTAGTCATACAGCGGGCGCCCGGACAGGCTGACCGGCACGCCGCCACGGGTGACGGTGACGCCCGTGTTGCTGGGCAGGTTGAGGTTCGGCTCGCCCACCGCCACGCCGTCGATCAGGCCCTGGGTGTCCTGCTCCGCCGCGGCAATCGCCGCGCCGCCGCCGTTGGACACGCTGGACGCGATCACCACGACCTTGTCCGGGCCCAGGCTGCGCTGGCGCGTGCCATCGGTGGTCACGTTGCCAAAGCGGTCGTTGATGGCCCAGATGGCGAAACTGGCGGCCTGCAGCGTGAACGTGCCCCAGTCCTTCTCGGGGTTGCGCTGCGAGTGCGCGTGCTTGAACGCCAGCCGGTGCGGCGCCAGCGCATTGAACGCGGCCAGGCTGGTGTTGGGAAACGGCGCGGCAAACTGCGCGTTGGCGCCGGCCGCGGCGCGGCTGGCGCGGGTGCCGTCGATCAGCGCAACGGTATCGGTGTCCAGGTCGTGCGGCGCGGCACCGGTGCCTTTGTCCGTGTAGGCGACGGCGCAGCCGCGCTTGAGTGCCCACTCACCGGTGGAGATCGCGCCATAGACGCCGCGCGAGCCGGACGACGTGGCGGTGATCAGGCACGGCTTGGCCAGATTGAAGCTGTCGGGAATCTGCACCAGCATGGTTACGTTCTGCTGGCCGCTGCCATCGTCGGAGAAGGCCAGGTACTCGCGCCCGGCGACCTTGCCCTGCCCCGTCGTGATGTTGCCTTGCGCGTCCACATTGGGGCCGTACAGCGAGCCATAGCCACCGCCCGCCGTGGTATCCACCAGCGCGCGGTAGTTGGTGTAGATGGCGTAGCGGCGCAGCTCGGCCGCGGTGGGCGCGGCCGGATTCAGCGGCAACGGCGCGGTGGCGGAGCCCAGGCCGTCCTTGCCGAGGCCAGCAGTGAGCAGGTCGTCCGTGTTGCCGTCGTAGGTCTTGATCGTGACCGTGCCGATATTGGCCGGCTTGGTATTGGGATTGGTATTGCCGCTGCTGGTGTTGTTATCGCCCGAGCCGCACGCCGCCAGCAACAAGCCCGCCGCCCCTGCCAGCGCCAGGCACACGCCGTATCTGGTCAAATCGCTATGCCCTGCAAGTCCGCGCAACATGTTGTGCCCCCTTATTGCATGCCGGCCCGGCATGCTGGATCGATCGGAACGCAATACAGAAACGACAGAAACGAGAATTTCACGAGACAGCCACTGCATGACTTCACACGGCGCGCCGCCCTCACTGCGACTGGAAGCGCGCGCGCAGCTTGTGCTTTTCCACCTTGCCCGACGGCGTGCGCGGCAGCGCCTCGATCATCCGCACGTGGCGCGGCACCTTGTAGCTTGCCAGCGCGGCGCGGCAATGCGCGAGCACGCCTTCGGCATCGAGCGCCATGCCGGGCTTTGCTACCACCAGCGCCATGCCGACCTCGCCCCAGCGCGCATCGGGCACGCCGATGACGGCGGCCTCGGATACGGCAGCAAGCTGAAACAGCACATTCTCCACTTCGGCCGGGTAGACGTTCTCACCGCCGGAGATAAACATGTCCTTGGCGCGGTCGACGATGTAGTAGTCGCCCTCCTCATCCATGTAAGCGATATCGCCCGAATACAGCCAGCCGCCACGGATGGCGGCCTCGGTGGCCTCCGGCAGGTTCCAGTAGCCGGGCGTGACGCCCGGCCCCTTGATCAGCAGCTCGCCACGTTCGCCCGGCGCCACGTCGCGGCCCTGTGGATCCACCACCCGCGTCAGCATGGAGCCGACCGGCTTGCCGATGGTGCCGATCTTGCGGCGCGCCGTGGCTTCGTCGCACACGAACACGGTTGGCCCGGTCTCGGTCATGCCAAAGCCGAAGCAGATCGTCACGCCCTTGGCCAGGTAGGCCTCGAGCAGCGGCCGCGGCACCGCGGAGCCGCCCGCGGACATATTGCGCACGCGGGAAAAATCCGCCGCCGCGAAGCCGGCATGCTGGCTCAGGAACAGGTAGACCGCGGGCACGGCGAAGAACATGGTGATGCCCTCCCCGGCGCTGGCATCGAGCTTGCGCAGCGTCACCTCGGCGTCGAACTGCCGCATGATGTGCACGGTGCCGCCGGCATGCAGCACGGGATTGGCGTACAGGTTCAGCCCGCCGGTATGGAAGAACGGCAGCACGTTCAGGAACACGTCGTCGCGCGTGATCTTGTTGGCCAGCATGGCGTTGACGGCGTTGAAAAACACCATGCCGTAGGTCTGGATCACGCCCTTGGGCCGTCCCGTGGTGCCCGAGGTGTAAAGCAGGTGCCAGACCTCGTGCTCATCGCGGCACGGCATCTCGATGACACGCCCGGAACTACCCGCCAGCATCGCTTCGTACTCGGTCCAGCCGCCCGGCACGTCCGCGCTCTCGTCGTCAGCCAGGTGCAAAACCGCGCGCAGCGGCAAGGTGTCGGCAAGCGCGGCGGCGGTGGCAAGAAAGCCATCACCGGCCACCAGCACGTCGGGCGAGCAGTCGCGCAGGATCGGTAGCAGCTCCGCGGCCGCCAGCCGCCAGTTCAGGCAGACCATCACCATGCCGGCCTTGGCGCAGCCATAGAGCATCTCGAAATAGTCCGAGCTGTTGTGGGCCAGTACGGCCACGCGGGCCCCGGGCGCCAGCCCCAAGCGCTCGCCCAGGTATTCCGCGAAGCGGCTGGCGCGCTCGTCGAACTGCCGGTAGGTCACCGTGCGGCCGCTCTCCACGTCAACCAGGGCGACTTTGTCCGGCGTATGCAGGGCATTCTTGTGCAGCCAGTCGACTACGTACATGGTCTGGGATCTCCGCTTGTGGATGTTCTTGTTATCTTGCTAGCCTTTTATTGCATGCAGATCTACGACGCCACCTCGTGCTCGGCGCGATCGCCGCGCAGCCGCCCGACGATGCCTTGCGGGAAGTAATACACGCTGAGGATAAACAACAGGCCGAGCCACAGCAGCCAGCGGTCCGGATGCAGCAGCCCCGACAGCAGCGGGATCGCCGCGGTGGCATCGCTCGCCAGCTTCATCACGTCCTGCAGGTAGGTCTGCGCCACCAGGAACAGCGTGGTGCCGATCAGTGCGCCGTACAGCGTGCCCATGCCACCGATCACCACGATCAGCAGGATGTCGACCATGATCTCGAAGGACAACGAGGTGTCCGGGCCGTTGTAGCGCAGCCAGAGCGCCATCAGCACCCCGGCCAGCGTGGCGAACCCGGCCGACAGCACGGTGGATACGGTACGGTACACCACGGTGCGGTAGCCGATGGCCTCGGCCCGGAAATCGTTCTCGCGAATCGCCTGCAGCACCCGGCCGAACGGCGAGTTCACCACGCGCAGCAGCAACAGGAACAACACCAGCGCGCTCGCAAACACGAAGTAATAGGAAAACAGCTTGCCGTTGAGCGGCACGCCGAGCCACTCGGCGTCGCCCAGCGAAAAGCCCGGCGTGAACACCTCCGGCACCTTGAAGCTGATGCCATCCTCGCCGCCGGTCCACTCGGAGAGCTGCGACACCAGCGTGGCAAAGGCGGTGGCCACCGCCAGCGTGATCATGGCAAAGAAGATCGCCCTGACCCGCAGCGAGAACAGCCCGATCAGGAAGGCCAGCAGCATCGACACCAGCAGCGCGCCCAACGTGCCGAGCGCCAGCGCGCCCCACCCCGGCTCCAGCCGCGACATGGCGATCGCCACGCCATAGCCGCCAATGCCGAAAAACATGGTGTGGGCAAAGGAGACGATGCCGGTATAGCCGAGCAACAGGTCGTAGCTGGCCACCAGCACCACGAAGATGCAGATCTTGGCCGCCATATTGAGCGCGCGCGCACCGGGAAACAGGAAAGGTGCGCACGCCAGCGCCAGCAGCATGGCCACCAGGATCGCGGTCAGCACGCGGCTTCGTGGCAGGTCGCCGGAAAGCAGTCGGGTCATGGTTTTTCCTAGGCGCTCAGCGCTTGGCTACCGGGTAAAGGCCCTGCGGACGCCACAGCAGGATCATCACCATCAGCAGGATGTTCGAGAACAGCGCCACCTTGGGAAACAGGAAGCCGGTGTAGTTGGCCATCAGGCCCACCAGCAAGGCGCCGACAAAGCAGCCGGTGGTGGAGCCGAGCCCGCCGATGATGATCACGATAAAGATCAGCACATTGACCTGGGCCCCGATGGACGCGGTAATGTTCTGCTGGTACAGCCCCCATAGCACGCCGCCCATGCCGGCCAGCCCCGCCCCTACCACGAACACGCCGATGAACAAGAGCCGGATGCGGTAGCCGAGCGACTCCACCATCTCGCGGTTCTCCACGCCGGCGCGGATCAGCAGACCGATGCGCGTGCGGTTGAGCACCAGCACCATGGAGATAAAGATCACCAGCCCGAGCACCACGGCGATGAGCCGGTACTTCTCGATGGCCGCGTCGCCCAGCAGCACCGCGCCGCGGAAGGTCGTGGGCACCTGCAGCGCGATGGTCTCAGCGCCCCAGATCGCCTTGATCAACTGCTCGGCCACGATCATGCCGCCCATGGTGATCAGGATCTGCTTGAGGTGCTGGCCGTAGACCGGGCGTACCACGATGCGCTCGAACAGGAAGCCAATGGCGCCCGCCGCCGCCATCGCCGCCAGGATGGCCAGGCCAAACACCGCCAGGTTGAGCCACAGGCTGTCTGCCTCGACCCAGGCGCCCAGCGGCAGCAGCACGGATGCCGCCACATAGGCTCCCAACGCGATAAACGCGCCGTGCCCGAAGTTGAGCACGTCCATCAGCCCAAACACCAGCGTCAGGCCCGACGACACCACGAACACGATCATGCCCATGGCAAGGCCGGCGATGGTCAGCGTCAGCCAGGTCGAACCGCTGCCGATCAAGGGATAGGCCAGCAGCATCAGCAGCGGCGCCAGCGCCAGCGGGGTCCAGTCGAGCCGGACCTTGGGCAGATCGGCCGGTGTCGCCGGGGTGGTGGGTAAGGAGCTTGTACTCGCCATTGTCTCGGTCCTGACGATATCTTGTTATGTGTCTTGTCTTGCTGGCCGCCATCGATGCGCGCTGATGCGCGCTACTGGTGCGCCGCCAGCGACAAACCGAGCAGCCGCTGCTGCAGGCTTTCGTCCCCCGCCAGCGCTGCCATCGTTCCCGTATGCACCACGCGTCCGTCATCCATCACGGCAACGGTATCCCCCACCGACTTGGCCATGTGGAAGTTCTGCTCCACCAGCAGGATCGATACGTCCGTCTGCTTGAGCTCGCGGAACACCGTGATCATGTTCTGGATGATGGCCGGCGCCAGGCCCTTGGTCGGCTCGTCCACGATCAGCAGCTTGCGCGGCTCGATGATGGCGCGCGCCACCGACAGCATCTGCTTCTGCCCGCCGGACAGCACGCCGGCGCGCTGGTGCCAGAAGATCTTCAGCGCGGGGAACATGCGGAACACCCAGTCAAGCCGCTGCCCGTCGATCGCGCCGCTGCGCGCGGCCAGCCGCATGTTCTCGGCCACCGTCAGCTCGGAGAACACGCTCATGTTCTCCGGCACATAGGCGATGCCGGCCTGCGCGATGGCGGGCGTGCCGCGGCGCGTGATGTCGGCCCCGTCGAACACGATCCGCCCTTCGCTCGTCTGCCACAGGTTCATGATGGTGCGCAGCGTGGTGGTCTTGCCCGCGCCGTTGCGCCCCAGCAGCATGGTCACGCCGCCGCGCGGCACGGCAAAGCTCACGCCGTGCAGGATGTGATATGGCCCGATGTGCGTCTGCACGCCATCCAGGCTCAGGATGGGTGCTGCGGATGCTGGGGATAATGCGGGTGCTGCCGGTGCTTCAGCCATGACTGCCCTCCTGCTGCGCGCTCTCGTCGCCGGCAGCGATGCCCAGGTACGCCTGCTGCACGATCGGCGAGGCGATCACCTCGGCCGGATCACCATCGGCCATCAGGTTGCCGTTATGCAGCACGATGATGCGGTCGGCCAGCGAGCGCACCACATCCATCTTGTGCTCCACCAGCAGCACCGTCTTGCTCTTGTCGCGCTTGATCTCCTGGATCAGGCCGAGGATCACCGGCACCTCGTCCACGCTCATGCCGGCGGTCGGCTCGTCGAACATGAAGATGCGCGGCTGCAGCGCCAGCAGGATGCCCACCTCCAGCTTGCGCTGGTCGCCGTGCGGCAAAGAGGCCACCGGCAGGTGGCGCTTGTCGGCCAGGGCCACCCGTTCGAGACAGTCCTCGGCCTGCTCGCGGACCGCGCGGTTTGCGCTCCACACGCTCCACAGATCCAGCCCGATGCGCCGGCGCGACTGCACTGCCAGGCGCACGTTCTCGAACACCGACAGATTGGGAAACAGGCTGGTCAGCTGGAAGGCGCGGCCAATGCCGCGCAGCGCCTTGTGCGGCACCGGCAGGCGCGTCACGTCCTCGCCGTCGAGCAGGATCTGCCCGGCGCTGGGCGGCAACTGGCCCGAGATCAAGTTGAAGTACGTGGTCTTGCCGGCCCCGTTGGGGCCGACGATGCAGGTCAGCTCGCCGGGATGAAACGCGCAGGACACCGCGTTGACCGCCACGTGGCCGCCAAAGCGGATGGTGAGATCTCGCGTCTCGAGCGCGGGCGGCCCCGCCACCGCCCGCGAGAGCGCTGCCGTTGTATCGATGGAAGCGGCGCCCACTGTCATCACCGCTTGTTGCGGATCGGCACGTTCATTTCTTCCGGCTTGATCTCGCGGACCAGCTCGGGCACCCCCCAGGCGAACGCGGGATCGACCTTGATCTTGAAGTGGTACATCGACTGCAGCGCCTGGTGGTCTTCCTTGCGGAAGGTCATCTTGCCCTTGGGCGTCTCGAACGACATGCCCTCCATCGCGCCGATCAGCTTCTCGGTGTTGGTGTCGCCATTGGTCTTCTTGAGCGCCTCGACCAGCGCGATGCCAGCCGTCATGCCGCCGGCGGTGAAGAAATCGGGGGGCGACTTGAACTTGGTGTAGTGGTTGGACACCAGCCACTCGTTGGCCTTGTTCTTGGGAATGCCGAAGTAGTAATACGTCGCGCCTTCCATGCCGGGGAAGTTCTTGTAGTTGCTCATGGCGGGCAGGATATTGCCGCCGGTGGCGATTTCGATGCCGTAGCGCTTGGGATCGAGATCGGCAATCTTGAACGGGTTGCCGGCGCCCGCCCAGATGATGAAGATGATCTTGCGGCCCGGCTTGTCCTTGAGCGAATCAAACAAGCGCTGCGCCCCGGCGGTAAAGTCCGTCGTGTTGGTCGGCAGGTATTCCTCGTGCACGATCTTGGCGTTCTTGAGCGCGCCCTTGAAGGCCTTCACGCCGTCACGGCCAAAGGCGTAGTCCTGCGCCAGGGTGGCGATCTGCACGCCGGGCTTGTCCAGCGCCACGGCGTTGGAGATGGCATCCTGCGACGAATTGCGGCCAGTGCGGAAGATGTAGCGGTTCCACTTCTCGCCGGTGATGGAATCCGCCACGGCGGGCTCGACCAGCAGGATCTTCTTGTACTCCTCGGCCACCGGCAGCATCGCCAGCGCCGTGCCGGAGGACGTCGGCCCCACGGCGATATCCGCCCGATCGTCGCTATACGCCGCGGCAAGCTGGGCCTTGGCCACGTCGGGCTTGCCCTGGGTGTCCTTCTCCATCACCACCAGCTTGTTGCCATTGACCATCATGGTGCCGTTGGTGGCGTAATCCAGCCCCATCATCAGCCCGGTCTGGGTCTGCTTGGCGTAGGCCTCGAGCGCCCCGGTCTTGTCGTAGACGTGGGCGATGCGGATGTCCTTGGCAAGGGCGCCGCCGGCGGCCAGCAGGCTGGCCAGTGCGATCGCGCCAGCGGCTTGGTGCTTGAATTGCATTCTTGTCTCCTCTGAGGGTGTCGCTTGTCGTTGCAAGTGCAGATCCTGCCTGCTTGTTGCTGCTTCGCTTTCCTGTGCTCGTTCCTGCGCTCGTGTCTGTGCTCGTGTCTGTGCTCTTTCCTGCCGTCCTGCCTTTCCGTTTGCTGCCTTAGCCTGTGCAGCCATCGCCAAGGAAGCGGCGCATGCCTGCCGCAGCCTCGGCGCTCGTCACCTGCGCCACGAACGCCACGCGCTCGCGCTCCAACCCAGCGGCCAGCGCATCGGCATCCCAGCGCAGCAGCGCGCGCGTATGCGCCACGCTGCCCGGTACCTTGTCCTTCAGGCCGGCCGCCAGGGACAACGCCATCGCCTCGGCCTCGCGGGCCGGCGCGAGATGCGTCGCCAGGCCCAGTGCCACGGCCTGGCTGGCCGTCAGCGTGGTGTTCTCAAGCTGGATCGCCCGCGCGCGCGCGACGCCGATCAGTTGCGGCAGCATCGCCGTCCAGCCACCGTCCGGGCTGAATCCCACCACGGTGTAGTAAGGCGCAATGCGCGTGCCCTCGCCCAGCACCGTCATGTCGCAGGCCAGCACCAATCCCAGTGAGCCCCCCGTCAGCCAGCCCTCCACCGCCGCGATCACCGGGCGGCGCAGCGCCGCCAGGCGCAGGATAGCTGCGTTGAGCAGGCCGAGCAGGCGCTGCGCATACTGCGCCAACTCCGCGCTTTGCGGCACAAAGGCGGCAAAAGCACCGACATCGCCGCCCGTGGAAAAAGAGCGCCCCGCATGGCTCAGCACCACGGCGCGCACCTCCGGGTCCGCCTCCATGCGCTCCAGCGCGGCCAGCAGCGCTTCGAGCAGTTCCGGCACCAGGCTGTTGTGCCGCTCGGCGCGATTGAGCCGAAGCACGGCCGTGCCGCCAACACGTTCGACCAGCACCAACGCGCTCATCGCGCCGCCAGCCCGTGCGAAATCATGTCGAAGGCCGTATCGACCACCTTGTCCATCGACGCCGGCCGTTTCCACAGTGCATAACGCATGCCTAGGAAATTGCTGATGCCGATCAGGCACCACGCCCGCACTTCAGCGTCGCCCGGCGAGATCTCGCCCTGCTCCTCGGCCTTGCCCAGGCGCCGGCTGTAGACGTCGGCGAACACCTGGAAGTAACTGCTGTAGATGGTCTCGTCAACCGAGTAGGAATCGAGCACGATGCGGTACAGATTCTTGTGGCGCGACACAAAGGACAGGAAAGCCTTGAGCCCGAGCCGCTCGGCCTCGATCTGTGTCTGCGCCGGCCCCACGTGCTTGCGCAGGTGGGCCCGCACCAGTTCCAGCATGTGCTGCACCAGCGCGCGGAAGATGTCTTCCTTGTCCTTGAAATAGAGATAAAAGGTGCCCATGGCCACCTCTGCCTCCTGCGTGATCTCGGAGATCGAAGCCACGTAGTAGCCCTTCTCGCCGAACACTTTCTCGGCGGCGCGCAGCAGCGCTTCGCGGGTCTTCTGGCCGCGCGCGGTCTTGGGCTGGCTTACGCCGGATTCGGTAAGGGACATCGGGGCTCCGCAGTGGCTCGTCAGACCGGAAAACGGCAGTCAGTCAGCGGTATTGCACCGCGAAAACTGCCTCCTCCGGCGACTCTCAAAACATGATAACTGATTCATGTTTCATGATATAAAGTTAGCGATCCGTATGTCAATACATGGCTTACCCGGAGCTTTGGCCACGCACGTGGCCGGGCCAGATGCCCAGACTGCAAGTTCGCCATTGGATGCTTCGCACGCGATGACTAACGCCGAGCCCTCCCCCGCCTTCGATAGCCACCCTGCTTCCGGTTCGCGGCCCGGCTGGCGGGAGGCCGGCGATGGCCGGGCACTGCTGTTGCTGCACGGCTGGTCGCTATCCGGCGAGGCGTTCGGCGGCCAGCGCGCGCTGGCGCGTGATGGCTATCGTGTGATCGCCCCGGACCATGCCGGGCATGGCTTGTCTGCTGCACTGTCGCACGCCGGACAAACCAGCCTTGCGCAGCTTGCCGCCGATGCTGCCGGGTTGATCGGGTACCTGGGATTGCGGGACGTGGTGGTGATTGGGTGGTCGATGGGCGCCATGGTGGCCTGGGAATTGATGCGCGGGGACCCCGTCCTGCCCCTGGCGGCAATCGGCGCCATCGACATGACACCGCGGCTGGCCAGCGCGGCGGACTGGCCGCATGGCCTGCATCCGAACTACGACACCGCGCAGGCGGCCCACATGGCCGCGGACGTGCGCCGGGACTGGCCGCGCCTGATCGATTCAGTGCGCGCCGGCTTATGGGCTGCCGGCAGCAAACCCGATGCGCACGAGACGGACCGGATCACCGGCATCATGCGCCAGTGCGCGCCGGATGCGCTTGCCGCGCTGTGGGAAGACATGGCCCGCCAGGACTACCGCCCGGCGTTGCGCCAGGCTCGCCTGCCTTTGTTCCATCTGGTTGGGGAGCGCAGCCGCCTCTACGCGCCGGCAGTGGGACAGGCCACGCTGGCACTGCAGCCGGCTGCCCGGCTCGCCACCATCGACGGCACCGGCCATGCCCCGCACATGGAACGGCCAGCCGCCTTCAACGCCGCACTGGTGGAGATGCTTGGGTGGCTGGATTCATTAGAGTCATTGGATTCATTGGAGTCCTCAGGCTCATTGGCTTCTACGGGCGCTCAGGCCAGCAGCCGGTAGGTCCACAGGCCCAGTACGGTCAGCAGCAGCGAGCCGCCAAGGTGCGCCAGCAGGTGCACCGCCGCCCAGCCATAATCGCCCGCCATCAGGTTGCCCACGACCTCGCTGGAGAACGTGGAAAACGTGGTCAGGCCGCCCAGGAAGCCGGTCACCGCCAGCAAGCGCCATTCGGGTGACAACTCCACATGCGCACCGAAGAATCCCACTGCCAGCCCGATCAGGTAGCCGCCGACCAGGTTGGCCGCCAGCGTTCCATAGGGCAATGCCGGGTTGGCGGCATTCCACAGCACGGAGAACGCCCAGCGCAGCCAAGCTCCCACCGCGGCCCCGACCCCGACCGCCACAAAACCGAGCGCGCCCATCAGCGCTTGAGACCCAAGGGTTCCGCCGGCTCCGCCTCGCCTTCGCCGCTGGCATTGAGCGAGCGAATGCCCCAGCGCGCCAGCGCGGACGCGTCGGTCACGCGTGCGTCGACCCAGCGCGCACCCTCCGGCGTCTGCTCCTTCTTCCAGAACGGCGCCTCGGACTTGAGGTAATCCATGATGAATTCGCAGGCGGCAAAGGCATTGCCGCGATGAGCGGAGGCTACCGCCACCAGCACGATCTGGTCCAGCGGCAGCAAGGGGCCAACGCGATGCACAATGGTGACGCCAAGCAGCGCCCAGCGCTCCCGCGCCACCGCTTCGATCCGGGCCAGCGCCTTTTCGGTCATGCCGGGATAATGCTCCAGCTCCATCGCGCTGACCGCGCTGCCGTCGTTCATGTCGCGCACCGTGCCAACAAAACTGGCCACCGCGCCCACGCCTGGCTGCTCGCGGCGCAGTGCCGTCACCTCGGCGCCCAGGTCGAAATCCTCGCGCTGTACTCTGACGCTCATTTCAGCCTCCGGTCACGGGCGGAAAAAACGCCACTTCGCAGCCCTCGGCCAACACGCTGTCCGCACTGGCCACCTCGTGGTCCACGGCCATGCGCAAGGCACGGCCCTCGGCCAACACCTCGGCCCACGCGCCGCCGCGGGCTCCAAGCCAATGGCGCAGGTCCGCCACGGTAGCCACCTCGGCCGGCACCGCGACACGCTCCTGCCCCAGGCCCAGCTGCTCGCGCACGCTGGCAAAAAAACGGAGTTCGATGTTCATGGCGGTCTCGCTCCTTATGCCAGCAGGCCGTCGAAACCGATGTACTGCACGGTATCGCCCCGCGCGATCGGCTGATTGGGCGGGTTGTCGACCAGGCCCTCGCCCCACACCGTGGAAGTGAGCACACCCGAGCTCTGGTTGGGGAACAAGTCGAGCCCGCCGGCCTGGTTGAGGCGCACGCGCAGGAACTCGTTGCGGCGGTCGCCCTTGGGCAGGTCGAAATCGGCACGTAGCGGCAGCCGGCGCGGCATCACGTCCTGCACGCCTTGCAGCCGCAGGATGAAAGGCCGCACAAACAGCAGGAAGGTGACGAAGCTCGAGACCGGATTGCCCGGCAGCCCCAGGAAAAATACCGGCGCCTGCCCAGTGCGCGCCACCTCGCCGAAAGCCAGCGGCTTGCCCGGCTTGATAGCGATCTGCCACAGGTTGAGCCGGCCTTCGGCCTCGACCGCCGGCTTGATATGGTCTTCCTCGCCCACCGAGACGCCGCCCGAGGTGATGATCAGGTCATGCCCCTCGGCCGCCCGGCGCAAGGTGTCGCGCGTCGCGGCCAGGGTGTCAGGCACGATGCCGAAATCGCTGACCTCGCAGCCGAGGTTTTCCAGCAGCCCGCGCAGCGTGAATCGGTTGGAGTTGTAGATGGCGCCCGGCTTGAGCGGCTCGCCCGGCATGGCGAGTTCGTCGCCGGTAAAGAACACGGCCACCTTGACGCGCCGCACCACGTCCAGCGACGCCTGCCCCACCGAGGCCGCCAGGCCCAGCGCCTGCGGCGTCAGGCGCGTGCCGGCCGGCAGGATCACGCTGCCGGCGCGGATGTCCTCGCCGGCCCGGCGGATCCACTCGCCCGGCTGCGGCGTGTGATTGACGATCACATCCTCACCCTGCGCCACGCACTGCTCCTGCATGACCACCGCGTCGGCCCCCGGCGGAATCAGCCCACCGGTAAAGATGCGCGCCGCCGTGCCAGCCGCCAGTGCCGTGCCGACATGGCCGGCGGGGATGCGCTGGGCCACGCGCAGGCGCGAGCCTGGCGCCGCCAGGTCGGCGCTGCGCACCGCGTAGCCATCCATCGAGGTGTTGTCAGCCGGCGGCACGTCCAGCGTGCTCGACACCGGCGCGGCCAGCACGCGGCCATTGGCGTCGAGCGTGGCGATGTGCTCTGCCTCGGCAAGCGGGCGGGCGCCGGCCAGCAAGGCTTCGAGGGCCTGGGCCATGGTCAACATGGGGGGGCGGGCGGGCGCGGCGGCTTCGGTCATGAGGAAAACGGGTAAGTGAGACAGCGTAGTCAGCGTAAGCAGCGTAGGCAGTGTCAGACCGCAAACCCATGGCCATTCAGCGCCCATGGGAAACGGCCCGCGTACCGCCCCCGATACATCCGGAGCAATGCGAGGGCCGTGCGATTTCTGCTCGGCAAGTCTGATTGTAGCGAGTTGGCGCGCTGCCGGCAGGAACACCGCCGGCAGCGCCCGGGGCTTACAGGCCGGTGTGGCCGGCGATGTAGGCCTTGATGCGGTCGGCATCCGCCGGCATCACCTCGAAGCGCTGCGGCAGGTTTTCGATGCCTTCAAAGGCTGCCGGACGCTCCGGCTCATGGCCAAGCGCCTCGCGGATGGTGTCGGCGAACTTGGCCGGCAGCGCGGTCTCCAGCACCAGCATCGGCACACCGGGCGTGAGATGCTCGCGCGCGACCTTGATGCCATCGGCGGTGTGGGTGTCGATGGTGATGCCGTAGCGCTCGGACAGGTCGCGGATGGTGGCGAGGCGATCTTCGTGCGTGCTGCGGCCCGAGACAAAGCCGAAGGCGCGGATGCGCTCGAATTCCGGTGTGCCGGACAGGTCGAAGCCACCCTTGGTGTCGACGTCTTCGCGGAACATCTTGGCCAGCTTGTCGCCATCGCGGCCCAGCAGGT
This sequence comes from Cupriavidus sp. GW822-FHT02D05, assembly GCF_058802485.1. Lineage (NCBI taxonomy): Bacteria > Pseudomonadati > Pseudomonadota > Betaproteobacteria > Burkholderiales > Burkholderiaceae > Cupriavidus > Cupriavidus sp. GW822-FHT02D05. The sequence goes on along the minus strand of NZ_JBXAOE010000038.1, from coordinate 18,648 downwards.
CGAAGACAAAACGCTCGAAGTTCGACGCCTTCGAGATGTCCATGCTCGGACTGGAGGTGTGATACGTCTCGGCCGACTTGCGCACGCGGTAAGTACCGGTGCGGAAGAACTCGTCGAGCACGTCGTTCTCGTTGGTGGCAACCACCAGCTTGTCGATCGGCAGGCCCATCATGCGCGCGATATGGCCGGCGCAGACGTTGCCGAAATTGCCCGACGGCACGCAGAACGAGACCTTCTGGCCCGGGCCGTCGGTAGCCAGCAACCAGCCCTTGAAGTAGTACACCACCTGGGCCACCACGCGTGCCCAGTTGATCGAGTTGACCGTGCCGATCTTCTGGCGAGCCTTGTAGCCGAGGTCGTTGGAGACCGCCTTGACAATGTCCTGGCAGTCGTCGAACACCCCTTCCACCGCCAGGTTGAAGATGTTCGGGTCCTGCAGGCTGAACATCTGCGCGGTCTGGAACGCGCTCATCTTGCGGTGCGGGCTTAGCATGAAGACACGGATGCCGCGCTTGCCGCGCATGGCGTATTCCGCAGCGCTGCCGGTATCGCCGGAGGTAGCACCCAGGATGTTCAGCTCCTGTCCGGCACGCGCGAGCGCGTACTCGAACAGGTTGCCGAGCAGTTGCATGGCCATGTCCTTGAAGGCCAGCGTGGGGCCATTGGACAGGCCCAGCAGCTGCAGCTGCGTGCCGCCCTCTTCGCCCAGCGTGCGCAGCGGGGTGATGTCGGCGGTGTTGTCGCCGGGGCGGGCGTTGCAGTACACCTCGGCGGTGTAGGTCTTGCGCGTCAGGGCGCGCAGGTCCTCGGCCGGGATGTCGTCGCAGAAGCGGGACAGGACTTCAAAGGCGAGATCGGCGTACGACAGCTTGCGCCAGGCTTCCAGCTCGTCGGCCGTGACCTGCGGGTACTCCCGGGGCAGGTACAGGCCACCGTCCGGCGCCAGGCCGCCCAGCAGGATCTCGGAGAAGGTTTGCGGCATCTCATGGCCGCGCGTCGACTGGTATTTCATCGGTGCGTTCAGTTCAGTTCTTCCATGCGCAGGCGCGTGACGGCCGACAGCACGGTCGGCAGCGCCTCGATCTTGGCGATGGCGGCGTTGACCTGCTTCTCGAGGGTGAGGTGCGAGAGCATGATGATGTCGGTCTGCGGCTCGCCTTCACGCGACTCCTTCTGCAGCATGGCATCGATGGAGATGCCGGCGTCAGCCAGGATGCGGGTGATGTCGGCCAGCACGCCGGTCTCGTCCGCCACGCGCATGCGCAGGTAGTACGAGCTGGTGACTTCCTCGATCGGCAGCACCGGCACGCTGGACAGTTCGTCCGGCTGGAAAGCCAGGTGCGGCACGCGGTGCTCGGGGTCGGCAGTGTGCAGGCGGGTCACGTCGACCAGGTCGGCGATCACGGCCGAAGCGGTCGGCTCGGCGCCAGCGCCCTTGCCGTAGTACAGCGTGGCGCCCACGGCATCACCTTGCACCAGCACGGCGTTCATGGCGCCTTCCACGTTGGCGATCAGGCGCTTGGCCGGCACCAGCGTCGGGTGCACGCGCAGCTCGATGCCGTTTTCGCGACGGCGCGTCAGGCCCAGCAGCTTGATGCGGTAGCCCAGCTCTTCCGCGTAGCGGATATCCACGGCCGACAGCTTGGTGATGCCTTCCACGTAGGCCTTGTCGAACTGCACCGGCATGCCGAAGGCGATCGAGCTCATCAACGTGATCTTGTGCGCGGCGTCGATGCCTTCGATGTCGAAGGTGGGATCGGCCTCGGCATAGCCCAGCGCTTGCGCTTGCTTGAGCACGGTGTCGAAGTCCAGGCCCTTGTCGCGCATTTCCGACAAGATGAAGTTGGTGGTGCCGTTGATGATGCCGGCGATCCACTCGATGCGGTTGGCGGTGAGGCCTTCGCGCAGCGCCTTGATGATGGGGATGCCGCCGGCTACCGCGGCTTCGAAGGCGACGATCACACCCTTCTTGCGCGCGGCTTCGAAGATCTCGTTGCCATGCACGGCCAGCAGCGCCTTGTTGGCGGTGACCACGTGCTTGCCGTTCTCGATGGCCTTGAGCACCAGCTCGCGGGCGATGCCATAGCCGCCGATCAGCTCGATCACGATGTCGATCTCGGGGCGGGTGACGACCTCGTTGGCGTCGGCCACCACCTCGACCTGCCCACCGGTCAGCTCGCGGGCGCGCTCGGTGTTGAGGTCGGCCACCATGGCAATCTCGATGCCGCGCCCGGCGCGGCGGCGGATTTCTTCCTGGTTACGTTGCAGCACATTGAACGTGCCGCTACCGACGGTACCGATGCCAAGCAGGCCTACTTTGATGGGATTCATGGACGATCTGACTCTGAGTTGCTGAAAAATGGATTGCGCCGCAAGCGTGCCGGTTCAGGCCGCGCGGCCGTGGCGTTTGCGGTAGGTCTCGAGGAAGCGCCCGACGCGGCTGATGGCCTCGCGCAGGTCTTCCTCGTGGGGCAGGAACACGATACGGAAATGGTCGGGCTTGCCCCAGTTGAAGCCAGTGCCCTGCACCAGCAGCACCTTGGACTCCTGCAGCAGCTCATAAATGAACTCCTGGTCGTCCTGGATCGGGTACATCGATAGATCGAGCTTGGGGAACAGGTACAGCGCGGCCTTGGGCTTGACGCAGGTGACACCCGGGATCTGCGTGATCAGCTCATGGGCAAGATCGCGCTGGCGGCGCAGGCGCCCGCCTTCGCCCACCAGGTCGTTGATGCTCTGGTAGCCGCCCAGCGCGGTCTGGATGGCCCACTGGGCCGGCACGTTGGCGCACAGGCGCATCGAGGACAGCATGTTCAGCCCCTCGATATAGTCCAGCGCGGGCCGCTTGTCGCCCGACACCACCATCCAGCCGGCGCGGTAGCCGCACGAGCGGTAGTTCTTGGACAGGCCGTTGAAGGTCACGGTCAGCACATCGGTCGACAACGCGGCGATGGACGTGTGGCTATGGCCGTCGTACAGCACTTTGTCGTAGATCTCGTCAGCAAAGATGATCAGGCCGTGTTCGCGCGCGATCGCCACGATAGACTTGAGCAACTCGTCCGAATACAACGCACCGGTGGGGTTGTTCGGGTTGATGACGACGATGGCCTTGGTATTCGGCGTGATCTTGGCGCGGATATCGTCCAGGTCGGGCATCCACTCATTGGCCTCGTCGCACACATAGTGCACCGGGGTGCCGCCCGACAGGCTCACCGCCGCAGTCCACAACGGATAGTCCGGCGCCGGGACCAGCACTTCGTCGCCGCTGTTGAGCAGCGCATTCATGGACATCACGATCAACTCGGAGGCACCGTTGCCAACGTAGATGTCGTCCAGCCCCACACCCTCGATATTCTTCTGCTGCGTGTAGTGCATGATCGCCTTGCGCGCGGCGAAGATGCCCTTGGAGTCCGAGTAGCCAGCCGAATTGGGCAGGTTGCGCATCATGTCCTGCTGGATCTCTTCCGGCGCATCGAAGCCGAAGACGGCCAGGTTGCCGATGTTCAGCTTGATGATCTTGTGGCCTTCCTCTTCCATCTGCTTGGCCTTCTCCAGCACCGGGCCGCGGATGTCATAGCAAACATTGTTGAGCTTGTTGGATTTCTGGATCGGTTTCACGGCGATGTTGGCAGGAGGCAAGCGCCGCCGGGTAGCGGCGGCTATCTAGGGAATCTGGGTGGAAATGGAGCGGCCCGGGTAGCCTGTGCGCTGCGTTGCAACGCAAAACGTGGCAGGCAGGGAGGCAAAAGCTATAATTTATCGGATTATGACAGACTTCGGCAGGGATTCTTGCATTGCAGCGTACGCCGCCGGTACCACGGGGCCGCGGCAAAGCCGCCCGGCCCGCCTGCCTCAAAATGCTCTCAACCCGCCCTGCGCTGCCCCGGCCGAGTCGCCGCGCGCGCCGCGAAGGGCAGCGCCAGATAAGGTTCGCCCTTGAAACTCCACGCTGACCAGCCCAATGCCCTCAATACGGTAACGTCGTACGGCCCGGGCTATATCGAAATCAATATGGTGCGCCACACCCAATCCGTGCTGGTCATGCCCGAAGGCGAGATCCGGCCCTGGCCGGTGCAACGCTTCGAAGACCTGGAACCCGCGCACTTCGAGGGCCTGCTGGCGCACTCGCCCGAGGTGGTGCTGCTGGGCACCGGCAGCCGCCTGCGCTTCCCGCATCCCCGGCTGACCGCCTCACTGGCGCGCCTGCATGTCGGGGTGGACGCCATGGATCTGCAGGCCGCCTGCCGCACATACAACATCCTGATGGCTGAAGGCCGCAAAGTGGCGGCCATCCTGCTGCTGGAGGAACCTGCCTGAGCCCGCCCGGCGGCCCGGGAGGCCGGTTCTCGCAAGTTAGGCACACGCCACGCTTGAAGTTAGCCGCCCTGCCCCCATCTGCCGCCACCATGGTGACCGCACTCACGCAGCCACCCCCTTCCTGTCCCTCCCAGGAGCCATAAGAATGACAACAGCCAGTCTCAGCCAGCCCGTACCCGATTTCAGCGCGCCCGCCACCGGCGGCACGTTCAGCCTTGCCGCCCAGCGTGGCAAAACCGTCGTCCTGTATTTCTATCCCAAGGACAACACCCCGGGCTGCACCACCGAAGCCATGAACTTCCGCGACCAGCATGACGACTTCGTCAAGGCAGGCACGGTGGTCTTCGGCATCTCGCGCGACAGCCTGAAGTCACACGAGAACTTCAAGGCCAAGCTGGAACTGCCCTTCGAGTTGATCTCCGATGGCGATGAAGCCGTGTGCCATCTGTTCGATGTCATCAAGATGAAGAAAATGTATGGCAAGGAAGTGCGCGGCATCGAGCGCAGCACCTTCATCATCGACGGCAAGGGCATCCTGCGCCATGCGCTGCGCGGCATCAAGGTGCCCAACCACGTCGACGAGGTGCTGGAAATCGTGCGCGGACTCTGATCCGGGGCTTGATCCACGGCGATTCGGCCCGGCGCTTTAATGCGGCGCAGCAACACCTTCAAAAGTCCTCTCGGCAAGCGATTGCAAAAGAGAAAACCTTCGGATACATTGACCTTTAATGAGTTCAAGATCCGGATGCCACGCTGCTTCATCGTCCCGGCCCAGGCGCACCCTGCCACAGGCCGGTAGCGGACCTGCCGTGTCTCCGGTCCGAAAAAAAGCCGCCAAACCTGCTACCCAGGTTGGCGGCTTTTTTGTTTGTGTGTTTTGTACGCACAGGACACGATCCCCAAGTACGCGGCGCCATGCGGCCGCGCCGGTGTCCTGCGCCGTTTTCCAGCCGTCTTCTCCCCCTGAAAGGAAAGCCTAGCATGCCGCTGCCGACCATGCCCGCCAAGCCTGCCCAATTGCTTGACCCGAGCGAATTCGCCCCGGTGACCAAGCTGACTAAGGCCAAATCAGCGTCGCAGGGTAAGAAACCTGTGCCGGCGCTGGAGCGTGTGGCCTTGCTGGAAACCGGAACTAGCAAAGCGGAAAATGCGCCGGCCGTGGTGGCCCGCGCCAGCGGTTCGACGCGAGCGCGCACCAAGGATGCGCCGCCGTCCGCGCTGAAGTCCGTGCCGTCGCTGGCCGCCGTGCCCAAGGCTCCCGCCAAGGCCCCCGGCACGACCAACCGTCGCATGCAGAAACACACCGGCCCCAGCAAGCTGTTCGTGTTGGACACCAATGTGTTGATGCACGACCCGTCCTCTCTGTTCCGCTTCGAAGAGCACGACGTCTATCTGCCGATGATGACGCTCGAGGAGCTGGACAACCACAAGAAGGGCATGAGCGAAGTCGCGCGCAACGCCCGCACCGTCAGCCGCACCCTCGATGCGCTGGTGGGCGGCACCGACGGCGTGCTCGACGACGGCTTGCCGCTCGCCAAGCTGGGCAACCGCGACGCGCAGGGCAAGCTGTTCCTGCAAACCAAGCTCAATGAGATCAAGCTGCCCGACGGCCTGCCGCAGGGCAAGGCGGACAACCAGATCCTGGGCGTGGTCAGCGCCCTGCAGCAGCAGTTCCCGGAGCGCCAGGTCGTGCTGGTGTCGAAAGACATCAACATGCGCATCAAGGCGCGCGCGCTCGGCCTGCCCGCCGAGGATTACTTCAACGACCAGGTCCTCGAGGACAAGGACCTGCTGTACTCGGGCGTGATGCTGCTGCCCAACGACTTCTGGGCCAAGCATGGCAAGGGGGTGGAAAGCTGGCAGGACCCGAAGTCCGGCGCGATGTTCTATCGCCTGACAGGCCCGCTGGTGCCTTCTTTCCTGGTCAACCAGTTTGTCTTCCTGGAACCCAGCGACGGCAGCCTGCCGCTGTACGCCCAGGTCAAGGAGATCAACGGCAAGACCGCGCTGCTGCAAACGCTCAAGGACTACACGCACCACAAGAACAATGTGTGGAGCGTGACCGCCCGCAACCGCGAGCAGAACTTCGCGCTCAACCTTCTGATGCATCCGGAGATCGACTTCGTCACCCTGCTGGGCCAGGCTGGTACCGGCAAGACCCTGCTGGCGCTTGCCGCGGGCCTGGAGCAGGTGCTCGACCAAAAGCTCTACAACGAGATCATCGTCACCCGCGCCACCGTGCCGGTCGGCGAGGATATCGGCTTCCTGCCGGGCACCGAGGAAGAAAAGATGCAGCCCTGGATGGGCGCCTTCGACGACAACCTGGAAGTGCTGCAAAAGAGCGACGACAGCGCCGGCGAGTGGGGTCGCGCGGCCACCCAGGAACTGATCCGCTCGCGCATCAAGGTCAAGAGCATGAACTTCATGCGCGGACGTACTTTCGTCAACAAGTTCGTCATCATCGACGAGGCCCAGAACCTGACGCCCAAGCAGATGAAGACGCTGGTAACGCGTGCCGGCCCCGGCACCAAGATCATCTGCCTGGGCAACATCGCGCAGATCGACACGCCTTACCTGACCGAAGGATCGTCCGGCCTTACCTACGTGGTCGACCGGTTCAAGGGCTGGAGCCACAGTGGCCATGTGACGCTGGCGCGCGGTGAACGCTCGCGCCTGGCCGACCATGCCGCGGATGTCCTCTAAGGGGCGGGGGCGCATCATCGCTGAAGACTAAGCTTTCGCAACCTCTGGCACCATCGGATGCCTTGTAGGACCACGACCGGCAGATTTGCCTGCCGGCGTGGCCTAGCATCAAAGCATCCGGAGCGCCCGCCATTTCGGCATCTCGCGTGCCGGCGCTTGGCGGGCGCTTTTTTTTGCCCCTCCCGGCTTGTTGGATCGATGGAGACATTGATGGACAACCATCTGCACCACACACCGCTGCGGCTCGCGCTGGCCAGCAGCGTCGCAATTGCCGCGGCCGCGTTGCTTGCGGGTCCCGCGCTCGCCGCTGACGAAATGGTAATCCGCACCATGGGACCCGTCAGCTACGTCTGCGGCGGCATTGCCGCGGACGAACAACAGCAACTGGCCGCGCAGCAAAAGAACTTCAACATGGGCCTGCTGTTCACCCAGGGGGAGCGCGGCGAATTCCTCGCCGACGTGGCCGTCAAGATGACGCGCGAAGGCCACGAAGTGGCCAGCTTTACCGCTTCCGGGCCCAAGTGCCTGATCAAGGCCCCGCAAGGCAGCTACAATATCGAAGCGACTTATAAGGGACAGGCCAAGTCGGTCAACGTGAGTACGGGCACCTACAACGCGCAATTGCGCTGGTAAGGCGCCAGGGGAGGCACCCTCGCCGCGCTGCACCCCTCACGCCACGGCTCCTGGCCCGGGATCGGACCAAGAAGGATGCCTCTGCGCCAGATAGCCCCTGCCGGAAGACGTGTGCCCAGCCTGGCCCACGCCTTCCACACTGCCCGCCTGCCCCTGCTTTGCGCGGCGGCATTGCTGCTCGCCGCCTGCGCTTCGACGCCGCCTGGGCGCTATAGCGCCCAGCCGCGGCCGGCAGGCACCCCCATGGTGGATCCCAGCGCCGGGCTGGAAGAAGTCTCCATCCAGGCGATGTCGCTGGTTGGCACGCCCTATCGCTACGGCGGCAATACGCCTGACTCGGGCTTCGACTGCAGCGGCCTGGTCCGCTATGTGGTGCTGCGCGCCGCCAACGTCAACCTGCCACGCACCACCGAAGCCATGGGCGACCGCGGCGTCTCGCTGGAGCGCAGCCAGGTGGCCTCGGGCGACCTGGTTTTCTTCAATACCACCGGCCGGGCCAATTCGCATGTCGGCATCTATGTCGGGCAGAATCGCTTTGTCCACGCCCCCTCCACCGGCGGCACGGTACGGCTCGAGGACATGACCAAGTCGTACTGGGCCTCCCGGTACAACGGCGCGCGGCGGGTTGCATCGGGAATCAACCAGGCGCCGGCATCGGTCGCGCCCCCGGCCGCACCAGCAGCACCGCCGCCTTCCGTTGCGCCCCCGGCCCCCGTGGATGACGATCCGATTGCCGCGTTCGCCAATCGATAGCCATCGCAATAGCCATCGGCTCCGGCATTCCCGACAAACAAAAAGCCAGGCATAGCGCCTGGCTTTTTGTTTGCTTGTCGAGCGAGAATCCGATGACCCGGAGGCTTAGAGGATCTGCCGGCCAATCCACCATGCGATGGCGGCCATGAAGGCGGATGCGGGAATCGTCAGCACCCAGGCCCAGACGATATTGCCGGCCACGCCCCAGCGCACCGCCGACATCTTCTGCACCGAGCCCACGCCGACAATGGCGCCGGTGATGGTATGGGTGGTCGACACCGGCACGCCCAGCGCCGAAGCAATGAACAGCGTGATCGCGCCGCCCGTCTCCGCGCAAAAGCCGCCTACCGGCTTGAGCTTGGTGATCTTCTGGCCCATGGTGCGCACGATGCGCCAGCCGCCAAACATGGTGCCCATGCCGATCGCCACGTAGCAGGAAACGATGACCCAGATCGGCGGCTCCGCACCGCCCTGCGCCACGTGGCCGCTGGCGATCAGCAACATCCAGATGATGCCGATGGTCTTCTGCGCGTCATTGCCGCCATGGCCCAGGCTGTACAGCGATGCCGAGACCAGCTGCAGCCTGCGGAACCAGCGATCGACCCGCGACGGCGGCGTACGAAAGAATGTCCAGGCCACGATCACCATCATCAACGAGCCGAGCAGGAAGCCCAGCAACGGCGAAATGACGATAAAAGCCACGGTCTTGAGAAGACCGCCGCCCACCAGTGCGCTGGTGCCGCTCTTGGCCACCGCAGCCCCAACCAAGCCACCGATCAGCGCGTGCGAGGACGACGAGGGAATGCCGTAGTACCAGGTGATCAGGTTCCAGGCAATGGCACCCATCAGGGCTCCGAAGATCACGTAGTGATCGACGATGTTGACGTCGATCGTGCCAGTGCCGACGGTTGCCGCCACCTTCAGGTGGAAGATGAAAATCGCCACCACATTGCACATGGCCGCCATGGCCACCGCGTGGTGCGGCTTGAGCACGCCCGTCGACACCACCGTGGCAATCGAGTTGGCGGCATCGTGAAAGCCGTTCATGAAATCGAACAGCAGGGCGAGAGCCACCAGCAGGCCAATGACCCACAGGCTCATTTGTATTGTTTGCATGCCGATTTGTGCCTCAGGCGTTTTCCAGGACGATGCCTTCGAGAATGTTGGCGACGTCCTCGCACTTGTCGGTAATGGTTTCGAGCTGTTCGTAGATCGCCTTCAGCTTGATCAGGCGCTTGACGTCCGTTTCGTCGCGGAACAGCTTGGACATGGCGGCGCGCATCACGCGATCAGCCTCGGACTCGAGCTGGTCGATCTGCTGCGCGGTCTTCAGGATGGCGCCGGCATTGCTCATGTCCTCGAGCAGGCCGACCGCGATCTTGACCTGGTCGCAACACTGCACGCAGATGGAGGCCAGCTTGCGCGCCTCATCGGTCAGGCTGGTCACGTCGTACAGCGAGATGGTTTCAGCCACGTCTTCCATCAGGTCGAGGATGTCGTCCATGGTGGTGATGAGCTTGTGGATCTCATCGCGGTCCAGCGGCGTGATGAAGGTCTTGTGCAGCAGGTCGATCGTGTCGTGCGTGATGCGGTCGGCTTTCTTTTCCGTGGCCTGCACGCGGCGAGCGTGGGCCTCGGCATTGGGCAGGTCGTTGACCAGCACTTCCAGCTCGCGGGCGGCGGTCACCGCGCAATCGGCATGCTGGTTGAAGTATTCGAAGAACTTGCCCTCAGTGGGCATGAATCGGCCGAACATGGAATGTTCCTTGTCGAAGCGCGGGGGCGCCGCGGGTAGTTACTGAATCAGGCGGATACGCATTAAACGACAGCCGCCCGAGGGCGGCTGTCATCAAAACGCAATATTTTACAGGTTTGTGCGGCGATGCCGGGGGACTTTGACACGCGGCAGGCACGATCGACTGTGGCCACCGAGCCACGATGCCCGGCAAGCCGCGCCAAGACTGGCTTCAGTTGTCGTTGTCGAAGAAGGCGGGGCCACCGCTGAAGTTGTCGAACTTGGTGAACTGGCCCAGGAACGTCAGCCGCACGGTGCCAATCGGGCCATTACGCTGCTTGCCGATGATGATCTCGGACGTGCCCTTGTCCTGCGAATCGGGGTTGTAGACCTCGTCGCGGTAAATAAACAGGATCACGTCGGCATCCTGCTCGATAGCGCCGGATTCACGCAAGTCGGACATCACCGGGCGCTTGTTCGGGCGCTGTTCCAAGCTTCGGTTCAGCTGCGACAGTGCAATCACCGGGCAGTTGAGTTCCTTGGCCAGGCCCTTGAGCGAGCGCGAGATTTCCGAGATTTCGGTGGCGCGGTTTTCGCCGCCGCCCGAGCCCGACATCAACTGCAGGTAGTCGATGACGATCAGTCCGAGCTGGCCGCACTGGCGCGCCAGCCGGCGTGAACGGGCGCGCAGCTCCATCGAGCTCAGCGCCGGTGTTTCGTCGATGAACAATTGCGCATCGTTCATGCGCTGGATCGCGTGCGTGAGCCGCGGCCAGTCTTCGTCAAGCAGGCGGCCGGTACGCAGGCGGTGCTGGTCAAGCCGGCCGACCGAGCCCAGCATACGCATCGCCAGCTGCGTGCCCGCCATTTCCATCGAGAACACAGCCACCGGCAAGCCCTGCTCCACCGCCACGTGCTCGCCGATATTCAGCGAGAATGCGGTCTTACCCATGGAGGGGCGCCCCGCCACGATGATCAGGTCGCCGGCCTGCATGCCACTGGTCATGCGGTCCAGGTCGATAAAGCCGGTAGGCACGCCGGTGACGTCGGTGCTCGAGTCACGGTGGTACAACTCGTCGATGCGCTCGACCACCTGGGTCAGCAGCGGCTGGATTTCCTGGAACCCCTTTTGCCCGCGCGAGCCTTCCTCGGCGATGGCGAACACCTTGGATTCCGCCTCGTCGAGCAACTCCCGCACCTCGCGCCCTTTGGGGGCGAACGCCGCGGTAGCGATATCGTCGGCCACCGTCACCAGCTTGCGCAGCACCGAGCGCTCGCGCACGATCTCCGCATAGCGGCGGATATTGGCCGCACTAGGCGTGTTCTGCGCCAGGGAATTCAGATAGGCCAGGCCGCCCACCTCTTCCGCCTTGCCAGCGCCTTGCAGCGACTCGTAGACGGTGATGACGTCGGCCGGCTTGGTAGCGGCGATCAACCGGGAGATGCTCTGGAAGATCATCCGGTGATCGAAGCGATAGAAATCGGCTTCGTTCAGGAAGTCGGCGATACGGTCCCAGGCGGCATTGTCCAGCAGCAGGCCACCCAGCACCGATTGCTCGGCCTCGATGGAATGCGGCGGTACCTTGAGATTGTCTAGTTGGGGGTCTGCGACAGGCGCGTTCATAGGGGGGGATTATAACGGTCGACGCCAGCGAGCCGGCGGAGAATTCGCAGCCGGCTGTTGGGGGGGCATCCTGCCGTGTGACGGCGGGACAACCGGCCCCGCCCCGTAGCAGTCGGGCAATCAGGCAATCAGGCAAGCAAGGGGCGCGGCCAAACAAAAAGGCAGGAGCGCGATGCTCCTGCCTTTTTGTTTGGTCAAGCAAGCGGCGCTGGCATCCGGCTCCCACCAGCCCGAAGGACAAGTGGAAACCGGCAGCAAGGCCGATGCTTAGGCGTGTTCGCCCAGGACGGAAACCGTCACGTCGACCAGCACGTCGGTGTGCAGCGAGACGCTGACCGGGTGGTCGCCAACAACCTTCAGCGGACCATTGGGCAGGCGCACTTGCGCCTTCTCGACCTTGAAGCCTTGGCCAGCCAGGGCTTCAGCGATGTCGGCATTGGTCACCGAACCGAACAGGCGGCCGTCCACACCCGACTTCTGGGTGATCTGCACGGTCAGGCCATTCAGCTTTTCGCCTTCAGCTTGCGAAGCTGCCAGCTTTTCAGCGGCTGCCTTTTCCAGTTCGGCGCGCTTGACTTCGAACTCGCTGATAGCGGTCTGGGTAGCGCGGCGGGCCTTCTTGTTCGGGATCAGGAAGTTACGGGCGTAGCCGTCCTTCACGCGAACGATGTCACCCAGGTTGCCCAGGTTGATGACTTTTTCAAGCAGAATAATTTGCATCGTGTTTTCTCCTTAACGGACCTAGGGCCGATCAGTTCTTGTGCAGGTCGGTGTAGGGCATCAGCGCGAGGAAACGCGCGCGCTTGATGGCCGTGTCGAGCTGACGCTGATAGTGCGCCTTGGTGCCGGTCAGGCGGGCCGGCGTGATCTTGCCGTTGTCGCCGATGAAATCCTTCAGGGTGTCCAGATCCTTGTAGTCGATCTGTTCCACGCCAGCCACGGTGAAGCGGCAGAAGCGCTTGCGCTTGAACAGCGGGTTTTGCTGTTGGAAGCGCTTCTTGTTCTTGTTGTCACGTTTGACGAATGCCATGATTCAATCCTTTTCGAATGCTTTACATCCAGTGATGTGAAAGACGAGAGCCTTGCTGTTGCGGTGCCTGCGGGCCAGGAATCCTTCGCAGTCGAGCATCGCGCCGAGCGGAGTACGCTCAAGCCGCTGGCCGATCTGACCAATTCCCATGGCGGCGATGGCGAACTCCACCTGCCTGGGCGTTTGCGCCTCGACCGTCTCGCCCGCGTACTGCAAGATGCAGTTAACCACGGGGACCCCGGCCGGGGTGTAACGCAAGGCATCGCGTTCCGCGAGCGTTGCGCAGAGCCTTAACTGGTTCAACGCACTCTCCCGCACCGATGCCCGCACTTGCCGCCGCGGCGATCAACGCCGGCGGCAACCACAACAGTCCGCACTTAGGCGGCCTGGACTTCGCTGGTCTGTTGCGCGGCCTTGCGAGCTTCTTCGCGCTGCACTTCCTTCATCATCGGGGACGGTGCGGTTTCAGCCTTCTTGGTCTGAACGATGAGGTGGCGCAGCACTGCATCGTTGAACTTGAACGCGTGTTCGAGTTCAGCCAGGGTTTCCTTGCCGCATTCGATGTTCAGGCAAACGTAGTGAGCCTTGGCCAGCTTCTGGATCATGTAGGCCATCTGACGGCGACCCCAGTCTTCCACGCGGTGGATCTGGCCTTCCTGGGACGTGACCAGCGTCTTGTAACGCTCGATCATGGCCGGGACTTGTTCGCTCTGGTCCGGATGGACGATAAATACGATTTCGTAATGACGCATTGACGCTCCTTTTGGATAAGCTGCCCGAGCGCCATGTCCGGTGCAGCAAGGTTGAATAGCCTTAAAGTATAGCGTGCTTTTACCATCCGGAGCAAGCCGCCTCAGTTTTCGGTGAATAGCGCCTGCAGCGCCGCCGGATCCTTTGCCAGTCCTGGCTCCGCAGCCAGAGCCAGCGCCAGGAGCACACGCGTCTTATAAGGATTGAGGTCGCCGGCCGAAACAAAAACGCCCGAAGCCGGCCGGGGAGGCGCTGGAATCGCCACATGCCCCGCCCCTGTGCGCGAACTGCGCACCACTGCCACGCCGGCGCCGGCAGCATCGGTTAGCGCCTCCACCAGCGACTGGTGAACCGACCCGTTGCCAGCGGCCGCCACGACCAGGCCCGACACGCCCGCCTGCGCCAAGGCATCCACCACGATCCGCCCCGGCTCCGCATAGCTAGCCACGATCTCGACCTGCGGCCATGCGCAAGGGACCGGCCAGGCCTTGGCCGGCAAGCGACTGGGGGTACGCACAAAGCGCACGAGGTTGTCCTGAACAAAACCAATCGGCCCGGATACCGGCGACACAAACGCATTCACCGCCGATGTGTGCGCCTTCATCACGTCGCGCCCCGCGTGAATCTCCTGATTGATCACCAGCAGCACGCCCTTTGCCGTCGCGCCAGCATCCGCCGCTACGCGCACCGCATCCAGCAGGTTCAACGGGCCATCCGCCGACAACGAGGTCGACGGTCGCATCGCAGCCGTCAGCACAACTGGCACCCCACCCACGCAGGCCAGGTGCAGCAGCATGGCCGTCTCCTCCAGGGTATCGGTGCCGTGCGTAATGACGATGCCCGACACATCGGGCTGCGCAGACCAGAACGCCACGCGCTCCACCAGCCTGGACCAGAGCGCGAACGACATGTCCTTGCTATCTACCTGCGCAACCTGCTCGGCTTCGATCCGCGCCACCGTGCCCAGCGCCGGCACCGCATCGAGCAGCGCCGTCACCGGCACCGTCGCCGCCTGGTACTTCGCGCTGCTGGCTGGGTTGGAAGAAGAACCGGCAATGGTGCCGCCGGTAGCGAGCACGACGACACGAGGCAGGAGAGACATGGCGGAAATGAGCTCGGGAGCCCCAGAAAAGTTGAACAGTGCGCAACGCAAGACGCTTCAGGTGCCGCGGATTGTAACCCTCCGCCCACTCGCCACGGCACGCGCCAAGACCCGCGGGACGCACCTGTCAATGCGCAAACTCCCAAAAATTCCGCTTGCACTTCACTCGATACTGTATAAAATCACAGCATACTGTTTAAACATACAGTGCTTTCAAACACCGGCGACCATGGCGACCCTGACACCGCGACAGCAGCAGATTTTCGACTTGATCCGCAGCAGCCTCCAGCACACGGGCTTTCCGCCCACGCGCGCAGAGATCGCCGCCAAGTTCGGCTTCTCCTCACCCAATGCAGCCGAGGAACATTTACGTGCCCTGGCCCGCAAAGGCGTGATCGAGCTCACCCCCGGCGCCTCCCGCGGCATTCGCCTCAAGGTCTCCCGTAGCGACTCCGAGCTACCCGACCAGTTCTCCCTGCCTATGGCTGGCGTCATGCAGCTAACCCTGCCATTGGTCGGGCGCGTCGCAGCCGGCAGCCCGATCCTTGCCGCCGAACACATCGACCGCCAATACCAGGTCGACGCATCGGTGTTCGACGTGCAGCCCGACTACCTCCTCCGGGTGCGTGGTCTCAGCATGCGCGACGCCGGCATCCTCGATGGCGACCTGCTCGCCGTCAAGCGCGCCAGCGAAGCCGCCAACGGCAAGATCGTCGTCGCCCGCCTGGGCGACGACGTCACCGTCAAACGCCTCAACCGCCGCGGCGACACCATCGAGCTGATCGCCGAGAACCCCGACTTCCCCAGCATCATCGTGCAAGCCGGCCGCGAAGAGTTCTCACTAGAAGGCATCGCTGTCGGCCTCATCCGCCCCGGCGCCTTCTGACGAGTGCGGCTGAGGCGGGCGATCCCCGTACAAGCCGACACCCGATTGTGCCAACGCACCCGCGTAGCGGGTACCGCTAACTGTTGTTGCAAGTCACCAGGTGTAGCCATGCTGCCAGCCAACCGCCTCTCCGCCCGTCGCCCCGTCAAGCCCGTGCCCTTTCGCCAATCAAAAGGCGTGCGCATCTACCAGGGCGCGCAACGACGCACCATGGTTGGCAGCATGGCCGCTATCTGCCGAATGCTCGAGCTGGAGGAATCCTCCAAGCTGGCCGGTTAAACAGGTGGCACTAAAAAAATTTGTGCAGAGTACTAGCCATCCGGCTTTTGGCATTGTATGATCTTGTTCTTCGTCGTTCGGCACCAAGCAGAACGACATCGACGGTGGCTGTAGCTCAGTTGGTAGAGTCCAGGATTGTGATTCCTGTCGTCGTGGGTTCGAGTCCCATCAGCCACCCCAGAATTCTTATTAGTATCAACGGCTTACGCTTTACCTAGTCGTTTCACGATACGAACTTTCCCACGGAAAGCGAAATTTTCCCACGGCGCCCTTGGCGCCGTTTTCGTTTTCTGCACTCGCGCGCGCCAAGATCCCTTCTTCCCCCTCTTGCTGTGGCCCACAGCGGTGGATTATTGCTGCCCACGCGCGAGAGTGGCCTCTACCCCTCCAGCTGGGCTTTGGTGCCGGACTGCCAGCCTTGGGGTCCTCGACGAGGGCCCGCGAGTTCGGGGGGCGCGCCCGACGGCTCAATTAATCGGCAAGAGGAAAGCCGAAGATATCCCGCTCCAGGTCTTGCTCGAATGCCACCGTCCATGCGGCCCCAGCTCCGCCAGGATAGCGCCGAGCCTCGCCGCCGGCTACACGGGCGACGATGACCTCCCGCAAGATACGATTCGGCCCGCCGCTCAACGGAGTGCCTTCCTCCGCAGCCACATCGAAGTCCTCTCGTACAAATCCATGCAGTGCGCAAGCCGACTCGAAACCCTCGCGCTCATCCACTGGCAGTTCGTGGAATAACTTTTGAACCATGGCTATCTCCCAAAGCCTCGCCCGGATCCGGGCATGAGCATTTCGGACATCCCGGGACCGCTCGGCCATGCCATCTGCAAGGCAATCACGCTCCAGGAAATCGAGTCCCGGCCCTGCGTATCCTTACGCTGCCCGCAGTAGCTTTCGGTCAGGCCAACCGCTCGGCCAAGCGCCAGCGTCTCATCGGCAGAAACGTCGAACATCCTTCGACCTCGGGGAATAGGTCCGTGGCGGAGCGACATGATGATCGTGGCGCCCGGCGCTAGCAGCTCCGCGATCGAGTTCATCGCAATGGGTCGTTCGGTGGCATCCAGATGCATCCATACGGCAGTCAGCAGTATCAGCTCAAAATGCTCTCGCCTGGATCGCATCGCCGACAGGTGTGGCAGTGAATCATCCACCCACTCGATCGGCAATGCCGCGTGAATGCGTTGCCCCTCTCGACGCAATTCGCCCGTGGGTTCCACGGCCACAACCCGATGTCCCAAGCGGGCGAGCGCGGCCGCATCGCGGCCTGACCCTGCTCCGATATCCAGAATATTGCTGAGCTCACGTGGAAATAGGTGCAGTACGTCTCGGTGGATATCGTCGAACTGGAGGCTCTCGTACTGCTGCACCAATGCGGCCGCGTTCTCGCCATATCCGGCAGTACTTGCTGCTGCTTTTCTCATTCATGTCCCCTTCTCACTCCCAATGGGGGCGCTTCTGTGCTCATGTTCGGCAAGAGAGGCAGCGTGCCCCCCCCCACCGACGGCGGATAGCAAGCAGGCGTGTAGTTTGGCATATTTCAATTACTCGTTGCTTGACCCCGACGAGACTTCCCGTAGACCGCCCTGCTATCCCGCCGGCGGTCTTTTTTTTGACGGATGCCCCAGGCGGCTCCGATTCACATCCTGAATTGCCAGCCCCCTAGAGGCGCGACGCCGGAATGGCGATGGTTCGCATCGCTTGCGACGCCTGTGGCACAGTATCGCGCTATGCGCCCTCCGTGCGACGGGGCGCTTTCCTTACGTCTACTTGGGAACCTTGGATATGGCCGGCACCAGCCTGCTTCTGCTGATCGACGACATCGCCTCCATCCTCGACGATGTAGCCACCATGAGTAAAGTGGCGGCCAAGAAAACAGCCGGCGTACTAGGCGACGACCTGGCCTTGAATGCGCAGCAGGTCAGCGGCGTGAAGGCAGAGCGCGAATTACCCGTTGTGTGGGCTGTAGCGTTGGGGTCCTTTCGCAACAAGGTGATTCTGGTGCCGGCAGCTCTGGCGATCAGCGCTGCCGTGCCCGCAGCCATCGTGCCACTGCTGATGGCTGGCGGCGCCTTTCTTTGCTACGAGGGATTCGAGAAGATTGCGCACCGTTTCCTGCATAGCGATTCCACTCAGGGACAAACCGATTCCGAAGCGTCACAAGCGGCAAATCCCGAGACGGATATGGCTGCCTATGAGCAAGCCAAGATTCGCGGTGCGGTGCGCACTGATTTCATCCTGTCGGCGGAGATCATCGTGATCTCGCTCGGGACGGTATCCGGTGCGACATTCGGCACCCAGGTGGCCGTGTTGTCGACCATCTCTTTGATCATGACAGTGGGCGTCTACGGCCTGGTGGCGGGCATCGTCAAGTTGGACGATGCTGGCCTGTATCTTAGCCAGAAGGCTTCCGCCGGCGCGCGAGCCATTGGCCGCGGCATCCTGCGCCTGGCGCCTTGGTTGATGCGCACGCTGTCCGTGATCGGCACAGCGGCGATGTTCCTGGTGGGGGGCGGGATTCTGGTACACGGTATTCCTGCCGTGCATCATCTGGCAGGGCCCACGACTGAGATGCTGGCTGGGGTACCTATGATCGGAGCAGGC
Source organism: Cupriavidus sp. GW822-FHT02D05 (assembly GCF_058802485.1). Lineage (NCBI taxonomy): Bacteria > Pseudomonadati > Pseudomonadota > Betaproteobacteria > Burkholderiales > Burkholderiaceae > Cupriavidus > Cupriavidus sp. GW822-FHT02D05. The sequence goes on along the minus strand of NZ_JBXAOE010000038.1, from coordinate 235 downwards.
CTGGGAATGCTAGGCCCGGTATTGATCAATGCACTGACGGGCATCGTAGCGGGTGCACTGGTCACGGCTATAGTCGCCATTGCGAAACTTGGCATGCGCGCCCTGCGACCATCGGCGAGCTAGTTTATTTCTTGCTTTCGAGATATTCGAAAGCAGATGCCGCAAAAGCAAAACCCCCCAGTACTTTCGTACTGGGGGGTTTCAAGGGAGAGCCTGGCGATTACCTACTTTCACA